>NZ_JBVVOU010000069.1:0-9675 GCF_055807635.1 Bradyrhizobium sp. Kon56 | reverse complement strand
CGTCTAAACTCCCCAGCAAGGCGAACATGTAGGGCGTGACGACGCGCAAAGGCTGCAAAGATCGACCAAGAAAGGAGGAATTCTGCAAAATGCGAGCGATCCCCTCAACTTCGATGCTCAACCATGACCCAGGCCGCCGCTCGCGAGCATAGGGCGACCATCGCCGGCATGTAGACGCGCGTGGGCAAAATGCGCACGCTGTCTATAGCTATGGTCGCACAACCATGAAGTTTCATTCGGCATGCAAAATTGAACGCCGTTGACACCAAGCAGCACTAGTGGTTCGCCGCCGTGCTGCGCGGGCACTATGGCTACTATGGCACTCCGCACACTATCCAGCGCTCAACGGCTTCTACCGCGTGCGTCGAACCTGGCTGCGTTTGTCTGAGACGGCGCGCCAGAAAAGCCGGCGCATAGGCTGGCTGGAGTTCGAGATCCTGACGGCACGCGTCCGAGTAGGCCTCCGGCGTAGGCCGCAACCTGATTGGATTTCTGACGGTCATCGCTTAAGTAACTGCGGATTTTCTTTATAAATTTGGATGAGCTCGATGATGCGCTCGATGCCGAAGTCAGTGAACGCTTGAACGCCGTCTTCGCCAACGCCAAAGCCCCAAATGGCGCCGTCCTCGATCTCCATTTCGTTGGCGACGTCTCGTAGCCAATCTTCATCTTCGCCGAGGTCTTTTGCGACCTGGGTGATGGTGGTGACGTGATGGACCATGTTGACGTGGGTGGTCATGCCGCTCGAGCGGAGATCGCTGGTGCCGGCGTCCAATTCCAGGGCAGAAGCTCGTCCAGCCGATGAGCCGGATGAGCGGCAATGCGGGCAAGGATATCAGTCAACCACGCCTGCGGATCGACGCCCTTCATCTTGGCCGTGACGATCAGGCTGTACATAGCCGCAGCGTGCCGCCCTCCGCGGTCAGAGGCGCAGAACAGCCGGAGCTTCCGTCCAAGGGCGATGCCTCGCAAGCCCCTTTCGGCGGCATTGTTGGAGAGGCACACGCGGCCGTCCTGAAGGAACAGCGTGAAGCTCGCCGATCGCTTCAGGATATAGTTGAACGCCTTGGCCCGGTCGTGAGCGCGCGACAGTTTGGCGAGCTGCTCGCGCATGTAGACCTGAAGCTCCTCGATCAGAGGCCGGCCCAGCGCCTGCCGCACCTGAAGACGCTCGTCGGGGCTCCCGCCATTCATGGAGCGTTCGATCTCGAAGGGCGCATCGATCCGCCTCACGACCTCAATCGCGGTCGGCGAGAGCGGGATTTCCTTCTTGCCAGCGGCCTTCCGCCGGGCATTCTCTTCGATGTCGGCCATGGCAAAGAACGGGCGCCGTCCGTGTGACCAGCAGGCAGCCTCCCGGATTGGGCCTGGCTGGCGCCCGCCGGATAGAACTGGTTGTCCCATCATAGGCGTCGACCTGCAGGATGCTGGCATATCGGGCCAGATGCACCTGGGGATGCTCGCCTTTGCGGTCGCGGGAGTAATAGAACATCGCCGCCGATGGCCCCGCGCCCCCAAAAGGCCCGTCGTGCCGGACGTAGATCCAGCACCGTGCCGTATCGGTCTTGCCCTTGGCCAGCACCGGCACGGTCGTATCAGCGGCATGAAGCCGCTCGGCAGCCATGACACGGGCTCCACCAGGCGCAGGAGTGGGTTGAGCGAGGTGCAGACCGATCCCACGGCATCCGCCATGGTCGACAGTGCGATCGGCACGCCTTCTAGGGCATAGCGCTCCGCCTGGCGGTTCAACAGCTGGTGTTCGCCGAACTTCTCGAACATGATCATGGCCAACAGGCTCGGGCCGGCCCATCCGCGGCGACGGCATGGAACGGCGCTGGCGGTTGGCTGATCTTCTCACAATCACGGCAGGAGGACTTCTCCCGCACCGTCTCCATCACCTTCCACTGGCGCGGTACCACTTTCAGTGTCCTCGTCACGTCCTCGCCGAGCTTGCGCAGACGATTGCCGCCACAGCACCCGCAAGCCGTCGGCGGCTCGATCACCACTCGTTTGCGCGGCAATTGCTCGGGGAACGTCTGGCGTTCGCCGCGCTTGCGCGTAAATCCGCGCACCGTCGTCGCCTTGGCCACAGCGCGCTCTGCCGCCAGCTCGTCTTCAGTGGCGTCACTTTCCAGCTCTTCGAACTTCAAGGCCAACTGCTCGATCAGGCGCGACGAACGCTCCGACCGCTGGCCGTAGATCTTATGCTTTAGCTGGGCGATCTGCAGCTTCTGCTGGGCGATCAGCGCTTCGTCCTCAGACGCTTTCGCACGGGCGACCGCGAGCTCAGCCGCGATCTCCAAACCCCTCGTGCGTTCCGCGGCCAACGCCTCTTTCGGCGGTGGCAATGTCATCCGGAACAGCGTCGCGCTCGGCATCCATGCGACACAGTGGAAGCGCTGTGACTCCCCAAAAATGCAAAATCTGCTGGATCTTGTGCTCAGCCCGCGCTTCTCGGTCGCCAGCTCAGCTGTGGATTCCGCCAGTCGATCCCGGACCGCGAGGGGATTTGAGGAATGTCCCCAATAGTGAGTCTGACGAATCTTTTCCGGAGGTGGTCGAAGTTCGAGACCCCCACCATCCTTTGTACGGCCGCTCATTTCAAGTGATCAGGAAGATCGGCCAGCGAGGCCGAGGCATTCCCGCTTCGTATGAAGTTGAGTATCGCACGGGAAGCAGTCTCTAATTCAGGCAACCGCAATCGAATATTATGGACAAGAAGCAAATCAGATTAAGCTGAGTACGGAGGCTCTACTCGAGCTTTTATCGACAGCGGATTGTCCCGACGCACATGAGCATGGATCCAGCCGATCTTTGGTCGCCGCTGACGCCCGCGCTCCGACGCCGGATCGTCGAAGACGTCGCCGCGATTTTGGCGGAGATCCCTCATGAAGTCCGAGTTGGTCACACCAAGCCACTTGGCGCGCAAAGCCGTAGTCTACATCCGGCAGTCGACGCCCCACCAGGTCGTAAGCAATCAGGAGAGCCTGCGCCTTCAATACGCGCTTCACAAGCGCGCCCGTGAACTCGGATGGCGTGAGGCGGCCATCGACGTGATTGATACCGATCTCGGGTTGAGCGGCGCGTCTACAGCGCATCGTAACGGCTTCAAAGAACTCGTTGGCCGTGTTGGCCTGAGTGAAGTGGGGCTCATTCTGTGGATCGACGTGACTCGCTTGGCGCGCAATTGTACCGACTGGTACCCGCTCCTGGATATCTGTGGTCTGCGTGGCTGTCTGATCGCCGACCGCGATGGTGTCTATGATCCGGGCACTCCCAACGGACGGTTGCTTCTCGGGCTGAAAGGTTCGATCTCCGAGCTTGAGCTACATACGATCCGCAGCCGGCTGACCGCCGGCCTGCTGGCTAAAGCCGAACGCGGCGAACTTGCGGTTATGCTGCCAATCGGGCTGATGCGGGAGCCGAGCGGCGTAGTCGTTAAGGATCCCGACATGGCCGTGCAAGGGCGGCTCGGTCTCGTCTTCCAGCTGTTCCTGCAACTGCGCAGCGTTGCCAAGGTCATGCGGGCGTTGAACGAGCGTGACCTCGAACTGCCACGTCGTGATCGGCATGGCGATTTGTGTTGGACGCGCGCGACGCTGGCTGCGGTGGCGGCCGTCTTGAAGAACCCCGCATACGCGGGTGCCTTCGTCTATGGACGAACCCGCTTCCAGCCGCCGAAGCGGGAAGGCGCCGTGCCGCAAAAGGCTCCGCGGCCGATTGAGGAGTGGCGGATCGTCGTCAAAGATCGATATCCTGCCTATTTCGACTGGCCAATTTATGAAAAAATCCGAGCCGTCATCAGAGATAACCGAGCCGAATACATGCGCATCAAAACCCGAGGCGCGCCTCGCGATGGCGAGCTTCTGCTCCACCGCATCGCCTGGTGCGCACGATGTGGCCATAAGATGTACGTCCGCTACAAGGGGGGCGGCGAGTATGTATGCAATCACCTGCGGCCCCAGAGGAAGGCCAGCCGACCTGCCAACACATCCGGGCCAACCGTATCGATGCGGCCGTTGCCGATGCATTCCTAACTGCACTGGCGCCGGCCGAACTCGATGCCTTGTCGCACTCCCGCCGGGTCCAGCAGCAGATGAACAATGCGTTACGTTCCAGCGCAGAACGAGAGCTCGAGCGCAAGCGGTACACGGCGGCGCTCGCCGAACGGCAGTTCAATCGAGCTGATCCAGACAATCGCCTGGTCGCCTCAGAACTCGATCGCCGATGGGAAGCGGCGCTAACCGACGTGCGCGCCGCTGAGATCGATACCGCGCCGTCCGACGCCGAAGGCCAGATGAACTTGCCTCGGTCCAGCCGTTTGGCGTAGTGCGACATGCCCAGCCCGTCATGCCAGAGGATCTTGACCAGATCGCCGCGACGACCCCGGAAGATGTAGAGATCGCGAGCATGAGGATCGCGCTTCAGGCTCTCCTGGACCGCAAGCGCCAGGCTTTGCATCCCGCGGGGCATGTCGTTGGGCCGGTGGCAATCCAGACCCTGACGCCGCTCGGGATCGGGATCATCGCTGTCTCAGAAGCTCAGGAGCCCGCTGCAGCGCCTCCGTGTCCACGTCCCGGTCAACGCGCACGCGACCGCCGCCGCCAAGCTCGATCTCGATAATGCCGGCCCTTGCACGTTGCGCAGGCGGTGAAGACACCGGTTGTGGCGCGCTACTCGATATCGGAGCCGCTGCAGACGTGATCTCAACCGGAACAAGCGCCGGCGCGCCATCCCCGCTCAACTTGCCTTTGCGCGCCAACCGGCGCCACGTGAACAATTGGCTTGTCGACAGCACGTTGCGTGGTGCCGTCACCGACACCAGACCGGGCCCGCTATGGCTCTCGGTGACGATTCGCTGCTTTTCTTCCAATGTCGGACGGCGTCGAGCGCCCGTCGAGACGACTTCAAGTCGGGAAACCTTAGGCATGGCCATATGGTCAGTCATACGCCTATGTCTTCATCCTCCAACAAACCGCGCAAGGCGGTCCTCGCCGGAGCGATACGCTTCCGCCTGCCAACTCCACGGATCACTCGCACATGGGCGCAGGCGCGGATATGACCGGGTTACTCTTGGGAAAAGCCGGGTGCGGGAAAGCCGCCCGCCTGGATCTGTGAGGGCAAAGCCAAATGGCGGAGCTACTCGACCACGACGCGCCCAAACAAACGGCGCCGCTCACATTGGAGCGATCCTAAGGGGTTGAGGAGCTTAATGGGGCGCAAAAAAGCCTCAGCCAGCGCGAAGCATTCCGCCAGCAGGCAAGGAAGCACTACAACGCGGAGAAATCGCGCGGCGCGTGACATACCGGCGGCCTGTAATTGAAGTGAACAGATCGGGAGTTATCGTGCGCGAGCAACGGCGATATTGTTCGTTATCGGCGTGATTGCATCAGAACGATTCTTCAACTATCCGGTCATTCCGAATCGCCCGCCCTACAAGAGCTCCGTTCCCGACGTTCTCCGTCGTACTGCATCTGTGCTGGCGTTGCGCGCCTGGCCCTTGACTCGTTTTTCCGCACCTAGAAGCTCAACCCCCGCCAAAGATATGCACTTGAGAAACAGGTCGCGCACCTTGCATGAAAACCTCGCGACGCCAGGCCCAGATGCCACAATTCGACGTAGTGACGCTTGGAAATGAGGAAACTCACCGCTCAAGCGCCACCATAATCAAACGTCCTTTCATCTGTTGGAGCCCCGAATGGCGTTGCAAAGCGCAAGTCGTGCTGGAATCGCGCTTGGCGTCTCCACGCCGCATCTTGTTCGGCTGGTTTCGACGTGCCTGCTGTCGCGAGCGCCCACGCCGACGTCGTGCATGGCGATCCGGCGCTCGAGTCGGTCTGGTTCCACTCGCGGTCAGCCAGCTAAACGAGGTGCCCTCGCAAGCCGCACGAGCTGCGGCTTCTCCATTCGGCATCGGGCGGCAACGGTCGCGTTCGTGCACTTCACAGCGATCTCGCCACGTCCCGACATCCGAGTTTGAACCGTCAAGTGACGTGTATCTGCCGATGATGTCCTAACCGCTAACTCGCTCCTGGATTGCGCTGCCTTGTCACAAGGAAGAGATGGTCTCGGTTGTCTGAACAGCAATTCCGCGTCCATAAGTGGAGCTTCTGCCAGAGTTAGGCCGCCGCGCGGAACGGCAGCGGGTTGAAGTAAGCTTGATCCGAGGTGCCGCGGCCAAGGCTCGAGTGGGGACGCCAGCCACTGTAAAAGGCGAGGTATCGGCCGATCGAGGCGCGGGCGTCGGACACGGTGTCGTAGGCGCGCAGATAGACCTCCTCATATTTGACACTGCGCCACAGCCGCTCGACGAACACGTTGTCGCGCCAGGCGCCCGGCCGTCCATGCTGATGGCGATGTCATGACCGAAAAGCACGCCGGTGAACGCGGCGCCCGTGAACTGGGCGGATTCAGACGGTCGTCGCAACACCAATTGTTTTCACTCATGAGAGTAATTCGTCAAGCGCTTCTGCCGGCGTTTTCCGGCCCAGTGTCTTTCTGGGTCGGTCATTGAGGGCCGCTGCTACAGTCTCGTCGGCGCTGTGGATGCTCAGGTCTGTGCCTTTCGGAAAGTACTGCCGCAGCAACCCGTTGGTGTTCTCGTTAGTGCCGCGCTGCCAAGGGCTTTGCGGGTCGCAGAAGTAGACCTGGATGCCCGCATCGATCGTGAGGCGGTCGTGCTGAGCCATTTCGGCTCCTTGATCTTAAGTCAACGCGCGACGTAGTTCTTCGGGCAAAGTGATGATGGTGCGCGAGATCGCGTCACGCACGGCTTCCGCCCCGTGTCCTGCAAGCGCAAGTCCGTTCTTCTTGCGCGGAGCTTCGCCATGCCCCGCTAACCGGGGAAGGTGCAATAGCATTGTGAAGTGCGTCGTGCGTTCGACCAACGTGCCGATCGCCAAGCTGCCAAGACCGAGGATGAGGTCTCCCTCCCAAGTCCCGGCACGGCTCGATCGGCCGCTTCAGCGGGGCGCTCACTGATCATGATCTCCGGCGAGACAAAGCCCTTGCCGTGCCTGCGTACGCGCCCCCTGGCACGCACAACACGCGTCCAGTTCGCAAGCAGGCCGTCAGTTCGCTGCGTAGTACACCGCGGCCCTGAACGAAGAGAGCCTGATAGATGCTTCGTGGCTGAGCGCATCGTCTTGTCGTCCGGGAAGTCGATAGGCAAGCGTCGGGCAATCTGCTCAGGGCTTCATGCTTTGGCCCATCGTCGATCCTTTCGCCGGCCATGCCGGCGGCCGTTCCGCCGAACGGTGGGGCCAGCAATACAAGCTCCGCTCGGGGCTACGATCCTGCCGGTAAGTCTCTCCTCCACATAAGTGCGCAAGGCAGCGTTGGGCGCAAGCTTGGTCGGTTTGGGCCGGCGGGCAGATCGGTCTGCATGTCATTGGGCAGTTGTTGCCCGATAATCCAACCCGCCGCCGCGGGTGGCCGCGTTCCGCCGCAATTCACGTGAGACCGTCGAAGCAGCCCGTCCCAAGCGGCGCCCAATCTCCCGTATCGAGTGGCCCTGCACCTTTAGAAGGGCGATTTCCTCGCTTTCAGCCAATGAAAGGTAGCGCCCGGAGAGAGGCTTGGCCGAAGATCTGAACATCGCTGGTGGCATGCCGCCTGCCTTTCGGAACAACCTGCTTCCGACAGGTTGCGATAATCCGGCCTCAAACGCAGCATCTTCGCTGCTCTGCCCTGTGGCAATCGCCTTCCAAAATCTATTCTGTTCATCGCGTCCGGCCGCAGACGGCCGGCCTGGCGATGGCAATGGCGCTCGTCCTGACCGCGCCGAACATCGACTTAAATCTTTCATCGCAACCTCCACTTCAGGGTGTGGCGACGACCGTTTGAATCCGCCCAATACGCCTCACAGGACTATCGTGCGGTCCTGTGAGCCGCCGGCATCACCGCATCGATGAGCCGCAAAGCCAACTGCTACGACAATGCCCGATGGAGAGCTTCTTCCACACCCTGAAGACCGAGCTCGTCCATCATCGCGACTATCAGACCCGTGCCGAAGCCCAGCGCGATATTTTCGCTTCATCGAAGGCTTCTACAATCGAACCCGGCGCCATTCCGCCATCGGATATACCGCCCGATCGAGATCGAGCTAAAAGCTGCTGAACCCTGTCCACTTTTTTTGGGGGAAGATCACTGTGTCGCCGTCGTGACGACGACATCGTTCAGGTAAATCTCTCGGGGCTTGCAACGACGGCACGATGGTGAAAGCTGGATTCAGGCGCTCGCGCTACTACCGTCGTGCATATTGCCCCCCATCCGGTCCCCTCTGGGACGGTCCAGCCAATGCGACTCTCAATCGAAACAAGCTGATCGTTTCGGTCGATTTAAAGACGGAGGAGGGCTTATCGCATGCGCAAACGTTGATCGCCGACGCAGATATCGTCATCGAGAATTTTCCGCCCGGGAGTGCTGAGCCGGGTCGGGATCGACTTCAGCGTCCTGCGCAAAAACTCATCCAGCCCTGACTAGCGTTTCCATTCCCGGCTTTGCTTCTAACGATCAACTCCGTCGCGAGTGGCGTGCCTTTGAAGCCGTGATTGGGGCGTCCTCCGGCTTGTTCACCGACATGGGGTTGAATCGTGTGTTGAGGGGGATCAACCCGTCCTTCTCGCCGCTACCTCTGGCATCGGGCTGCGATACGATGCTGGCGGTTTTGGCTACGGTGCTGGCGCTTCAGGCACGAGAACGCAGCGGAATCGGCGACCAGATCGAGGTGCCTCTTGCATGCGGTCATGGAGGGGCTCGCATACAACTCCATCAGCATCGATCAGCTTCCGCTTCGCTACAAGTCACCGTGAGCGCGAGATCGCCCGGAGGCGCGGAGCGTTTGCCAATGAACCTCTCCTATGAGGAGACGCAGGAACTCCTCGATCCATTTGCCCGCAACTACAAATGCAAAGACGGGCGCATGTTCTTCGTCCTCCTCGGCCCACAAGCATCATACCAGGCGCTGTTTGCAGGTGCTGGACCGGTACGATGAGCTCTTGGCGGAGGGGGTTATAGAGGAGTCGAACACCTATCTTTCGGTGCGCGACTGGCGATCTGATGTCTCCCTCAGGGTCCTTCCGAAAACGTGGGCGGACAAGATCGCCGCACGAATGAAGACCATCTTTCTCACCCGCACCGCAACCGAATGGGAGCGCATCTTCGGAGAGGGACGAATACCAGCCGCGCCGCAGCGCTGGCAGCAGGACTGGATCAGAGACGATCACGCAGAACACGCGGGCCTGATGATCAAGGTCGATGATCCGGTGTATGGACCGATCACTCAGCTTGGACCTGTGGCCTGGCTGGAGGAAAGCGGGGAACTGATGTTGAGCCCCGTGCCGCGAAAATGGGTCGCCTTCGATCAGGCCATCGCAGCATTCTCGGAATTACCTGCCAGGCAAATGTCGGCACGCAAGGCTGACAAGTCGGCGGGGTGGCTCGAGGGCGTGCGCGTTCTCGACCTAAGCAATGTCATCGCTGGCCGCACGCACGATGCTATCTCGCTCGTTTCGGGGCTGAGGTGATCAAAATTGCCCCAGCCAGTCCGCTGACAGTTCGATAACGGTAATCTACGGCATGACTCACATGCGCGGCTAGCGATCGGTTCTGCTGGACATCGAGTCATCCTCTGGCCGAAAGGCCTTCGAGAGGCTCGTGAAGTCTGTTGATTTG
>NZ_JBVVOU010000068.1:0-10727 GCF_055807635.1 Bradyrhizobium sp. Kon56 | reverse complement strand
CAAACCGCGGCAGGCCATTCCTCACGGAACAGGTCGAGAATAACTGATCGCGCTATTACAAGGGTGGGCAAAGGCGCATAGCGCCGTGCCCACTATCAACGACGAAACAGCAATTGGTGGGCACGCTTCGCTTTGCCCATCCTACAAGGGCGGGAATCATGTCCACGGAAACCACCATCGATACCGGCACCAGTGAACTCCTCTGCGTGATCCGCGATCGCGTCGCATTGATCACGCTGAACCGGCCCGAGGCGCGCAACTCGCTGTCGGACGCGCTGACCCCGGCGCTGCGTACGATGATCCGCTCCTGCGGCGAGAACCCCGATGTCGGCGCGCTGCTGATCACCGGCGCCGGCGAAGCGTTCTGCGCCGGCGGCAACGTCAAGGGCATGGGCGCGCATCGCGACCCGAAGAAGCTGGAGATGTCCTTTGACGACAAGGTCGCCGATCTCCAGGAGCGGCAGCGCCTGCTCACCGGCGCGCTGGTGTCGGTGCGCAAGCCGACCATCGCGGCGCTGCCGGGGCCGGCGGTCGGCGCGGGGCTCGCCATCGCCATGGCCTGCGATATCCGCATTGCCGCGCAATCGGCCTTCGTGGCCACCGGCTATGCGCGCATCGCGCTGTCCGGCGACTATGGCATCGCGTGGCTGTTGACGCGCCTCGTCGGCACCGCGCGGGCGCGCGAGCTGCTGTTCACCGGCGATCGGGTCGATGCTGCCAGGTGCGAGGCCATCGGCCTCGTCAACCGCGTGGTGCCCGATGACAAATTGCAGGCGGAGGCCTTTGCACTGGCAAAATCCCTCGCTGAAGGTCCGCGCCTCGCGTTGCGCTACATGAAGGACAATCTCGACGAGGCCCTGCTGTTCGACTTCGAGACCGCGCGCGACCACGAGGCCGAACGTCTGGTTCGCCTGACCACGACCGCCGATCACAAGGAAGCGGTGCAGGCCTTCATCGAGAAACGCAAGGCGGTGTTCACGGGGAAGTAGCGGCGAAAAAAATGCCCGGCTCTGGTTTTCGCCAGGCCGGGCTCGAGTGGTGTCAGGCCGAGGCTGAGGGGCTATCGGCCCGACGGGAAAGAGCGACGAGGCGCCAGCTCGCGCAGGGAATGTCTTTCGGTGCGACGGAGATCTCCTTGTCGAAGCGCACTAGCTTCCAGTCGTCCGGATGGTTGACGAAGGCGAAGTCCGATTTACGCGCGACCGAGATCATGGCGGCGTGGAGCGCAGCGTGTCGCCGAACATGTGGTCGGCGCCGAGCGCGGCCGCGCGGCATTCAAGATTCTTCATCAGCACGGTGGCGATGCCGTGGCCCTGCCAGGGGTCGGCAACCGACAGACCGAATTCAAGCGTCGCGGTTTCGGCATGCAGCGCATAGCGCGCTTCGGCGACGATGGTCTCGAAGCCGTCGACCATCATGGTCGCCACCACGGTAAAACGTTCGCGCTCGCCGATTTGAAGGAATTCGTGCAGCAGGCCCTGCGGCAGTTCGCTGATCGCGCCGAAGAAGCGGTTGTATCGGGACCGCGTCGAGAGCGAGCGAAAATAGTGCTGGAGCTCCTCGGTGTCGCGCGGCTCGACGAAACGAACGCGCAGCGCCTCGCCGTGTCGCGTGCGCAGCGTGTCCGAATATTGCTTCAGATCTTCCAGGCGAAGGGTGCTCATGATACGCGCCCCCAAGGGGACCAAAGGGGAAAGGGACCGCCGGCGCCCCCACAGTCAGGCGGCGCCGGCCTGGCGGCCAATCAGGCCCGCCAGAAGGGTTTGTCGGCCTCGTAGGCGACATCGCTCCAGGACAGTCCGACGTCCTGAAGGTCGCGCGCGGACCAGTTGGTGAGCTCACGCCGGGTCCGGTAACGCTCGTGCCAAACGTGAAGCGTCTCGCCGATCTGGTGGATCAGCCCTGGCGCATGATGATTTGTCATCGAATTCTGGGTCAAAGTAGACATTGCCAGCTCCTGGAGCTAAGTTGACCGCTAATATCTGCTTCCGGGTGCACTGCGACAAACGACAATTTGTACTCTTTCGCATGAAATAACGTCATGTATCCTGCTGCCAGATGACTGCCAGATTGCCCTCCCTGAATGGATTGCGGGCCTTTGAGGCCGCCGCGCGCCATCTCAGCTTCACGCTGGCGGCGTCCGAGCTGAACGTGACCCAGACCGCGATCAGCCACCAGATCCGCAGGCTCGAGGAGGAGCTCGGCATCCGCCTGTTCGTCCGGCAGAACCGCGCGCTGGCGCTGACGGCCGAGGCGCGCGACTATCTGCCGGGCGTCCGCGCCGCCTTCAACGACCTCCGGCTTGCCACCGATCGGCTGCTGCGCAAGGACGATGACAAGGTGCTGACGGTCTCGACGCTGGCTTCGCTCGCCGCAAAATGGCTGCTGCCGCGGCTGACCGATTTCCAGGAGCACCATCCCGGCATCGACGTCCGTATCACGACCTCCACCAGCCTCGTCGACTTCCAGCGCGACAATGTCGATGCCGCGATCCGCTACGGGCGCGGCCAGTGGCCGGGCTTGCGCGCCGACTGGCTGATGGCGGACGAGCTGTTTCCGGTCTGCAGCCCGTCTCTGCTGCGTGGCGACAAGCCGTTGCGCTGTCCCGAGGACCTCAAGAGCCACATGCTGCTGCACACCTCCAACGCCAACAGCGACGACTGGCGGCTGTGGTTGACGGCGGCGGGTCTGCCGGCCGACATCGCCAGGCAGCCCGGCATCACCTTCGACATGATCTTCATGACCATCCAGGCCGCGATCGACGGCATCGGCGTGGCGATGGGGCGGACCTCCTATGTCCAGGACGACATCGCCAAGGGGCGACTAGTGGTCCCCTTCAAGATCGCGCTGCCGGCCGATGCGGGCTTCTACCTGGTCGCGCCGGAGGGGCGCCGCGAAGCGCCGAAGCTCGCCGCATTCCGTGAGTGGATGATCGCGGCAACGCGGAATAAGGCCTGAAATCGTGCCGGCGCATGTCCGCGCAACCTGCTTCTCGCTACAGCTCCACCACGACGTAGTCGCTCTCGATCTTCACGGGTATCGTCTCGGCGACATACGGCCCCTTCACCACGCTTGCACCCGGCTCGACATGGGCCGGGTAGGCCTTCACGCGGAAGCGGCGAGGGTCGCAGTAGGACTGGCCGGTGCGGATGTCGAACTCCCAGCCATGCCAGGGGCAGCGAATGATCTCGCCGAGCTTGGTATATTCGATCTCGCCCGGATCCTTCGATTGCGCGAGCCCGATCAAGGGTCCCTCGCACAGCGCAGCGCCCTGATGCGGGCAGCGGTTCATCAGGCCGAAATATTCACCCTTGATGTTGAAGATTGCGATCGGCCGTCCGTCGATCTCCAGAAATTTTCGCGTGCCGGGCGGAAGCTCGTCGACCGCGGCAATCACATGCCGCGCCATCAACTGATCCCGTACAGCTTCTTCGCATTGCCGAGATAGAAGGCCTCGCGGTCGTCGTCGCTGACGCCCGCGGGCAGCACGCGCGACGGCTCGTCGTAATCCCAGTGCGGATAGTCGGTCGCGAACAGTAGCCGGTCCCAGCCGATCCACTTGATGACATCGAACAGATCCTCGCGCCGCTCCGGATCCTCCATCGGCTGCGTCGTCCACCACACCTGCTCGCGGATATATTCGGACGGCGGCCGCTTGACATGCGGCACCTCGCTGCGCAGGCGCTGCCAGACTTTGTCGAGCCGCCATGCTAGCGACGGCGCCCAGCCGAAGCCGGCCTCGATCATCACCATCTTCAACTTCGGGAAGCGCTCGAACACGCCCTCCAGCACGAGGCTTGCGAGCGCCGATTGCTGGCACTGCGAGTGGCCGACCATCTCCTCGATGTAATAGGAGGGCCAGCCCGACGGCGTGATGGGGTTGCCGCCGAAGCCGAAGGCGTGGACGCCGACGGGAAGGCCGGCCTCTTCCGCAGCCTGATAGATAGGCCAGTAGCGACGCTGGCCGAGCGGCTCGACATTGCGGCTGAGCAGCAGCACCTGCACGAAATTCTTGTCGCCGGCACGCTCGCGGATTTCCGCGGCGGCTGACAGCCCGTCCTCATTGCCGACGACGATGGACGCCTTCAGCCGCTTGTCCTTGCTGGTCCATTTGTCGATCTGCCAGTCGTTGATCGCCGAGCACAAGGCCGCCGAAAGCTCGTGATTGCGGATGCCTTGCCCGGTGTTGAGCGGATTGAGCACGCCGAGCTGCACGTTGTTGGGATCGAGCAGCTGCTTCTGCATGAAGGACAGCGAGGAGCCCTGCGGCCCGCCTTCCGGCGGATAGGCGTCGCGGCGCGAGGCGTTGGGCTGGGCCTTCGGATAGGGCGGGCCTTCCATCATGCCCTGATAGGCATGGACGCCGTACACTTCGAGATGATGCTGCCAGCGTTTGGCCAGGTAGGGATAGAGCTCGGCGCGGGTCGCGCGTGCCGGATGGATGTCGCAGTCCGCGATCGCGGTTTTGACGGCCAGTGGGGAAGCGGCTTCGGAGCTTTCGCGGAACTGAATATTCATCGCCTTGCCTCCTTTGGCAGCGGCTAAGTCAGGCGGGGATAGGTCGCATGCGGATTATCGATCATGATCTTGCGCACGAGATCGGGGGTGAGACCTGCGGGCAGCGCCTCCTGGCCGTCGAACTGCCAGTGCGGATAGTCGGTGGAGAATACGACCAATTCGTCGGACTGCATATGATCAAACAGGCGAATTAATGTCGCCTCATCCGGCGGTGCATCGAATGGCTGCAACGAGAAGCGGATGTTGCTGCGCACAATGTCCAGCGGCGCGCGATCAACCCACGGCGTCTCCATCCGCACCCCACGCCAGAACTTGTGCAGGCGCCATAGAAATGGGGAGATCCAGGACACCCCGGATTCAAGCATCACCATCTTCAGCCGCGGATATTTGACGAACACGCCCTCGACGATCAGGCTGGTGAGCTGGGTCTGGAACGCCTGGGCCTGACCGGCATAATCCTCGATGTGGTAGGAACCCCAGCCCACGGCGGTCGGCGGATTGTGATAGGCGGAACCGGCATGAATGCCGATCGGTAATTCCAGCCGTTCCGCCGCCTCGTAGATCGGCCAGAGCGCGCGCTTGCCGAGCGGCGTATCGCCCATCACGAGCATCAGCACCTGCACGAAGCGGCGGTCCGTCGCACAGCGCTCGATCTCGGCGACGGCCTTCTCGACGCTTTGGGTGGGGATCACGATCGAGCCGCGCAGCCGCGGATCGCGATCGAGCCATTCCTTCACGAGCCAGTCGTTCAGCGCGCGGCAGAAGGCGGCCTGCAGATCCTCTGAAAACACCATCTGCACGCCGTAGAGCGGATTGCAGATGGCGTGCGAGAGCTGGAAGGGATCGAGCACATGGCGCTGCATGTCCGCCAGGCTTTCACCCGGCTTGCCGCTTTCGGGGCGCCAGTCGGGCCGCGCCGTGATCGGCGAGTTCTGCGGGTAGGATTGCGAGATGAGATCGACCATGCCGCGCGTCGTCACCTGATCGCGCCAATACTCGTTCAGGTACGGCAGCAGGCTGGTCAGATGCGGCACGGCCGGATGCACATCGCAATCCACTCCGCCGGCGATCAGGGACGCCATGACGTGTCCTTCACGTTTCCTCGTCGCGTCTTTCCCGCGGGCAGAGCTTGGCCGCTCCGCCCTTTGGCCGCCATTCAAGCAGGCCTGCCCGTTGGCTGCAACTCGGCCAACGGCGCTGTCATATGCTAGAAAGGCCGAGCTCGGTTGCGAAGCAATAAGGGGTCAAGGAATGAAAGAGCTCGTCGGCATTGCGGAACAGGTCGCAGCGAAGCTGATCGCGCGCAAACAGACCATTGCTGTTGCGGAATCCTCGACCGGCGGCCTGATCTCGGCCAGCCTTCTCGCGGTGCCCGGCGCGTCCGCTTATTTCCTCGGCGGGGCCGTGGTCTACACTCGCGATGCCAGGCGCGTGCTGATGGATATTTCGGACGAAGGAATGAAGGGCTTTCGTTCCTCCTCGGAGCCCTACGCGCAATTGCTGGCCGGGCAGATGCGCAGCCGTTTCAACTGCGATTGGGGCCTGTCGGAGACCGGGGCGTCCGGTCCCACCGGCAATCGCTACGGCGATGCGGCGGGCCACAGCTGCATGGCGGTCGCCGGGCCCGCAGTCGAGGTGATGACGCTTGAGACGGGCAGC
This sequence comes from Bradyrhizobium sp. Kon56, assembly GCF_055807635.1. Taxonomy (NCBI): domain Bacteria; kingdom Pseudomonadati; phylum Pseudomonadota; class Alphaproteobacteria; order Hyphomicrobiales; family Nitrobacteraceae; genus Bradyrhizobium; species Bradyrhizobium sp. Kon56. The sequence continues at coordinate 4,550 of NZ_JBVVOU010000068.1, read as the reverse complement.
AACGACCGCTTGGCCAATATGCAGACCTTTGCAGCGACAGCGCTGAAATTGCTGCTGAAGAATCTGGAGCGGTGAGCTCGCGGCCTCCCGAATATCTGGCTGTGCCGGAGAATGTGTGGTGTGACGCGCTCTTTACCGCGACACGTGCGCCGACACCGCCAGCCACGTCCCGTTCGTCTTCGCCCAGCAATCGGTATAGCGCCCGGTGGCCTGCTGGCCGTCCGCATTGGTGTAGCTCGTTGCCGCGTGGATGATGGCGAAATCACCCATAATACGGATGATGACGTCGTGCTCTCTGAGGTTTCGGATCGCAATCGGCCGCGCCGTCTGCTTCAGGAAGGCCTCGCGATCGACCAGCGTCTTGTCGGGATTGGAGCAGTAGAACTCCGGCGCCAAAATCTCGTCGAAGCGCTTGACGTCGCAATTCTGCACCGAGGCCACATAGTCGCGGTTGAGCGCGGTGAGCTGTTCGAGGTCGTTGCTCATGGGGTTTCTCTCAGTCATTGAACAAGGGCGGCGGCACGAACCCGCCGAACTCGCGTTCGATCAGCTCGGCGAGCTTCAACGGCGTGTGGTCCTCGAGGAAGGGCCCGATGATTTGCACGCCGACCGGCAGGCCGTCCTTCGATAGGCCGAGTGGAACAGCCGTTGCCGGCAGGCCCGTCAGCGTGGCGATGCCGGGCCACGCAAGCTGGTCCGGATAGGCGTGGTCCTTGCCATCGATGTTGATTCGGCGCTTTTCCTGCTCCGGCGAATGATCATGCGGATAGGCCGGCGTGGGCATGATCGGACAGATCACCGCATCGAATGTCTTGAACAATTGCCGCCATTGCGCGCGCAGGCCGGCGCGGGCGCCCTCGTCGAATACCCAGGCCTGATGCGTGCTGGTGATACCACGCAGCCGTTCGGCAGCGAGACTCTTGTCGTCGGGTGAGAGCTGCGCTGCACCGGCACGCGCGCGCGCGAGATTGTCCGGCGGAAGGAAGGCGCCGAGGAAGCTCATCAGCATGCGCATGTAGAGGCGAGAAGCCTCCGTGAAGTCCGGAAACAGCGGACTTTCGCGCGCGACGCGCGCGCCCGTGCCCGTCAATTGCCCCGCCAGTTTTTCGATCGCGCCGCGAATATCTGCATTCGCAGGCAGCAGCGGATGGCTGTCGATCACCAGCACCCGGAAATCCTTCAGCGCGCGGTGTCGCGCCTCCGGCAGCGCGAGCTTGTATCCGATGCCCAGGTCCAACGGATCGGGGCCTGCCATCACGTCCAGGAGCAGGGGCAGGTCGACTGCGCTCCGCGCCATCGGACCGATCACCGCCATATCGCGCTCCATCGGGATGGCTGGAAAGGGCGGCGGCGTGTGGCCACGCGTTGGACAGAGATTGTAGGTCGGCTTATGCGCATAGACCCCGCAATGGAAGGCGGGCACGCGCAACGAGCCGCCGATGTCGGACCCAAGCGAGAGTGGTCCGTAGCCTGCCGCGAGCGCCGCAGACGAGCCGCCCGACGAGCCACCCGGCGTGCGGCCGAGATCGAACGGATTGTTCGTCGTGCCGTAGATCTCGTTGTAGCTCTGCCAATCCGCCAAGCCCACGGGGACGTTGGTCTTGCCGAGGATGACGCCACCGGCCTCCTTGACCCGGGCGATCGACAGCGCGTCCTCCGCCGGCTTGAAATCTTTCTGCGGCGTCCAGCCCCAGGTCGTGGGCAGGCCGGCGATGTTGTAGGATTCTTTCACAGTGATGGGGAGACCGAGCAGCGGCTTTCGCTCGCCGCGCGCCAATGCGGCGTCTGCCTCGCGTGCGGCGTCCAGCGCACGGTCGAAATCCCGGACGCAGATCGCGTTGACCTTGCTGTCGTGCCGTTCGATGCGGTCGATCGCATCCTGCGTGAGCTCGACCGCGGAAACCTTCTTGGCCGTCAGTGCCGCCGACAGCTCGACCGCGCTCTTGAAGCTCCATTCGGATTTGGCCATCCCGCATCTCCTGTTCTTAGCGTGGAACAATGATGCGCAGTTTGGCCCAGCACCGCAACCGCCGTTTGATCGCGATTGACATCTGAGCAAGACGGAACGCGGTGAGCCAAGCAACCACTCGCAGTCATCGCCCGGCTTGACCGGGCGATCCAGTATTCCACCGGCGCCGATTGGACACGGACAGGTCGCGGCGTGCTGGATGCCCGGTCAAGCCGGGGCATGAAGGCGTCCTACGCCGCTCCGATCAATATCCCCACCGCCAGCACGATCGCGCCGCCGAGCACGATCTGGAACACGGCCTGGAGGAACGGCGTGTCCATGTAGCGCGCGCGGATGAAGGCGATCGCCCACAATTCGAAGAACACGACAATTCCGGCGATTCCCGTCGCGATCCAGAATGCGTTGGCCCAGCTATCGGGCACGAGATAGGGCAGGGTGTGCCCAAGCCCGCCTAGCGTCGTCATCAAGCCGCAGGTGAGACCGCGCAGCCAGGGCGAACCACGCCCGGTCAGCGAGCCGTCATCGGACAGCGCTTCCGCAAAGCCCATGCTGATGCCGGCACCGATCGAGGCGGCGAGGCCGACCAGAAATGTTTGCCAATTCTGATGCGTGGCGAAGGCAGCCGCAAACAGCGGCGCCAGCGTCGAGACGGAGCCGTCCATCAGGCCGGCGAGACCTGGCTGCACATATTGCAGCACGAACATGCGCCGGTTGGTGCGGTCTTCCTCGGCGCGCACGTCTGAACTCAGGATCCGATCCGTCAGCTTCGCCGCCACCTCTTCGTGGCCCTTCTCGGCCTCGGCCAGATCGCCGAGCAGGCGGCGCACGCCGACATCCTGCGCCTGTTCAGCGGCCTTCACGTAAAAGCGCTCGGCCTGCAATTCCATTGTCTCGACCTCCTTGCGGATGGTGTCGAGCGACAGGTTTTTGGTGAGCCAGACCGGACGGCGGCGCAGGAAGCCTTTGACGTCCTCGCGGCGGATCGGGGGCAAATGCGGACCGAAGCGCTGCTCGTACATTTCCAGCAGCATGTGGCGATGGCCGCGCTCTTCCTCGGCCATCTGTTCGAAGATCTTGGCGGAGTCCGGATAGCGCTCCTTCAAGTCTTCGGCGAAGCTCATGTAGATGCGGCTGTCCTCCTCCTCGGAGGAGATTGCGACCGCAAGTACCTCGCGCTCGGTCAGATCGGCAAAATTCTTCACGGCGGCCCTGTCTGATTAGTTTAGAATAATTCTAAACTATATAGGGCGCTTGGGTTCCCGGGTCAAACCACGCCGCGGCTCTTCGCCAGGAAATCGAGCAGCAGGCGGCTCACCTCGGCCGGCTGCTCCTGCTGCACCCAGTGACCGGCGCCATCGACGAGGTGGCAGCCCAGCAGCTTCGTGCAGGCCCGCGCCTGCATGGCCTCGAATACGCCGGGACGCTGATAGGTGCCCCAATCCTGCTTGCCCGAGATGAAGCAGGAGGGGATGTCGATGTTGCGGCCGGCCAGCAATTGGAGCTGGCTGTTGAATGCGCCCGATGTGCCGCAGCGGTACCATTGCAGGCCGCCCTGGAATCCAGTGCGGCCATATTCGGCGCTGTAGTAGCCGAGCTCGCGGTCGGGCAGCCATTGATTGGCGGCGATTGCGGCCTGCGAGGGCATCTCCTTCGCGACCGTCTCGGCCATGGTCTCGTTCAGGTCCATCACATAATAGGTCGGCAGCTTCGCAAGCTCGTTCGCCGACCAGGATTTCAGCGGATATGGCTTGTTGTCGGTCCAGTCCGCGCTCTTGTGATGATAGTAGGCGCGCAGGAAATCATGCACGCCCTGTGGCGCGCGGTGAATGTCGGCATTGGCCGGGCGTGTCGCATAGTACCATTGATAATGCTTGCGTGGACGCGGCAAGGCGGCGAGCTCGCGATGCACGGGGTCTTCGGCCGCTGGCTTTACCGGCGTGTCGACCGTGTTGAACGGCAGCGGCGGCGCTCCGCCGAATGGCGCGCTCATCATCGTCACCGAACGAAATACGTCGGGCCGCATCAGCGCGCACCAGGCCGCGACTGGGCTGCCGAAATCATGTCCGACCACGTCGACTTGCCTGTAGCCGAACGCCGACACCAGCCCGAGCGCATCCCGCACCAGGTTGAAGAGCGAAAAGGGCGCGAGATCGCCGTCATACTCCGCGCTCCATCCCGTCGTCCGGCCATAGCCGCGCTGGTCCGGCGCGATCACGTGATAGCCAGCCGAGCTCAGCGCCGGCATCACCTTTCGCCAGGAGAAGGCAAGCTCGGGAAAGCCGTGCAGCAGCAGGATGCAGGGCCGCCCCTTGGTCTCGAAGCCGGCCTCCAGCACATGCATGCGCAGGCCGTTGATATCGTCGACATAGCGTGAGCGGATGCCGGCGGGGAGCGGGATGTCGGGGAGCATTGTCATTTGCTTTCTCCACACGGGTGGAATCGTAAGGTGGGCAAAGGCGCGCTTCGCGCGCCGTGCCCACCATCATTCTACAACGCGTTTGGCATGGTGGGCACGCTTCGCTTTGCCCACCCTTGTAATAGCGCGATCAGTTATTCTCGACCTGTTCCGTGAGGAATGGCC
>NZ_JBVVOU010000067.1:0-12968 GCF_055807635.1 Bradyrhizobium sp. Kon56 | reverse complement strand
CGCTCGTAGAGAAGACCCCCGACGCCGATCTGCTGCGCGAGATGATCGGCTTTGCCGCCCAGCGCCTGATGGAGCTGGAAGTGGAAGGCCAGACCGGGCGGCCTACGAAGAGAAGAGCCCCGAACGCCTGGCCCAGCGCAACGGCTACCGCGACCGGATCTGGGAGACACGCGCCGGCGCGGTTGAGCTGCGCATTCCCAAGCTGCGCGAGGGCTCCTACTTCCCGGGCTTCCTGGAGCCGCGACGCATGGCCGAGAAGGCGCTCACCGCCGTGGTTCAGGAAGCCTATGTGCAGGGCGTCTCGACCCGCTCGGTGGACGACCTCGTCCAGGCCATGGGCATGACCGGCATCTCCAAGAGCGAGGTCAGCCGGCTGTGTGGCGAGATCGACGACAAGGTGAAGGCCTTCCTCGCCCGTCCGATCGAGGGCGACTGGCCGTATCTGTGGATCGATGCCACCTACGTGAAGGTGCGCCAGAATGGCCGCATCGTATCTGTCGCGGTGATCGTCGCAGTCGGCGTCAACAGCGACGGCCGCCGCGAAGTGCTCGGCATGGACATCGGTCCTTCCGAAGCCGAGACGTTCTGGACGGCGTTCCTGCGCAAGCTCGCCCGCCGCGGCCTGCGCGGCGTCAAGCTGGTCGTCTCCGACGCCCACGAGGACATCAAGGCCACCGTGGCAAGGTGCTCAACGCCAGCTGGCAGCGCTGCCGCGTCCACTTCATGCGCAACGCCCTGGCGCATGCCGGCAAGAGCGGCCGGCGTGTCGTCTCCGCCTTCATCGCCACCGCGTTTGCCCAGGACGATGCCGAGGCCGCGCGAGCGCAGTGGCGCAAGGTCGCCGATCAGCTCCGGCCCAAGCTGCCCAAGCTTGCCGGCTTTCTCGACGAGGCCGAAACCGACGTGCTCGCTTACATGACGTTCCCGCCGCAGCATCGCACCAAGCTGCACTCCACCAACCCGATCGAACGTCTCAACGGCGAGATCAAGCGGCGGACCGAGGTGGTCGGCATCTTTCCCAATGAAGACGCCATCGTCCGCCTCATCGGCGCGATCCTGCTCGAACAGAATGATGAATGGGCCGTCCAGCGCGTCCGTTACATGACACTGGAAACAATCGCGCCCTTGAGCGATGATCCGAGCGTCAGCCGCACGGCGATCGCCAGCTGACCAGCCCGGGTCTCGCCGGCGAACGCGGTGATACACCGCCAGCTACACCACGCCACGGGAGTACGTCATGCCAAGCTGATGAATGCTTGTGGGTGCAAGTCCCATCCGGCCAAAGCCGAAGCAGGCAGGCCGGGACCGAGTCTTGCGGGCGTCGCGGCAACGCGGGGTTCGAAGTGTAGACAGGAGCCATGCGGGGTTCGGGAATGAGCCTCGAAAGGTGGATGTTCGCGGAGGCCGAGTGTGTTCCCTAAACACGAAGGCAGCATGAGTATCGTCGTTATGCGAGACGATGCCGCTCCGTCGGGGTCGATGGCCGGATCACGCATGGAAGGTAATCATCGGAACATGAGAGGCCCGACCGGGTCCCTTGGATTGGTCTCCAACGGGGGGCAGCGGCAAGGCAGTGCCAGAGCCGCGGTCCGAGCTGAGGTCGGGAGTCGGACTGGTCCATAGTACCTGTGAAGTCGTCGAAGGAAACGAGACGCATGGAGGGAAGGGACCAGCCTGAGGGGAGCCCGCGCGAGAGGGCCAGGGTCCGGACACAGAGCCGGGTTGCCTTGCCGCCGAACCTCGAACGGGTGAACGCGGCGGCCAAGCAGGCTGACCAAACCCGGTTCACGGCCTTGCTGCACCATGTCGACGAGGACGCTCTGCTTCGGGCGTTTCGACGACAAAAGCGGCAGGCCAGCGCGGGGGTCGATGGGGTGACGGTGGCGAAGTACGAACAGAGGCTCACGGATAACATCCGCGACCTCTGCGGACGGGTCCACACGGGTCGCTACCGGCCACAGCCGGTGCGACGAGTCTACATCCCCAAAGCCGATGGCGGTAAGCGGCCTCTCGGTGTGCCGGCGCTAGAGGACAAGATTGTCCAAAGCGCAGTAGCCGAGGTGCTGAGCGCCGTCTACGAGGTCGACTTCCTCGGGTTCTCCTACGGCTTCCGGCCGGGGCGGAATCCTCATATGGCGCTTGATGCCTTGCATACGGCGATCATGAGCCAGCGCGTCAACTGGGTGCTCGATGCCGACATACGCAGCTTCTTCGACTCGGTCGACCACGAGTGGCTGTTGCGGATAGTGGCGCACAGGATCGCCGATCCTCGTATCTTGCAGCTCATTAGGTTGTGGCTGCGGGCCGGCGTACTTGAGAGCGGCGAGAAGCAAGAAACGGACAGGGGTACCCCGCAAGGGGCGGGCATCAGTCCGCTCCTCGCCAACATCTTTCTGCCCTACATCCTCGACCTCTGGACCCATCAATGGCGCCGTCGCCGCGCACGCGGTCGCGTTGTGGCCGTGCGTTATGCGGACGACTTCGTCATGGGCTTCGAGAGCAAGGCGGATGCGCAGGAGATGCTGTTGGCCCTCAAGGCGCGGCTGGCCAGCTTTGGCCTGATGCTTCATGAGGGCAAGACGCGGTTGATCGAGTTCGGTCGGTTTGCGGCCCTCTCGCGTCAGCGGCGCGGCGAGCGGCGACCCGAGACCTTCGCCTTCCTCGGCTTCACGCACTACTGCGGGCGGACCCGGGACGGCCGGTTTATCGTGAAGCACAAGACGGAAGGGAAACGCCTGACGCGCAAGCTGACGGCGTTGCGCCAGGACGCCTGGCGGCTCATGCACGAGTCACTGGCCACCCAGCACGAGTGGTTCGCCGCAGTGCTGCGTGGACACTACGGCTACTACGGCAGGCCGCACAATTATCCAGCGCTTAACGGCTTCTACCGCGAAGTGCGTCGGATCTGGCTGCGCTGTCTGAGACGGCGAAGTCAGAAAAGTCGGCGCATGGGCTGGTCGGAGTTCGAGACCTTGACGGCACGCTTCCGTCTGCCCGTCCCACGCATCACTCGCACTTGGGCGCAGGCGCGGTTATGACGCGGGTTACCCTCGGGAAGAGCCGGGTGCGGGAAAGCCGCCCGCCCGGATCTGTGAGGGCGAAAGCCAAATGGCTGAGCTACTCGACCACGATCTCTTTCGCCCAGGATATTTCGAATCTTCGTGTCAGGGGGATCTGTGTTGAACTGGGAAAATCGTTTCAGAATGGCCGCCGAACAGCCTAAACAATGCATCTCGCCGGCACCATGCAAGCGCTCGATCTGAGACAGCTCTGGGACGCCATGCGTGGACTTTTGTCCTCTATCAACGCTCGATTGGCCGTCGCATCTTGTTGAGATGCTGACGGCGCCTTACGGTGAGCTGTGGGAGTCCTGCTTTGATTCTGACGGGGCTCTCGAAGCATCGACCCCTGCTTTCATCGGCTGTGATTATCCAATGGCTACCCAGATCCACGCAGCTGGTAGGAAGCCTGGGACTGCAGACTTCGGCTGTCGTGTAGCATGGCTCCGATATTCCGAGGCTGCCTTATTGAGGACGATCTGATGGCGTTAACGCCGCATGCTGATGGACTGTTCCAGTTCAGCCGGTCCTCGCGGATTTCCGCGTAACAGAGAGAGCATGTGACTGTGAACGACACGATGAAGCACATCAGGCGTTCGTTACGCGTGTTCGGCGGAATTGCTCTCGTCCTCGGCGTCTCGTCCGTGCTCGGACCTAACAATGTGCGATCCGAAGCCCTCAAAGGCTTTGGCGTTGGAGCGACGGGCGGCCTTGGAGGCGAGGTAGTTCAGGTCAGATCAGCCAAAGATCTGACGTATGAGCTGTGTCGTTCGTACAGCTTCGGGTACTGCAGTAACAATACCCCGCGTGAGATCCAGGTAATAGGAACTATAGATTTTACTGCCACGGAAGGGCGAGGCGAAGGGCAGGGTTGCCAATATGGCCGTGCTTGTTCGGCACCTTACAAGCGTGAATCCCTTCTTCTTATGGATGGCAACGACGCGCATTGCGATGGGAAGGAGAAGATGTTGGTCGGCTTCGACAGGGCCGGTAAGCGTCCGCTGGAAATCGGCTCAAACAAGACAGTGATCGGTGTTGGCCCGAACGCTACAATGAAAGGGAAGGGGCTGCGCCTGAATGCGGTCAGCAACGTCATTATTCGCAACCTGACCATCGGTGATATCAATAGCGGCGTGATATTTGCCGGCGATGCTATTGCAATTGCACGAGCCGACCTGGTTTGGATCGACCACAACCGGTTTCATAACGTCGGGCGGCAGATGATTGCCGGCGGCTTTGGCCCGACGACGAACATTACGATTTTCTGGAACGACTTCGATGGCAGCGATACCTATTCCTCCTATTGTAACGGAGAGCACTATTGGAATCTCCTGTTTCTCGGTGTCCCGCAGACGATTACCATCGTAAATAACTATTTCCATGAGATCTCGGGGCGGGCGCCGCACATTGACGGTGCGCAGGGCATTATTCATCTCGCTAACAATTACTTCCACAATACAAATGCGCAACAGAGCGGCGGATTTTTCCATGCGGTGGACGCTGGACCATCTGTGCAAGCACTGATCGAGGGTAATTACTTTGACAACATTGAAACACCTATAAAGACTGGTAGTGGACATATGTTTGGCTTCCTAGGCAAAGCCAGCGCGACCGTGCAGAGCATCTGCTTCAGCGTGCTCGGACGTCGGTGCATCGAGAACATCGCGATCCCAGTGCCGCGGATCAACGGCTTTCGCCTGGATCAAACCGTAATTCAATCGTTTGGAGCTCTTCCAAGGTCATCTATTCCTCTTCCATTTTCAGCGGAGGATGTTCCGGCAGTGATCACGGCCAGGGCAGGTCCCGGACACCTTGAGAACCGGTGATAGCTCGTTCGCAGACGCGGCTCGAGACTGGGCCGATTGCCGCAAATAGTTGGCCAGAAGGCGCGTACTGGACGAGAACGGCACGCATGCCGGACCTTGCACGCGGGCGGTATGGCCTTCTTCGGGTGCCGAGCGTTAGAATCCCTGTCGATTGTGCGCGCTATGCCTTTCGCCGCCGGCCTAGGCGCTCGTCTCAGATTGTTACGTCGGGTTTTGGTGGGGTCGGGTTGAAAAGGATCGGAGGCGGCATCGACTTCCTGGCAAACTGTTCGAATTATCATCCGATCCGCGACCTGACGGACGTTCACAGCTCCGTTTTCCGTCTGGCATGGTGCTTGCTCAAGAGCACCCGTAGCGCGAGGTTCGCCTTCGAAACCGAGTGACACGCGCCCTCGTCCGCGTAAAGAATCCGCAAAACCTGGAAAAATTCGCGATGAATGAAACAGCTTCGAGCGAGAGTGTCATTCCACCGACCGACGTCGTCGAGCGCGCAGCGCGCATCGGTGTTGAAATCAGAAATATCAAGCTCTCGGGTGATTTGCCGAGCAAAACCGTCGCTGCGATCAACAGCTTGCTGCTCGAACACAAGGTGATCTTCTTCCGCGATCAGGCGCATCTTGACGACCCGGAGCAGGAGCGTTTTGCTGCTTGTTTGGGAAAGCTGGTGCCGCATCCGACACTCGGTGCGATCAATGGAACGACCTCGATCATCGAGCTTGATTCCGCGCGCGGAGGTAGCCGGGCGGATGTATGGCACGCCGATGGAACCTTTCTCGCGGCGTATCCCAAACTTGCGGTGCTGCGAGCCGTTGTGATCCCATCGTCGGGCGGCGATACGATTTGGTCGAACGCCGTGGCCGCCTACCTAGATTTGCCGCGGCCGCTCCAACGGCTTGCCGACGAACTCTGGACCGTTCACAGCAACGCCTTCGACTACGCTGGGACCTGCCGTGTTCGCGAAATCGACCAGAAGCATTTTGATGAAGTCTTTACCAAAACGATTTATGAGACAGAGCATCCGGTGGTCCGTGTACATCCCGACACCGGCGAGCGCGCGCTGGTGCTCGGCGATCTGGTGCAAAGGTTTGTCGATATTCCGAAACGCGACGGTCAGAAGCTGTTTGATCTATTCCAGTCCCATATCATGGCGCCCGAAAACACCGTACGCTGGAGCTGGAAAGAAGGCGACGTCGCGATCTGGGATAACCGCGCAACGCAGCATTATGCGGTCAATGATTACGGTGATCAGCATCGCGTGGTTCATCGTGCCACAATCGATGGTGACGCGCCCGTCAGCGTCGATGGCCGATGCAGTGTAACGCGCCTCAAGTCGACGAAATACCCCTCCACGACAGTTGCCTAGCAGCTCGGCAATTAATCGATAATGCACTGCTCTTATCGCATGTTCGCGCGAATAGATATTTGCGAAGAGAAGTTCACCGAGCAGAACGCCGCGCGCAATTGGATGGGAGGGGCTAACGCGCCGCAGACTCGCGAGCCGACCTCCTTGCTGAAGTGAGATGCTGAAAGCTCATCTCAGCCCAGCGGAAATTGATTCAGTATTCAAGTAGCGCAAGTCATCCGGCCGCGGCAGCTTGATTTGCCGCGGAGGATACGTGTCCGCCGACCTTGTGCATCGGCTTTCGGCCAGCGTCACAACCGTCGGGCAGAAATAGCGCGAGTCTGAGGCAGCGAAGCAATGTGGCTGCCGCAAGAGCAGCATTCGATTGAACAAATGAGCACCAGAGATCAATTCCGCGGCCGGAGGGTGTAGATCTTGCGCAATACGACGCGGCCTACCGCTCGTAGACGAAGCAGCAAGGCTCTAACCTACCATTCCCAACAGCATACTACCTTGGACATCACGGCTAAGTTTACGCGGTACCCGGCTTCGCGTCAGGAGCACAGCGATACCCAAATCGCCGTGATGAGTGGGCCCAAGCCGTTAAAAAGGACGATTGTGATATCGACTACATTGCCAATTCATGCGAGTCTCGAGGCCTTAAAAAAACACCGACGTAGATACCAATATATTCAGGGCGTGTCCCGTTTGTGGCGTGTAGGTAATGCTTGTCGGGTGATTGATGTACGTCAGCCCTACGGTAGTATATATCCCGGGCGCCAGATGGGCCGTATACAGTCCCGAAATTGCCGTGCTGTCGCGGTGCGCCAGCTGCTCTTTGGCCACTGCAGCGTCCACTGCGAAGTGGCTCCAGATGGTGTTGCTGACAACAAGACTCATCTGATCAGTGGGCCGGCCGTCAAATAGGCCTTTCGCATACAGGCGAACCTCGTAATACTGACTAGCCCTATTCAGGTCAGGCGGAGCGTACATCGCAGAGAACCCGCCGTAGATTCCGCGAGATGCCGAGCTGTAGGCGGCAGACTGCCAGAATTGCTTGTCCGCAGCTACGTAGTAGACGGTGTTCGCCTTGGCTGTTGCTTGCGTCGGATGCCCTAGGTCCGTGTAGCTGCTGTTGTTGAAGCCCGCGCCAGCCCGCAACCACGTCTCCAGCACACCTGGAATAGGCTTGTTCCTATACGCAAGTTCATCAAGCAAAAGAATGCCTGCGTCGCGCGTGCTCCAGTTCAGGCCAGTGGGATTCTCGCTTACATGCGCATATTGACCAGCTGGACTGACCGAGCGCTGGATTGAGAACTTGTTATATAAGCGATCATCAAAATTGTACTTGAGATTAAGAGCAGGCGTTGGCGCCCAGTTGTTGCTCATGCCTGCTTGGAAAAGCATTTTCGACGAGGGTCCAAACACCTTGTCGCCGGCGCCCGCAAACTCATGTTGGTTCCTGAGATAGCCCACTTTGAGCTCGATTTTCCTGTCGAAGAAGGTTTGATAGTAAGAAAATGCATTGAGTCCCAGTCGGTCTGGCCCGGCGCTCTTCCATGTCCAGTATTGATGCTCGGCTCCGACCACGATCTGGCCATCGGAAATGCCGAACCTAGCGAGGTCATAGGTCACGATCATCGAGTTGACCGTACTAAATGTCGGATTCTGGCCAACGTATTGCTGATTGGCGATGGTGCTTCTGGCGGCATTGCCGAGCTCATCGTTGACAAACGTGTTTAGAGTCCAGCCAGCAAATCCAATCCCGAGGTCCGAAAGCTCGGATCTGACAGAAGCTACGTCCTGATTTATCGTGTCCGCAGCACCAGGAGCAGTGAACGCGCCACCTTTTTCGCGGAGGTTATCGAGTTTTGCGAATGGATCGGTCTGCGTTTGGATTCCGCTCTTGGCAGTCTCGAGGGCACTGTCGCGCTTTGTCGTGGACGTAGCTGTTTTCGACAGGAAGCTCCCAGAAAGGCGCGCTGCTCCCTTGGGCCGCCCGGTTCGGAATGTCATGGCCGGATCCGAAATTGTTCTGCTTGTTGCCTCGTCGAGCTCATCGGGGCTGTGGCTTCTTGGGCCAGAGATCTCGCCACTCCGCGCGGCCGAACTGCTGGCGAGACTAGCTATCAGACAAAGGACAATACGACTTCGTGGCTTCGCAGTTGGTCCAGACATGAAAGCAACGACGCCAGCCGGGTGCGCTTGCATGAATAGCTGCGTTATAACGCAATGATGCATGGTGATTTTCGCGTCCGTCGATTTGAAAAAAGTGCACTTCCACTGACGGCCTAGAGCGGATGTCAAATCTTGCCCCTCAATGCGGTGGGTGACGCTTGACACCAGGTGGCCTATCTATGTCAGCGAGACCGCTCAGCCTTGCGCGCTATCACCACATCGGCGCCGCTTGGCCTACGTGTGGGTACACAGCGCAAAACGACCCAGTCGCTCGGTCGTTAATCGAAGGCGAGCTTCTGCTGCAGGGTGTCGACATTAGCGGGCTGGCTCGGTGTGCGCGTTCGCTAGCAAGAGATTGGTGGCCGATACACGGAGCCCAGCGACCTTGCGACAAACCCGCTGGCAAAACGAAAGAAAATAGTTTTGAACAGAGAGCAGCGGCAATAGCGGAGCTCGCACAACAACACGCCCGATCCAAGAAACGCCGCTCGCAGCTCGGCCGATGGGATGAAGCACAGGCAGGCAGCAGGGGCTAACATCCTTGACGGCCCGTAGGCTCGCCGCCACAAACTCTCGAGTGGCTCTCATGGGAAGATGGAGAACACGATTGGAGACAGTTTGGTACCTGGGGACGGCGAGACAAAACATCCATCAGCTCCATTGATCGATGAAATCTATATCGCGTGGCGACTTCTTATGCGGCCGGGCGAATTTCACCGCCACTGACTGGCATGTGTCCGTGGTCTCCATCAATTGCTAGGTTTGGTAGTTGACTGAGCGGGAGGTCGGCTGTCGCTGCGCGAATCGCAGCTAATGTGTCGCTCGACTCCACAGCGCCCCGGCGTTCACGGCCGATCGGTATGGCAGCGTCGGCGGGTGAATTCTAGGCGTCGCTTCGATGCACGTCGCGCGAAGCTCTTACGGGGAACGATCTTTTCGAGAACCGTGATCCCGCCGGATCTGGTTATATTTGTTGCGCTCGACCATGCTTTGCGCCGTATCACGCAGTATTTCGGCTGCCACCGCTGGAGCCAAGGGTCAGATGTCCTTGTCCATCCGGACGGGCTCGATCAGGGTTTTCGATCCGGAAGTCCCTAAACGCCGAGATATCATCATCTCCGACGACATAGGATGATCCGTTCTCGATCTCCAGTTGGTTGGCGGCGTCGCGCAACCAGTCATCGTCCCCATCGAGGTCCGTGGCTACACGGCTAATAGCGGTGATGGGATGAAACTTGTATGGTCGTGCTGCTTGGGCGAGGAGCGTTGTTGTCGGAGTGTCCAATTCCCGGCAGCAGTGCGTCCAGCTCGTCTTCGCGCCGCGGGTCAGGGCGAGTCTCCGCCGCACAGCTTCGCACGGCGTGGTTGACCGATTTGGAGCTGGTTGTGAGTGTGCCAGGTGAGCGAACGCATTCCTCAGGCTTCCTGGCGCGTGCAGCAAAACGTGATGCATTTCATCCAATCATTGCGTTGGCTGGTCTGAACAGGGGGGGCGCGAAGATAACAATCGAATGCGGCTGCCACAGCCCGAGTGAGAAAACGATGCTCCGGCCTCACGCGGATGAATCCCTTTTCCATTTCGACGATCCCATCCTCAGCGAGCATTGCCAAGCGTTCGCCTGAACCGAGGAAACCCACCGGCTCAAATCCATGAGCATCGCCAATTGCCGGCACGTCGACCTCGAAATCGCACATTAGCCGCTCAATGATCGCGGCCCGGACGCGGTCTTCAAGGCTGAGACAGTAGCCCCTTGACGTCGCCAGACGGCCGGCGTTGATTTGGCCGCTGTAGGAACCCGCTGTAACTTCGTTCTGGACGTAACCCTCGCCAAGCCGGCCGATCGCCGACGGTCCGAAGCCGATCACTTTATTGCAGGTGTCGGCCGAGTAACCGAGTGAATTCCGCCGCAGGCGACCGGCTTTCTGCGCCAGCGCGAGCTCATCGTCCGGCAAGGCGAAATGGTCGAGTCCGATCTGGCGGTAGCCAGCTGCAGTCAGTGTATTGGCCATCGCGGCTGCTTGTTCTGCACGGGCATGGCTGTCTGGCAGCGCTGCCTCGTCGATCAGGCGCTGATTCTTCTTGAAGGAAGGAACGTGCGCGTAGCCGAACACCGCAAGCCGGTCTGGTCGCATGGCCAGCGCCGTTGTCGCGGTCTGAACGCAGGACTGCACCGTCTGATTTGGCAGACCGTAGATGAGGTCGAAGTTGACGCGCATTATTCCATGCTGCCGCAGCGATTCGACAACGCGCTCGGTTTGTGCCTCACTCTGGACCCGGTTGATGGCTTTTTGGACAATTGGATCGAAGCTCTGGACGCCGAGGCTCGCGCGGTTCACGCCGGCAGCCGCCAACCCTTCGCATGTGGCGAGCGTGAACGTGCGCGGGTCGATCTCAACAGCAATGGCGGCCGTGTTCGAAATCGCAAAGCGGCGGCGCAGAAGCTCCATCAACCGCCGGAATTCCGTTGGCTCGATGAGGGTCGGCGTTCCACCGCCAAAGTGGACGTCGCTCACAGGCAGCGGTTGCGCAAGGTGCGCCGCGACCAAATCGATCTCCTTACGAAGAACCCCCAAAAAGTCGAGGATAGGAGAATGCCGGCGAGTGATGCTTCGAGCGAAGCCACAATACCAGCAAATCGATCGGCAGAACGGAATGTGGAAATAGAGCGACACCGATTGATCAAGCGGCAGATGCTGCAGCCATCTCTCACAGGCGTCGGCGCCGACTGCTTTGGAGAACTGGGCTACAGTTGGATAGATGGTGTACCACGGAAGGCGAGCATCGTAATACGTGCTTAAGATCGAGGTCTGCAAGGATTGTTATCCCATGTTTACGAAGTTTTCCGTCGCAAGCGAATTGTCTTGCATCCCTTTGCTTGCCAAGGGCGATCGGGACTGTCGCTAGGCAATTGGGAGCTTGCGTGACGGCCGATCTGCCGAAGAAACGCGCTGTCGGATAACAATCCGCTCCCCTCGGACACAGAGAACAAGTTCTGCAAGCGAGATACTCGGATCAACACGGCCACGGCGGGGTCCCCAATTCGTCCGCCTCGATAGTCTTATTCTTTGGCAACGAGACACCCACCAGGGCCGTTTATGCTGCTAGAGCTCGAACTGCTCCACGATTGACTCGTGCGAGGTTCAATGACCAACATTGATACGGTCCCGTATTCTCCATCAACTGACAAGGTTGGTAGTTGATTCTGCGTGCGTATTCCCCATCGGTCCAGGAATAATGCGTCCGCTTGGCTCCGTCCCGGTACGTAGTGAAATTCGCCAATGGAGGGATTGTCGGTGGGCGTCTTCATGGGTCCCTCGCAGAAGAAGTCCTTTCATGCGTCCGTTACTCGGCGGCAATATCGCTACGAGCGAAACGTTTCCTATCGGCGGCTCTCGCGCAGCTGGCGTGAGGAAATGAGCCGGGTAGGTGAGCGAGAACGGATGGGTGCAATTGAACAGCCGGCCGCCTCAGAGGCGCCGCCGGTTTTGCACAGACGTCAAGGCACCTACGTTGGTGTTAGCCGTTTTCGTGTGTCTGTGCACCGCAGGAGCCGACCTTTTAAGCGACGTCAGGCAATATCTCGCGAGGGCAGCTCGTCAAGCCGCTCCAACGCTAAGCATGGCGTCGCCCGACCACAGGCCATTCTATACGAGGTTCTTTCGGGAGAACGGGCGAGCGATCGAATAGTGGAGCTATCTGGTACTCACCGCTTCACCTTCCTCCGTTTCATCTCCGCCGTCAGCTCAAACCTATCGAAGCCGGCGAGGAAACTCGCGCCTTCGTCTAAACCCGGAAGGTCCGATCACAGTCGGAGCACCACCGGGCTCACCCCCGGACACGTCGTACCTCGATGATTTGCCGAGTGTTCAGTCCCAGGCCAGCTCTCCACACGTCGGTCGCAGATATCGAAAGTGGTTGAGGATCAAGCGGCTTCACTCGGCTCGTGTAGTTCGTTGGGCGCGGCGTTGTGCCGAAAGTTCCGAACACCGGCGCAAACGAGGACGGCGGGCGCTTCCCCAAAAACGCGTACCCGAAAACGAGGCTCAACAAGCAGAATGCTCTCTTCTCTCCAATTCAGCGCATCCGGCCTCTTGAAATTGGATGACTTGATGTACGATCGATCCCTCCTGCCGCGAACGTTCTACTGGAGGCCACTGTTCGTCGGATAGGCACAAATCGCGCGAAACCAAATAGCCCGAATGAACCGACTACGGCGGCCTAGACCCGGGAGATCGCGGCGCCCATAGCTCTAGACGGTATTCCTGACCGCCTCAGCTAGGATTGCGTAAAGGTGCCGCTTGCTCATTTCCTGAGGCCGCGTTTCTAGCGCCGTTTGCGGCCGCTTCTTTCGGACGCGATCGCGGCGGGCAGCCATCGACGTCGGCCCTCGCTTGGGGACCGATCTAATCTTGGGTTTTGCTGTTGGTGGCGATCGTGTCCCGTGGCGTGGTGTAGGTGGCGGCGGGCCACCGCGTTCGCCGGCTGGAGCCGGGCTGGTCAGCTGGCGATAGCCGTGATGCTGACGCTCGGATCATCGCTCAACGGCGCGATGGTTTCCAGTG
>NZ_JBVVOU010000066.1:0-13422 GCF_055807635.1 Bradyrhizobium sp. Kon56 | reverse complement strand
TGGCGGAGCCCATCACTGGGCCCGTCAGCTCACTCGGCTTGGCCACGAAGTTCGGCTGATCCCTCCCGCCTATGTAAAGCCGTTTGTGAAGCGGCAAAAGAACGACGCGATCGACGCCGAGGCGATCTGCGAGGCAGCGCAGCGGCCGAGCATGCGGTTCGTGGCCGTGAAGAGCGAACAGCAACAGGCGGCGGGTCTGGTGTTTCGGACCCGTGACCTGTTGGTGCGGCAGCGAACGCAGCTCATCAACGCGATCCGGGGACATCTCACTGAATATGGTTGGGTCGCACCTAAGGGGCCATCGCACGTGGCGATGCTTATCGATCTGATGGAGGAGGAAGAGATGGCCAGCTCGCTTCCCAAAGCGGCCCACGCCATGTTCCGATTGATGTTGGACCTGCTGACCGACCTCAATGGCAAGATCGCGGATCTCGACCAGGAGATCGCGCGACGTGCTCGCGAGGACGAGGTATCGCGCCGGCTAATGACCGTTCCCGGCATCGGCCCAATCTCCGCCACCGCGATCCCGCTCTAGCACCGCCGGCCGAGACCTTTGCCAAAGGCCGTGACTTCGCGGCATGGCTCGGTCTCACGCCTCTTCAAAGATCGACAGGCGGCAAGCAGAAGCTCGGTGCGACATTCAAGATGGGCGAACGCACGCTCAGGCGCCTCCTCATCATCGGCAGCAGCACGGTCGTGCAACAGGCGAGCAAACGCGGTGCGCCAAGGGGATCGTGGCTCGAACAGATGCTGGCTCGCAAACCGCACATGCTGGAAACGATCGCGCTCGCAGGAGAATTACAGGGCTCCGGTCGCAGCCAAGGCGTGATCCTGGCGGACCTGAGGTCGTCGGAGATGTAGTCGGTCGAAGGAGAGTATGGCGCAACAATCGGCGAGACGAGACCGGAAGAACCAGGTGTACTCATCGTGCCTACCGAGCACGCGTTTATGATTTGGTTCCGGTCTGCGAACTCCCATACGGGCCCGCAGCTTCATCGCTGCACCATCAGAGGCCGGACAGATGGCAGCATCCGACTACGCCGATCTTCTTCAAAAATCGCTTGCATCTCGCGGGGCGTCCACAGATGAGTACACGCCCTTCTGTAATGGGCCCGATGATGTCAAGCCTCCCGGTGAGCGTCGCGCCGCCGAACTCATGCTTCTATCCGTGGTCAACGCTTGGCCGCCACATCATGCTGTCAGAGGGAGCGGTGAGCCTATCTAGATACGCGTGGTTCGTCGGACGACGGCCACTGGGCGTGTAACGGCTTCACCGCATCCACCGTCCCGGCGACGGGACTTCGGGCACTGGGCTTCTGTTCAGCCCGGTTGCATTCCGGCTCTTCTCCTCGTGCTCTATGCTGCGATCGGGCCCGCTTCAGCCCATCGGTAAGTTGTGCCGTCGACCCAGATCCGATGCAGGATCACTGCAAACTTACGTGCCAAGGCAACTTTTGCGCGCTTCGAGCCTCGCCGCTTGGCGACGTCCATCCCCCAGCGCTTAAGTTTTGAGAACCGCGTGATGCGCGATAGCAGAACGTTGGCGGCTTCATACAATACCGTGCGCACCATCTCGTCACCGGCCAGCGTGATTCCGCCCGTGACGTCCTTTTCTCCCGATTGGTACTTCTTTGGCGTGAGCCCGAACAGCGCACCTGCCGCCTTCGATTTCGCGATGCGATGAGGGTCATCAATCGCCGATTTGTAGGTGATGGCCACCAAGGGACCAACGCCCGGCACGGTCATAAGCCGGCGACAGACCGCATCGTCACGCACAGTTGCCAGCACAGCCTTGTGCAGCCTTCCGTACTCTGCCTTCAAGCAGATCGCGCCGAAAGCATCGCACCGGCAATGCGCTCTAATGTCGCCTGACCAGTAACCAACTCTCGGATCCGCGCTTCGAAATTCCTCCGCGTCACCGGGCCAACCTTCAGCCCGAAGCCACGCAAAATCCCTCGGATACTTAATTCCACATCGATAAGTCGCCCGAGAAGCTGTTTGCGCGCGATCAGGAGTGCCCGGATCTCCTGCGCACCGACCGACTTTGCGTGCACCGGCTGGAACCAGCCCATCCGGATCAACTGGGCTATCCCGCGGGCATCCTTACGATCAGTCTTTACCGTCATCGCCGATAATGCGGCCTTTACGTGCCGTGTTTCCAGCAGAACCGTTTCGAATCCTGCTTTTCTCGGCCCCGCATGCAGCCATTGGGATAGCGGCCCAGCCTCCAGCCCGATCCGCTCCACTGCAAAGCCGAGCGTCTCAAAAAACTCAACTAAGGCGTCGGGTTCGCTTGCGACCTTCGCCTCTCTCAGGATCTTACCCTGGGCATCCACAACGCACACGCTCGACAGTTCCAATGACACGTCGATTCCGGCATAGTTCTCCACGGCTGTCCTCCGTCTCTAGATGCTTGGGGCCGACTCAAGTCGTGACCCCGTTTCATCATCTATCGGGGGACAGCCACCATCATGACCCCTTCCTCGGAGCAGGGCCCATTACGGCATCTAGGCGAACTCAGCTGCTGCTTCCTTAAGATGCATGCGCTCGCGCGCGTTCGCGGGCTTCGCATCGACGCTGCCGACGTTCGCGTCGGCGCTTCGCTCGCTCCATCGGTTGCGGCAACGCTGGCGCCGGCGCGCCGGTCGTTTCTATTGAGACCTCCTCAAAGGCGTGGTCCTCGCTTCGGCGCGCCTCCATGGATTCGAGCACGGCTCGCCCTTTGAGAGTGATCCTCCATCCACCGCTTTGACGCTCAACGAGGCCATCCGAAAAAACGTCGAGTCCGGGCACGCGCGCGGCCAGCCGCTTGTTGCTCGGCCCATTCCGGGCCGCTGGTCGCGAGGATGGCCATGTCGCGCTTGAGGTCCGCCATCACGGCGAATCCTTCCGGGTAACTCACCAGGATTTTCAAGACTGTGACCTGGAAGTTCACCCCGCACCTCGCCCGATCAACGCCACGTCATCGGCGCTTGGGTCAGGGCCTTCCGGCCGATCTGCCGCAGCTCGTCCGGTGTCGTTTCGCCGGTCTTTGCGGCTTCGAGGATCTTGCAGGCCACGTGGGTGCGAGCGCCGGTCTCGTCTCGGGGTAGCCTTTCGCAGACCTCGTCGAGTACCGCTCGCAATAGAGCGGTTGTCGCTTGTTCAAACATGGGTACGCCCCTCTGAAGGCCGATCCTACCGCAAGTCTTTCCATTTTGGGATTCACGAATGTTAACTGATGAATTCTGCCGCACCGCACGCGACCTGCGTCTGCGCCGTTCCTGAAATCCTGCTCGTTACTGCGCCTCTCAAATCGGCAGGCCGAGTTGCAGCCGCTCCTCACCGTGGAGCGAAGAAGGACACTCCGAGAAGCCGGACCGGTTGTGAACTTGGCATCTCGTTCTGGAGCAAGGCCATCGAGGAGCGTTCGAGCTCGCTGCGGGCTTGAGATCGCAAGAGTTGTGGACCTGCTCCGCGCGATGATCTCGAAAGGGCCCCGGTCCGGGTCGTCGCTATCGCCGGTCACGTTGGCGGCCCAACCGGATCCTCCTTGACGCCGCGGGCGACGATCCGGAGCGATCCGTCCGGCAAGGGCGCTGCAGCTTCAACGCCTCTTCTTGCGGTGCCGTCATCTAGGTCTCGATCTCTTCCGATGTCGTGAGGATCTGCGCGGCATTCATGCTGTTAATGCCACGCCTTGCACCGCCTAAATGTGTTGGACCCGTCGAGACTCTTTTTGGAAATTGCGCACCAAAATAAGCTCGGGTTGCTAACGAGCCTTCGAGGTAAGCCTGCGGCTGCTGAAATCCGGCCTGACCTGAGCCCCTCGGTTGCCGCATCCGGCGCACACAAACCGCGACTCGACATCAGAGAAGCGAACGTGGTCCGGCCCAACGATCGGCGCTTAGTGCAACGTGATGGCCGCAATGGCAGTGGACCAGGACATTCGCGTAGGCCCAGTCGCCGGCTCCTTGAATCCTGGCGCCCAAGGGGAGGGCTCCGGGGCGGGCTGGCGGACCGTCCTTGACGCAGCACGGATGCTTTCTTACGCGGCCGCCCTTGTCGTCATTGGCGCACAAGCTTGGACCGCATACCGGTTAGCATCGTGTAGGCAAGACGCCGCCAGGTCAGGTTCATCAGGACTAGCATGTGGCATCCCCGTGTTCGACACCGCCGCTTTGACCCCCTCTGTTTCAGCAAGATTTCGCGGGGCCGGGAAATGGCTTCGCGTGAGGTCGGGGTCGCGTCCCCGGTGCAGGTCGGCATGGCGGCGAGTTAATTGACACCGCCAGGGTGGTCTGAGCGATCGGTATCATAAGGGTGCCCTGTCGCGGCCGCCCTGCGGCGGGAAACCTCATTCTCCAATGGCAATCGGAAGGCCGCGGCTGATCGTACAGAAATGGAAAAGCTGCGGGGGCCAGTCACGCTGGCGGGGCTTTCGGCTTTGGATTAGCTGCGGCACGAGCGGCGCCCTTCAAGACCGCTTCGATGGTCTTGGGCCGCGTACCTCGTCGGGATCTTCCGCTTTGCTGCTTAGGCGCGGATGATCGGGACACTCTCGTAACTAGCCACAGATCGCTGCGGCAGCTCGCGCATTCATAACGCTTCAGTTCGTAGCCTTTGGTGACGGGGAAAACAGCTTTGAGGAGTCGAGCTTGGCTACAAACGGTGCATCCGGCTTCGCCATTCACCATCGCCTCCCGCCAGCAATTTGGCCGCAATGATCGAAATCAGAACTGAGTCTCGGTCCAGGAGCAATAGCGGCTCACGCTGGCGGGGGCCTATTTTCCATACAGCCGCCCTGTAGTCGTCCGGAGGTGTAAACGCCGGCCATTGGAATTACAGTTCCCACCTTTTGGCGGACCAGCAATGGCGCAAGGTGGTGGCACGGACAAGGCACCAACCCTCATCTGCAACAGATGTCAGCGTCCAATGGAGTTTCTCGCGTCCCTGCCGGCAATTGCAAACCTGCCCGCCGCCTATGCCTACAGGTGCATGCCCTGCCTGAGAGTTGAAACTATCGTTCTGGGCCGAAGGAAGGCGCCGGAGGATTAGAATTTGAGCCGATGTTCTCCGCACCCGTCGAGCGACGCGATGCCGTTCGATACCTCATTTTGCCACCTCGAAGGTCCGCTAGCCGTAGGCGATCCCGTTTTATTGCCTCGCGCGTCCCCAGTCGGCCGGCCCATTGTCTCCGTCCGTTCGGATCAGGGCGCATCGCGTCGAACACGGCGATGTCGTTCTTCGTCATCGCAATTCCAGAGGTCTTGAAACCAATCATTTACGAAATGACCTGAGCTTCACGCCGGTGTTCTCGCCGACAAGTGACATTCGCTTTTCTGGTTGCTCACCTCGAGCCCGCATAGGTCGTGCTGAGCGTCTTCCCTGTTTCACTCTCGCCGTTGCAGGTTGCCGAAAGGGAGTTTGGCGAAGGGTGAACCAGATTGATAGGTGCGGCCGGACCAGCCTCGGCACCCGCGGGCTGCAAGGGTGGCTAGCTGTGTGCTCTCAGGGTGGGTGGGCCGCTAGCATTGGATCGATCTCTTCGTCGAGTCAGCGCTTCCAGTGGCTTTAGGAGGAAGCCCATTCGTCGGGGAATGGCTCCAGCAAAGTCCAATCGACTTGGTTGTCGTTATCCGGGAGGCTGATAGCTCCTGCATTCCCCGCTGGTGGCGCGTGGCGACGGAGGCGGACAGACATGGCCCCCGGATTACGACTTCGAAGGCGGCGCGAAGGAGCATGTGTCAAGCGTAATGGAGGCACACCGCGGGCGCTTCGCTCAGCTTCTTCCACCAGATCTCGAAGATCCTTCAACTCTGAGAGTTAAGAAGCGAGTTCGTTAAGTCGTTCGTAAAGGATTGCGCGAGAGCCTCGCATAATGTCCTCCCCAGCACAAAAAAGCATTATCAGGACGGCGTCAGAGCAAATAGCGCGAGCAGCAAAAACAGAAGACTATCATCGTACATCGGACTTCAATACGTCAGTCTTGCTGCGTAGACAAACTGGCATCCCGAAAACAACCGCTTACAGGCTGGCAATCGTACAGGCGCACCCCGGATCGGCAGTGTTGCCAACGCTGTCCAGCAGGAGGCCACGTCGAGCGTTGTGGCTGCGGTCAGGGACGCCAAGACACCGGAGTTGTGACGGGTGAGCGACCGTCGGCTATCCGATCCATTGCGCAAATACGCGTCCGCATCAGCCTTGCTTTTGTCTGAGCTCTAGTACTAGTTTTCCTGTTTGAAGAACGGAGAAGTTAAGTGGCTATGGGGACCGTGAAGTGGTTCAACCCGACGAAGGGTTACGGGTTCATTCAACCTGACAACGGCGGCAAGGACGTCTTCGTCCATATCTCAGCGGTTGAGAAGGCTGGTTACACGTCTTTTGCAGAGGGAGCTAAGGTTAGCTTCGATGTCGTGAACAACCGCGGAAAAGACTCGGCTGAAAATCTACGGATGGGGTGAGCCCTCCAAACGCGCCGTGAAGATAGGCGCCAAACGGAAAGGCCGCAGCGGCGTACCACTGCGGCCAGCCGGGTAAAATGAAGACGTAAAATATTGATTCCAGCCCCGGCGAGATAAGCCTACAGCGACGGCACGATTCCGCAATGTTGTCGATGTCACATTCGGGGAAAAAGTCTTGCTGACGGAGGGAGGGCCCGCCGGGGCTGGATGGCGAGCCCTCAACCCCAAAGCCGCGAAGTTCTCCGGCGGCCTTAACGGATGCAGCAGTCTGCACATGATCGGCGCAGATGCGACCGTTAAACCATATCGGTTTTGGCGGCTCGCTCAACGGACTCAGTATCACCTAGACCAGCGTCAATTTAGCGCTGATGCCCGAGGCCTATTCCGAGATTGAGCGCCTTCTGACGGAGCGCACCAACGGTGCGCTTGGTTGCCTTGGATATTTTGGCGACAGGCGTTCGCGCCTTTGAGTGCGCTTTAAGTTCCTTGATGTCATTCTTCGTCCACTCGCGGCGAACTACTTGTTTCTTTTTAGGCAAAGCGACGCTCCTTCGATGTTGAAGGCGCGTCTCTAACAACATAGGGCGCAGTTCGCAAGCCGCGCACTCACCCACTACGCGCAACGAAATTTAAACGCGCCCTCACCGACAGGAGTGACGCGCATGTTCAGGGTTGTAGCTGCGGCGTTGTGGGCTCCAACTCGTCGCGAAGTTGGAGTGGCAATCCATCCGCTTCCCTAGAAATAACCAATCCAGGGTAAGGCCAGGAATCTTTTGCACCAACAAAATGCCGGCGCTGTTTGGCAGGCCCCGTTCGAAATTGTTCCAGCGCTGCACTTCAATCCCGATCCGCTTACAAAACGCCGTCTGCGTCCCGGCAACGGCTTTTTGCACGACCTTGAGCCTTTCGGCGACGTCTTCGTTACTCAATGGCTTTTCGGGCATTCCTTGGACGCCGCGGCGAGGGGAATCTGAAACTGTCTCAGGGTCGGTGCCGATTTGCTTCAAGAGATGGCCCACTGCAGCGCCAGTCTCAGGTACGAGAAAAAGTAGCGATCAACGAATAGGCCGAGGGGCGGCCATGCGATGATGCCGATGCCGAGTAGGATTATGACACCTGAACCGATCAGCATCTCTTTGATTTCGCGGTGCATCGCGTCAGTTTAGGCAATTCTCCGCTATCCCGTCCATTCCGTCAGGGTCAGCGCAAGTCAACACCCTTCGAGGGTACGTCGCCTCGACGGTTGCGATCGTCCAGCTGGCGCGCACAACACGACGCCGCACTGCCGAGCAAGGTTGCTGCCGGGATGAATGATGCAAAGCCGCGGCGGCTGTTGCGCCGGGGAGGGACACCGCCGGCTAACCGATCCATCGCGCGAAGGCGCGCCTGCTGGTGCGGCTTACTCGGCCTCGCTGCTTGCGGAAACGTTGTAACCGACCGTAGACGGCCTGGCGACTGCGACCCAAGCGCTCGCCAAGCTCGGTTGCAGTCATGCCCTCATCGAGTAGCGCAAGTAGTTGCGCTTCTTCTTCCGGCGACCACGGGCGGATCTCTTGTCGATCGTTGGACATCGATTTCTCGCCAGCAAAAGCGCTGCGGACCACCATCGTATAGCATGCTGGTAAATGATGAGTTCCAGGTTTGGAGCGTGAACGTCGCGAGGTTGCGCTTGCACCCAGCTTGCTTGGCCAGGGCCGAACTGGCCACGCGCCTATAGGGGCGGTCCAGGGTGCCCGCGTAACGATCTGTAAGTATTGGGCATGCAAAATAGCGCCTTTCTGCGCGTGATCAGTCCGACCAAGGAGATCGCCGTGACATCAGATAATGATGACGAGCTGGCTGTTTTGACGCGAGAGATCGCTGACAAGGTGACCTATGTTCAGAGCCAAACGATCCTGATCGAGGTCCTTAAGCGAGACGGACACGACGTATCCGACTATGAGAGAGAGTTAGCCAAAGAGCGGTCGCGCTTGGCAGCACGGATCGCGAGGCAGTTTAGACTGCTTGAAATAGCTTCGACCAATGAAGGACCCGAGACAGCCGCGTCAACTCAAGGATAAGTAATCATGTCGGATCGCCGGAAGATCGATCGTTCGGACGTCGACTTGGTCGCATACATTTTTGGAGATGGCGGCAGCCAACGTTGCCGCGTTTTCAACATCTCGGAGGACGGGGCTGGGATCGAGCTACCGACGAAGCTGCACATGCGTGCCACATTCAAGATGATGTTGGAAAGAGACCGTATCATCAGAGATTGTCGTCTCGTTTGGTCCAGTGATACTCGCATCGGCGTGGTGTTTAAAGCCAATTGAGTCGGTTTCGGTAGGTTGTCGGCGCCAGCCAAGTGCCCAAGGGGACAAGGTGGCGTAGTGTTACCACGCCGTCTAGCGGGATGCGTCGAGCGTTGTTGCTGCGGGTCAACGACGACACACGCTGTGGGGCTGTGAGGAGGGTACCCGGTGATCCGCTCGCCAAGCCCTGTCGTTTTTGACAGGTGCGGGCCGTCCCGACATGTGGGCATGATCGCGGCTAAAGGACGAGGGCCGCGGCTATGCGTTACTACTTCCCGATTCTCCACAACGGCGAGACACACGCGGACGACGTGGGGGAGCTGCTTCGCTCTGCTGAGATAATCGTTACATTCGGGGGCGGCCATGATCGCCGCCGGCTTCATGACATCGCCAGCATCGGCTAGTCTACAATCTCCGAAGTAAGGAATCGTGCTCAGTGCCGTGTTTCCGTTTTGTGCTTACCTTGAGCTATCTCAAGGTATTTAGTCCGCCCGTGAACACGTTGCGAACGCGGGTGTATCCGCCTGCGGAAAACAAGAGCTAAGGCCGCCCTGGTTGGCGGCCTCTTTCTGTGCGCCGGTTTACGCCGGCAGGGCTTTCGCGTGAACGAAAGTTCTGAATCAGTAGCGCCGATAGTACCGATGGGCATAAGGCCGACGGACGACGACTACGCCGCGGCGATAGGCGGGACGATAGACCGGGCGAGTTCGGACACATCCGTGCCGGCCGCACACCAGGGCTACTGTCTCAACGTTCGCGACGTTGTTGGATTGTCCCAGCGGAGCAACTGGCATTGCCGATGCCGTTGCAATTGTGAATGCGGTCCCACCGAGAACGGCCAGGGCGGCAAGAGTAAGTTTGAATTTCATCCATGCTACTCCAGCGGAGACTATCCCCGCCAACCAAGCTTAGGCGTTCCTCCCTGAACCTTGGATGACCAAGCAGCCTCACGCTCTCAATGAGCGCCCCGGAACGCGCGCGAGCTACTGCGCGTCGGGGTTAGACATTGCACGTGAAGCGAACGGGCCCGGCTTGGCGGGCGGATGCGGGGGCAGTGTGCGATAGTTTGATTGCGGCAGGATAGCTGGCTTGAACCTGGGCATCATAGGCGCATATTCGGCGGATGTTCGAGCAGCGACCAATTTTCATGGCTCGGAAAAATCCCGGACTTGGCTGGGGGGTCGATATTCTGTGGCCCGATGGCGAAACGGAAGTAATCAAGGGCTTTATTTCGGAAGGCGACGCGGCCAAGTGGATTGCTGAGCATGAGCACTCGAAGCCGTGGCAGGGAAATACGAATCAAAAACCACCCCTACAGCCTTAGAAACCCGGAATCGCCAATTCTCACCGGATCCTCGAAAGGCCGCCGCCGGCTATCTCCATCAATTGTGCTTCACGCTGTCCGCGATTGCGCGTTCAACTTCTGAGGCGAGAACCGTCAGGTGATCAGCCAGCCTCGTAAACAGCTCTCGTTTCTTCGGGTCGGTCGCCAGATCACCGATGAGGGCGCACTCGGCGGCATCTGTGCGGAGCTTTTCCAACTGAACCTGCATGTCTTTCATTGCAGCTACTCCGTTCCCCGAGGGGAACTGTACTGCCAAGGTGTGAAAGCGAACAGACCGAAACGCCGAACTTTCCTAGGCTCGAGTCGCTGGACCGACGCCGTCCAGCACCTCCAGCGGCCCCGGCCTCCGACACCTCAAAAGCCCCGACGGCCGGGGCCGTCTTTACCCAAGCCACCGAAAGGCGCTTTGGCCTTCCAGTCGAATCCGGCCGAACGTCTGCGCCGCGAGATCCGCACCCTTCGCAAACGAACCGTGGTTCGATATCAGACAAGCGAACATCGTCTGGCCAGCGATCGGCGCTTAGAGCAACGTTGTGACCGCAATGGCAGTAGACCAGGACGCCACGCAGGCGCATCTCGCCAAAGGTAATCTTCATCTGCCGGCCATCGGCGTGCGTAGGGCGGGCGCGTTGTTCAAGGCCCTGCCTCCACCTCCTCATGTGGCTGTTCTTCCCAGACCAACTCGCCGCATTCGCATTCGAAGATCCGGAGGAAGCCGGGTGGCTTTGGGTTCCAAATGCGCTCTATAACCCTTGTCGGGCGGTCGCACTTGGGACATCGGACGGAATCTTGTCGTGATGTCATAGGACGTCTCGCCACTACATGGGCAGACTCTGGACGCAGCTTTGTGTTCCCAAGGAAGCCCCGCCGAGTAAGGCAAGGCCGCGCGGCTTAGAGGCGACCCCGGCTGGGCGGCCTGAGGGTTGATGCCGGGGCCGCTCCGCCAGCTCAAGGGAGACAGCTAGCAAAAGCTGCAAGTTTTCCTCTGCGCGTTCGTTCCTCTAACGAGCGTTCGGCGTCGCAAATTGCGGCGGCTTGCCGCTGCTGAAATCCGGCCTGACCTGAGCCCCTCGGTAGACGCCTCCGGCCCGAAGGAAGCGCGCTCGATCAGTAGACCAGGACGCACGTGATCCATCTCACCCATCTCGCCGGAGGTGACTTTTACCGGCCAACCGGCGGCGTTCATGGGGTTGTTCTGTGGGACAGGGCGAGACCTTCCGCCATCAAAGCGGCATCCGTAAGTACCTTGCAAAATATCAACGCTGGTAGGTGCCACCCTGGCGGCTTATCAATAGAATGCGACGGCGATACGTTTGTCTTTACGCCAGACGACTGAACAGCGACGTGGGTCACCGTCCGGAATGACAGTCAGCGCGAATTCGTCGGGAATCTTTTCATTTCCTGCAATATCAAGGGCGGCACCGTATACAGAGATGCTGCGGATCAAGCAATTTGCTTTTGAACGGCCGAAGCTGATTGAGCCGGACTTTGGGATGCGTGTCGAATGAGAACTGTTCTGCTCCATAGTTTTTCTCCGAGAAACGGGTTCGCCCCGCAGAGCGCACGTCGATTGTCGCACCTACTGCCTCAAAACGAGTTCGTTAGAATCTCGGTAGCCGATCCAACCCGGCGTGGCTTAAATAAATACCACATTAAATTGGACTGTTACGTTAAACATGCTAATTAAATAGAATTAAATTCGAAGATTAATCAAAATTGGTTACCTTTAGGTTGCGGTAATTAGCCCAAGGAGAATTGCGATGGCTGATAAATTGTACACGTCAGACCGAAAATCGCCCGATGATACGGAAGTAGAGTTCAAATTCAGACGAAGCACGACGGGGAAGTACCTTTCAGCATCTTTCTTCCAAAGTCTCTGATGAAGCCTTCTGAAAAAGGCGAAGTAGCTAAAATACTGGCTAACGTGATTGCGTGTGGAATCTGCTGTTCCAAGAAATCAGGTACGGCCCTTTGCGCTGCTCGATGCGTCTATGGAGACGGACAGTGCTGCGACGACGGTGCAACGAATTGCCCGCCGGTCGGCGACTAAATGCTGATCACCTTCTTCGCCCGACTCTGGCGGGCTTTTTTCGGACTTCGATCTTGAGCTAGAGCTCGGGCACATAGGTGACAAGGCGCTCCACTGGTCGGAGTCGGCTGGAGGCTATTTGGGTGCCTCCCTCAGGCGCACATCTGGTTGTGGGCTAGGTCCCTTGCATGTCCGAATTCGTATTGCGGAATAGCGCTACGTCGAGTGCGATTGAGTTGATTGTGGACGGCTACGCGAGACTGAAAGACCGCCAGTCGCTTTAAGGATCTAGGGATGCACCGCCAGCGCCTGGTGGTCGACCTGAAGGCCTGGGACGGCTTCGTGCAGGTTGGCGATTGCCCAGTAGAGCAGGACATCGCGGCGATAGACACGGGTTAGGCTAACGGGCCAACCCGGTGGCGGCGAGCGCGCAAGGAGGGCAAGTGCTGCGATCTTTCATGATGGCTGCCCTCGCACTGGTTTGGGGATCCTCGTCCGCGCTCAGCCTGACGTCGGAGGAGATCATCGCTAAGCTTCGCGCCGCCGGCTATTCGCACATCCAGGAACTACCAGCCGGAAAGATAAAGACCTACAAGGCCGTCAAGGAAGGCACCGCGCGCTCGCTAATCGTCGACAGCACCGGCCACATCGCAGAGGTGGGGAGAAGCTAGACGGGCAGACGAAGCCAGACGTCTTTACTGGACAGCGTGCCGGTTGGCGTCGCAATCTCCATATCGACGACGCGAAACGAGCCATGACTTTCGTAAACGTAGTGAAGGTGCCAGACCGGACCGAGTTCCGGCGAAATGGCGAAGTCGTCCAACGCGCCGGTGATGTTGTGAAAGGCATCGCGTCGCCCGATCGGTGCGGAGAACATCGTCTCTATTAGCACGGCCAGGCTCATGCCGCCGACCAGCATGGCTCGTGCAGCTTCGTCGCCGTGAGAAAGCCGGAGGGCGGTCACGATGACGGCAATAGCGTCGGGGTTCTTCAGAGCCACAGCAGGTTCACTTCGCCCAGCAAAACCATGATGCCGGACGCGGCCCCTTTCATGCAAGCGACCCGAGCCGTCGCCAAGATATCTCAAAGCGACAAATGCCAACGGGCCATCCGCACTTGCGGAATGTGGCGCCGCCTTCAGGGTCCAGTCGTGTGGGTCGTTTCCCTTCGGTTCCTGCAAGAATTTTGGCATGTGTCCACGCGCTTCACGATCGCGCGGGGCGGGGCGTTCGGACGGGTCGCGACCGAGCTTGGACTGCAGCTCGACGAGGTCGGTGAAGACGTCGGCCTGCCGGCGCAGCTCGTCGGCGATCA
>NZ_JBVVOU010000065.1:0-13651 GCF_055807635.1 Bradyrhizobium sp. Kon56 | reverse complement strand
TTGTAATCGATGTCGAAGCCCAGAGTTTTCGCCGTCGCGTAGAGATTGGCTCCATCGATGAAGAGCGCGATCTTGTCAGTCGGGATTGGTGACATTCAGTTCACGCTTTCCGTGAAACAGCGCAGAGTGGGAAATGCGACACCAAGTCGGTCGCATTCTAGATAGATCGCTAGCGAAGATCTTAGAGTACAGACGGATGCTTTAAGCCTCAACTATTTTTCGGCCGGACTCAGAACCCTGACTTTAGCCGAAAGTTAGGGTGCCGGATCTGTAAAGTCTCCTGTCAAATTTTAGGTGTCCATTCCCAGGGTGCTCGCGCCATGACCGTTGGCGATTTTGCTCTCTTTGATCTTTGGATTCATCGGCGCGGCCGCGGCTGGCGGTGGTCTGTTTCAGGTCCACGCGGAAACGTTCTATTAGTCGGGAGCGAGAGAAGCCGGCCCGCAGCGCAATACATGGCTGCTCGGGCCATCTTCCAGTTGCTGCTGACCGCCCCTTATCTCGATCGAAGCAGATCCAACGTTGCGTCGGCGCCTTATACTCTACCTGAATGCGAGGAAGGAATTTCAGGGGCTAGTGACTCGGAGTTGGGCCGCGAAGGCCCCTAGGCTGGCCCTCTTTGAACATCACGCGGCGCCCTTCAGCGAAAACGCAATGCTCACAGTGCTTGATCGCCCAGGCTACGGACACGTGACGGTGCATGGCTTCCGCTCGACGTTTGCGACCTGGGCGGAGGAATGCACCGATTATCCCGACGGCGTCCGCGAGGCCGCGCTGGCCCACAAGTACAAGAGCGAGACCACCGCCGCCGATCAGAGGGGCCAAAAGCTGGAAAAGCAGCGGGCTCTGATGAAGAATTGGGCCGCATTTCTCACGGGCAGCAATGTGATCCATTTAGATGACCGGAGGGCAGGATAGCGCGCAAGACCGGCACCGTTGTCGAAATCAGCATCCGCACCACTGGCACAACGGTGCGCAGGCCGATCGCCCCCATGAAACACCAAGGAATGGGCCGAGCATGAGGTTCGCCGGTTGGTCAAGCTGGCCAAGCAGGGCGTTGGCGTAGGGTAAGCAGCCGGGACCGGCGAAGTGGCCCGCCGCTACCACTAGTACAACGTTCAATCGGGGTTCGCCGGTTAGGCACGTTCTGAAGCAGGAGTCGCGGAGCGTTGCACATCTGCAACCCGCACAGCTCTTCGGGGTAGTAAGCTGGTCTCAGAATGACCGAAACATATTTCGTTCTTACTTCCACAAAATCAGTGAGGCGAAAAGTGTTTGATGTCTATCTCAATTGGAAGCGTGACTTGCTCATTCTAAGCGCAGACTCCGCGATACCCGGGGCTTACTCTGCGGATCAGTGGCGCAAGAGCAGACGAAGAATTCTCAAAGTAAGCGACGAGGTTAGGTCAACCGTCCAGCGACAGGGGTATTACGTTCGTCGCTTGCGCGTCACGAAAGAGGGGTCGATTTAGTTCGGAAGCATGGGGCCGGATCCTGGGCTGATTGTCGGCCACGAGCAGACGAGAGACCACTAGGAAAACGAACGTTTCGCAGCGTACCCCCTGCCGTTTCGAAGCGCACTCCGTGAAACAAGGGAAAGATCGTCGGCGCGAAACCAGCGCGCCGTAAGTCCCGCCGGATGCGGCCGAGCGTTCCAGGACTTTCCCTAAAGGGCAGATTGGGCGCTCCACCTCCGTCGCGCCACTCGCCCAGCTTCTTCAACGATTCTTTTGTCCCCAAATGGGGATTGCGACGCTGCCCAATTTTCATTCAGGGTTGCGTTGCTCGAACTGTACAACAGGGACGATCGGAGGTCACCCAAGCGAAGCACCACAAAAGCAAGCCTACCCGCATCACGGAAACCTTGAAATAGGGAGCGGAAATCATGGCACTCATCAATGGAACGGCAGGCGACGATATCCTTCCTGGAACGGCAGCCGACGACGAGATCAACGGACTGGCAGGCAACGATACGATCACCGGGTTGGACGGCAACGACGTCGTGAATGGAGGTGCGGGTGACGACAACATCGATGGCGGCGCTGGCAACGACACTCTGAATGGCAATGCCGGTGTGGATACGATCGCCGGGGGCGACGGCGACGATACTATCAGCGGCGGCGCCGGGGACGACAATCTCTCGGGCAATGCTGGCCTCGACACGATCCACGGCAATGCAGGCAACGACACGATTGACGGCGGCTTGGGGAACGATCAACTTTTTGGCGATGCGGGCGACGACTCCATACACGGCGGAGATGGTGATGATGCCATCCACGGTGGCGCCGGAGCCGACACCCTTTGGGGAGACGCAGGCAACGATACGCTAAATGGCGATGCCGGCAATGACACCTTGAACGGCGGTCTCGGGAACGACACGTTGAACGGAGGTATCGGCGACGATATCATCAACGGCAACGAGGGAAATGACACACTGAGCGGCGGCCTCGGAAATGACACGCTTAGTGGCGGCGCCGATGATGACGTCTTGAATGGGGGCGCCGGCAGTGACACGCTGAACGGCGACGCTGGTAACGACACCTTGCATGGGGACGCCGGAGCCGACCTTATGGATGGGGGTGCCGGTAACGACACGATGTTCGGAGACGCCGGAGACGACACTATGTTGGGCGGAGCCGGAGATGACACCATGAATGGTGGTGACGGCGCGGACGAGCTCAGTGGCGGCACGGGCATTGATACGCTGAACGGCGATGGTGGCGACGATACGCTTGCTGGCGGTGACAACAACGATACTCTAAACGGCGGCGACGGAGCCGACACGCTCGCGGGCGGAAATGGCAACGATACTCTCGCCGGCGGCGCAGGCGATGACGAGCTGAATGGCGGTAACGGCAACGACGTCCTCAGCGGGGGTACGGGAGACGACGTGCTGACAGGTGGTGCGGGCGCCGATACCTATAATTTCGGTGACAACACCACCACCAACTTCGGTAATGACGAGATAACAGATTTCAGTCTCACCGATGGTGATCTGATACACGTCGATGCTGCACCGGGATTCGATCCAAACTCGGTCGTAGTCAGCGACGATGGCACCAATACCGTGCTCGACTTCGGCTTCGGAACGATTCAACTCGACGGCGTCACGGGAGGCGCAACGCCATTCACAACGGTCGAGGATATCAATGTGGCCGCGGGAGCCACGGTCATCGAAGTCGTGTGAGGCACTTTCGGCGGGGCGGCTACCGATCCGCCCCGCCGCTGTGGTCGTTCCCTTTTATTCGATCGAGGTGTTCGATCGAGTGATCAGCAGCGGTAGCGTTGAAACGCTTGTCGGCCTTACGATGATTGCTGCAGCGGCCCTAGTCTTTAGCGGCGCTTTCGATATCTTGCGTAGCCGACTCCTCAGTCGGTTCGCAGTCGGCTTCGAGCGGTGCGTCGCACCAATTGTTCTCGAAGGCACCATCGTGGAGGCGGCAAGTCGCGGCGATGGGAGGACGCACGATCTTGTCAAGGTCCGCGAGCTAAGGACCTTTCTGTCAAGCGGCACCGTTATAACGCTCATCGATGCGCCTTTTCTCCCTGCTTTCATCTTCATTCTATTCTTCCTCCACGCCTGGTATGGCGCCATCGCTCTGGTCGGGACGGCAATTCTGCTTGTGATGGGCATCATCAGCCGGCGGATCGCGCGCACCGAGACAGCCGACGCCTCGGGAGCGGCCCTGCGGACGCAGGCCGCCCTGGATGGGATCGTCCGGAATGCCAGCCTCGTGCGCGCGATGGGGTGGACTCTCGGCGCAGTTCGCGAATTCATGCGGCTCAACGATCACGCACTGTCGCCCGTTGTGCGAGCCAGTGAACGTATCTGTGCGATTGGCGTTGCCGCGCGCATGATCAGAACAACCCTGCAGATTGCCGCGATCGGAGCGGGCGCTTGGCTGGTGCTCCAAAATGAAGTGCTGTCCGGCAGCCTGATTGCTAGTTCACTGCTGGTCGCGCGCACCCTCCAGCCCATGGAAAGCCTGATCTCGGCATGGCGCGCGCTCGCATCTGCGCAGGAGGCTTGGACACAAGTCCAGGCCGCCGCCGCGCCGGTGTTGGCGCGGAAGAGAAAGACCTTGCTTCCGATGCCGTCCGGCCGGCTGGTCATCGATCGCGTAGCTTACCGGCCCGCCGGAACCAAACGCCCCATTCTCGCAGGTATAAACTTTGAGTGCCGACCCTCACAAATTGTAGTTGTCATAGGTCCGACGGGGGCTGGGAAATCGACCCTGCTGCGGCTGATGGCGGCCCTCGAGCCGCCGAGTAGCGGCACGATCCGACTGGATCACGCCGCTCTCCACAACTGGGATTCCGATCAACTCGGCAAGTTCATCGGATATCTTCCCCAAGACGTACAGCTCGTTGGCGGTACCGTCGCAGAAGCGATCGCCGGATTCGACGAAAGCGCGCTCGACGAAGACATCACCTCGGCAGCGATGCTCGCGCAAGCGCATGACATGATCTTGTCCCTGCCATGTGGCTATCAGACCGAGATCGGGCGCGACGGCAGCAAGCTCTCAGGTGGCCAGCGCCAGCGGATCGGTCTTGCGCGAGCCTTCTACGGCGACCGCAAGTTGATGCTGCTGGACGAGCCGAACGCCAACCTCGACCCAGAGGGTGAGGAAGCGCTCTGCTCTGCGGCTTTGGAAGTCAAAGCGCGGGGCGCAACGCTGGTCATCGTGACGCACAGACCCCGCCTCCTGACGATCGCAGATGCCGTATTGCTGCTCAGAGATGGCATGCAGCTCGCGTTTGGTCCGCCGAGCAAGGTTCTGCCGCTCCGTCTGTCTGACGTCACACCGATACAAAAGTCGACCGACGTCCACCGCGAAGCAGAGCCCCGCGTGCTTAGGACCGGAGGAGCAGGTCGATGACGTCGCAAGACCAAGGTCGCAACATCGTCATGTCCCGCCAAGTGGTGACCGGCGATCGGTGGGCAACGTTCAGCGAACCACGCTCCGACATGCGGCGCATCGTGACGTGGGGGTGTGTGTTGCTCATTCTGCAGTTCTGCTGCATCGGCGTCTGGGCGACCACCGTTCCGCTCCGCAGCGCGGTCGTGGCGTCCGGCTTCATCAAGGTGCACTCGAAGCGCAAAGCCGTACAGCATCTACAGGGAGGTATCATAAAGTCTATCCAGGTCAGGGAAAATGATCGTGTCCAGGCGGGTCAAGTTATTGCGCGGCTCGACACCACGCAGATCGAGGAAATGCTTGGCTCGCTCGAGACGAAATTATTCGCGGACCTTGCGATGGAAGCGCGATTGACCGCCGAACAGGCCGGCAAAAAAACAATACGATTTCCGGACGAACTGCGAACGAGCTCTGCTGCGGCCGCGGGCGTTGCCGTACAAACCCAGCAGGCGGAATTTGCGGCGCGGTTGACCGCGATCGAGGGCGAGCGAAAGCAGATCGATCAGCAGATGCTGCAATCTGAAGACACTATTCGTGGACTGGAAGGCGACACAAATGGGGCAGAGCAGCAACTTGCCCTTCTGAAGGAAGAAATCGCGGACACGAGCTCCTTGCTCGCGAAGGGCCTCGCGCGTAAGCCGCGTTTACTGGCTCTGCAACGTAGTCAGGCTGAAACGGAAGGGCAGATCGCCCGCAATGCAGCATCAATCTCGCAGGCACGAACAAAGATCGCCGAATTGGACTATCGGCGTCGGCAGTTGGAGTTGAACCAGAAGCAAGACATCGCAAAGCAGTTGCATGCCACCAGCGAAGAGATTGGAGATCTTCGACATCGAATTGCCGCGTTGCGCGATCAGCTTGTTCGATCCGAGTTGCGTGCACCTGAAAGTGGAAAAGTCGTCGGCCTCAACAGCAGGGACCTCAGTGCCGTGCTTGCACCCAGGGAAACTCTTCTGGAAATCGTCCCCCTCCAAGACCGGCTTGTCATCGAGGCAACGCTGAAGCCGACGGATCGGCAAGAGGTTTACGTGGGACAGACGGCACGCGTGCGCGTCCTCGCGTTGAACATCCGGCGAATACCGATGCTAGACGCGAAGGTCGTTGCGGTTGCCGCAGATGCTCTGAATGACCCGAAGACGGGCGCGGCCACGTACATGGCGGAACTCGAGCTAACTACCACAACGCAGACGGCTTACTACCTTTCGTCGTTGTTGCCCGGAATGCCCGTCGAGGTGTTCGTCGAGACGGGAGAAAGAACTTTTGCGGAGTATTTGCTGCAGCCTATGGTGCTGCGGATCCACCGCGCCTTCAGGGAGAGTTAAGCTGCTGCCGCAAAGCCGGCTGCATTGATATTGCGGGAGGAGCGATTGCACGGGAATGGCAAGGTACTGCCCCACTGGCAGAACAGAGCTGGTTTTTTCCACGCGGCGGGCGCACGTTCGGCGATTGATGCCGAAGGCCGGGTTGAACAGTCGGCGGTGCCTGCTGACCAGAGCGTCGGCCATACGACGATGGAGTGTTTTGGTAGGGGGATTGCGAAGCTCCTCGAATGCCGCAGCTGCTACGTTGCGGCGGCGGCACGCCGGGCTTCTTGCCAGGAACTGCTACAGGTGCGGATCGGGCAGGCGGCCATCGATCCCTCGTGCACGGCCATGGTGGCGCGAATTGTCGGCAAGGGCGCTAGTAAAGGTTGTACGCTTCTCGAACCCGTCCATATGCGTACTACCTTCGTGCGAAGGCTAATAGGACCCGAACCGGATCTGAAAGGTCATTCTGTGATAGGAAGGTTCGCCCCTTGCGATGATGTGACGGTCGTCTTTATCGCAGGATGGCGTTCAGCGGGACTTACTCGGGCAGAGGTTCCGTGCTTGGTGCGTGCAGTGCGTGCGATCTGGGAGACTGCAAACGATCTGGTAGGATTCCAGCCGCGCCAAGAAGATGCAGCGGCCTGGCTTGGAGTTTTGGGATTTCCCGCCCTCGTCGTTGACGAAGATCTTCTTGTTCACGAAACCAACGACAGCGGGCAATCGCTATTGGCCAAGGGCGAACTCCTCAAGGCGAATGGTAACCGGTTGGCGGGGCGTAGCAGTTCGGTGACGGCTGCCTTGAGGGACGCGATTCGCGAATCGTTGAGTTCGGGCGCCGATCGGGAGTGGCTGGGGACAACCGTGCCTCTTTCAACCGAGCGCGAGCGGTTTGCCTTTGCCAGAATTGGAACTGCGCCGCCGCCTTGCGATAGCGGAAAAGCGCTTGTCATCGTGCCGCAGTTCGATGAGGTGGCGGGAGCGCACCGTATTGCCGCCGCTTTCGGCTTGAATTTCGCGGAAGAGCGGATTGTCACTCGGATCCTTCAAGGCAAGTGTCCACGACAGATCGGTGCTGAGCTCCGGCTGACTGAAGCAACAGTGAGAACCTACACCAAGCGCATCATGCTCAAAATGGGAATCAACCGGCAATCCGAGTTCTTTGT
Organism: Bradyrhizobium sp. Kon56; assembly: GCF_055807635.1. Taxonomy (NCBI): domain Bacteria; kingdom Pseudomonadati; phylum Pseudomonadota; class Alphaproteobacteria; order Hyphomicrobiales; family Nitrobacteraceae; genus Bradyrhizobium; species Bradyrhizobium sp. Kon56. Next base: position 6,262 of record NZ_JBVVOU010000065.1, on the reverse strand, counting down.
GCTTCATCATCTCACGCAATCGCCGTTCGGCTCTGGTCTGCGCGAGAAGTCGGTCCGCCACCTTGGGTCCGCCTCTCGGTTGAGCGGATAGGTGCAATGCTTGGACAGGCTTGATCGACGACTTCAAGATTTATGTGCGAAGCATTCATGATGACAACAACGCGTCCGCTCGCAGGAAGCTCATTTCCTCTTTCGTCTGTGATTGGGATGCTCGTGTTCGCAGTCACTGGAATTGCCCTTGCCGAACCCATCCAACTGGGGATGCCGATCGCCTGCGAGCCCGGCAGGACGTGCTACATTCAGAATTATACGGATCGGGACCCCTCACCGGCAGCAAGGGACTACAAGTGCGGCACGCTGACATACGAGGGACACAACGGAACTGATTTTCGACTCCCGTCGCTGCAGGCGCAACGCCATGGCGTTGACGTTCTCGCATCTGCAAATGGGCGCGTCATCCGAACTCGGGAAAATCTGCCGGACGGCGCGTTCCACAAGGCCGCCCGCGAGGCTGTGCGTGATGTCGAATGTGGCAATGGCGTTTTGATCGAACACGCGCACCGCTGGGAAACGCAGTATTGTCACTTGGCAACGGGCAGTCTTCAAGTGAAGCCCGGTGATTCGGTAACACGAGGGCAGCCGCTCGGCCGAGTAGGTCTGTCGGGTTTGACCGAGTATCCTCACCTCCACTTCACGGTACGGCACAACGGTTCGATCATCGATCCTTTCGCCTTCGGCTCGAGCCCGGAATCCTGCGGCGGAGGAGAGATGCTCTGGGATCCCGCATTGCAGGCGCGGCTTCGCTATCAGGAGCGCTCCGTTCTGAATACGGGCTTTGCGAGTGCCCCGGTGACGATGGAATTCATCGAGGATGGAAGAGCCGACGCGGAATTGCCTTCGGCGACCTCGGCGGCCATTGTCGCTTTTGTCCGCATCATCGGCTTGAAATCGGGCGACTTGCAGCGACTTGTCGTCAGCAATCCCTCCGGCAACGTGATCGCCCAAGATAACGCTGCGCCCGTCGAGCACAATAAGGCTCAAGCTTTTCTGTTCACGGGTCGAAAACGCCCCGCCAATGGCTGGGATCTGGGCACCTACAAAGCGGAATACACCGTTGAGCACGCCGGCCAAGTGGTGCTGAGAGAGTTATGGGAACTTCAGGTTCGATCGCATTGATCCAGGATCTTTTCGGCTGGCTGCTCATCCAACGATCTCGGTCGACGCCCGCGGTCGTTGCGGGGGATATGGCGAAGCAGCAGTAAAAAGCCCTAGCATACGCGGTGCAGGTCGCCGACCTCTGGCATTTGATAGAGCTGCTCTTGCTCATAAGAGAGTTCAACCAAGTGAAGCTCTCGCTCTGTTTGATCCAAATCATGATCGGAAGCGCCTGGAGTATGGGACAATCCGAAGGCGTGATCTATCGAAGAGGGTGACTGCGCAAGACGAGGTGGGTCTAGGACGGGGCCGAAACCATGGCGGACCTACTCCGTGCGGATGCCGCGGATCTGGCCCTTATGAGCAGGCGATCGAGCGACCCGCAAAAGCGCGCACTTTTCGAACGCTTGGCAGATGAGCTCGCCATAGAGGCTCTCGAACTCAAGCAGGTGGTGAAGCTGCAAAGCCGGCGCTCCGGTCACAGCGACATGGATAAAGTCGTGCCCCTCCACGTCCGTCCAGATCGTCGCTGACCCGATCCCGCTTCCCTTTTTGGGCCACCGCCTCAACTAGTGGCCTCTCGTTCACAGCTGGCGGTCTTCATGCGACAAAGCCTCGTGGTCTGTCCGGATCTCGGTCTACAGGCCAAACTCCATCGGCTGCCCCGCCGGCCGGGGCGCTGCTTCGTCCCATTAGGCGGCTTGGCCCAGGGCGACGTCACGATTGCCCAGAAAATTGCTCTCGAAATCGAGGATAGCCTCGCGTCGAGCGTCGCCAACAGCTCCCCGGGGCCGATCGGCTCGCGCCTACTCTGTCGTCGTCCCTTAGAGGGTACGGGCTCGCGCGTACGCCTTTTCCCGAGTTAGATTTCGCGGAGCGTCGATTAGGAAATCATCCAACTTCCGGCCACCTCGAAGCTGCGGCCGCAGCCACCGAGGCAGTCTGCCGCGGCCGGACCATGTCTCCGCCGGGTTCTTTGGGTTGCTATATTTGGGGCGAACGGGAGGGTATGGACGGCGCTTACGATCGAACCGTACAGCTTTCTCGGCCAGTCCAATTTTGTGGAGCCGCTCCTCCAACCGTGCTTTTTGCACCAGAATTTTCTGGCTGAGCGTGGCGGCGACCTGTTGGTGAAGCATCCAAAGCTCGTCCAGGGAAAGCGAATTGAAATGCTCGGTGTTCATCGCTCGATCCGATTCTTGGGAGAAGGCCCAGGCAGACAACTCGGGAATGAAGGAGCAGACAAGCCATGAGTTAAATAGCCGTCGTACAATCCACATTTAAATGAGGCCGTAGAACGGGAGAAAGGCGCGATGGCGGTAATATCGTGACGGAGCATTTAATTTGGTGCGAGGCGAATCCTCACTCCGGCCCCGCACACCGGCATCGTATCATCCACAACCTACCGCTCGACCAGTCGTCACATTGCCATTGCCATTGCGAAGGTGAGCGCAAACACCGCAGCGGGTGATCAACCGGGCGGCCGCGTCACGGATCGCGAGCGGGACCGACGCCCAATGCAACGCATGTGGCTCGATTCAATCGAACGCGCTGCCGCGTTTTGCAACTGAAGAGTGTTGGATGGCCTGTTAACTAGGATGGCCAGGAGCACAATTAATCCATCACGTTGCCAGATTTAAGCCGCATGGGGGCCCATGTCGCCGCGAAGGCTCGTGCCGAGTAGGGGGCGCAACACCGGGAGTTTTCGATGTCCCGTCATTTGCGATTTTACTCTGCCGGTTTAGTCCTTGTCGGAGTTCTTGCCGCGACACCAGCGTGCTCCGACCCTTTTACCGATTTGTTCAATATTGCTCCGCGCGAGCCCGCTGCAACCTCATCGGTGCAGCCGGAATGCTTGCCGCGGCCCGGCAACTCGCCTGGCCCACGCCAGCACTGGGTCTATCGGCGGGACGGCCACCGCAAATGCTGGTTCCTAGCCGAAGGCACCGCGACGGTGCGAAAGCCAGCTCACGGTCGTGTGGCCGGCCGCGCCACTAGTCTCGCCGAGAACGAGGCCGCGCAGCAAAGGTCGAACCCGATGATCGATGCGCGCGTGGAGTTGTTACCCTCTCCGCCCGTTGATCGGGCTCCGCCCATGCCGCCAGCAGGCGAACTCAAGGTGGTTGATGCCGCTCCTTTTTCCGAGGCGAGTAAGCCGGCCCTGATGCCGGCGCGACCCGTCGCGGATCTTCCTACCAGCCAGCTCACGCCCGAGCACTCCGTGCCGCCTCACGTAGATGTGCAGAAGCTTCGCGCGGCCGTGCGAGCCGACTCACCTGCAGCTATCCCGATGGCCGCGCACAATGAAGTGCGCGACGAGCCGCGCAGCTGGACGGTAACCTCGTTAGGTGTGCTGCTGATGACGCTGGGGGGCTTTTCGATTTTAAGCTCGAACCGCACGGTTCGGCAGACGGTAAAATTACGCCACCGATGCGCGTACACAGGACGGGTTAGTGAGGCGGCCCCGCGATCGATGAGTTCACGCCGGTACATTGCCACACGTACAAAGGTTCCGCGCGACTGCACTCATTTCGGTGCTGCCTTAGACGGACATTCGATTCACATGACGGTACCCCTTTTGGATGGGACTGCCATCATGCGGATACAAAGCGTTTCGTGGTGGACTGCGGCAAGTGATCTGCGCAGCAAAGCCTGACCGTATTGACGAGCAAGCGGCGAGACGTCGAGCTAGCAAATGTATGGCGAGCACGGCGGAAGGCGATCAAATCGTTGCTACTTTTCAAGGTGCAACATCGAACGGAAATCGGTGCAACCGCCCTGTCTGGAATAGACGGCCGCCCGACTTGTTCACGACTCCGCCCAGGAACCGTTGCGCCTTATCGACCTGTTCAGGATGTCCACAGCTAAAGTCCAGGGCAGCGTTCGCTCGCTGCTCGCGCGGTTCATATCCTCAAATGCATTCGCCAGCTCTTCTGTACGGGGCGAATAAGGACGTCGTGCGCTACCACACTGGCCTTCATCGTGACATTTCCCGGTCCGCCGTTCGGCGGAAGCTGGCTCGCTCGATGAAGCCACGCGCGCCGCTTCAAGGTCGCCTGGGAGAACTCCAAGGCGAAACATCGGCCAAGCTGATCGATATCGCTTCGCTGATCGGCGTCTTTCGGTAGCTCCAAGTTGCTCGGCGAGCTTTCCTTTCAAGCAAGCAACACTCTCCGCCCTCCGCTTCTGAGATTGCCACATCCGCCGCTGAGATGAAAAAGGCCGCAGGATCAGCCCATCTCCTGCGGCCTTTATTTTCCCGGGAAAATTGAGTGCTTACGGAATGGACACTTCCAGCCCCGGCTGTTGGCGATGATTCCAGAATCCGGTTTGCGGGTTGAGTCCCAAAACATCTGTTCCGAAGCGGAACATGGAAGGCTGTTGCGCCTGCGCAACGTCTTGCCGTGAGGCGGAAGAGGGCGGGTGCATACCCGAAGCTCTGCCGTGTTTCATCGAGAGTCCGACCCAGTATTCTTGCGGGCGGTTGAGACGTTGGAATCGGTGTAGATTCGGGGAAATGGTGAAAATGCAAGTGCACCATCAACCGAAAGCAACAAGCTCGGCCGACGGGGAGGGAAGCATGGTAGCAGCTCTGCAGATAAACTTTGCGCTGTGGGGAATGATTGTTTGTGCCGCCTACGAGTTTCTGCAACTAGTCGAACTATTTTAGAACAGCAGCCAGCCCCCGACTGCAATCACCGTCTTGGCGGTAACGTACAGCCACGCCAGCGTTGTGATAGCTGAAGAAGGGCTACCGGTAGAACCATGAAGTGTGCCTTTGTGGGAGGAGAGTGAGCTGAGTAACATCGTCCTCGGTGTCTCTATCCCGTGTACCAATTCGCGGATAGGTGCGAGCGGGCATGGGGCGCCCCATTTCAACCCCGTGGCCACGGGTCTATGGGGGCGGCCGCTTTAATTATCAGGGCGACCACCGTGATCGATTTACCGGTGCTGCTGAACCTCCACAACGTGGAAATCGGCCAATGCGCCATGGCTCGGACTGGAGGTGAACCTCATCAACACCAGGAAACCTGAACAAGAATGCAGGGCCTCTTCTGGCCCTTTGCTATGGTGGTCTTCGTGGCCGAAAACTGAGGCTACCGTCATTCGCTCCCAACTGGGCCCTGGAGAAATCGACATTTTGTCGAGCATCTCCAAAGGAGAGATGTGCCACATAATTATTGTATTACTCGTGCGTCAGCTTGCCGGCGGAAATCATCCCCCGCGTCCGCAACGGCGCAATTTGCGCCGCGAAGGTCTATGCGGGTTAGAGCACGGTGCAAGGGGTTGGGGGTGTCCGCATCTTCAGAATCAATCGTTTCTTAGCGACCGCGGCTTTCCCGTTTCACGCACATCTGCAAATCAGAATATGGGTCTAGATTGCTAGGCAATCGCGAGCACGCTCCGCACGAGTTGCGCGACCTGATAATTGCTCTGGCCGCAGCACTTGGGCGGTCGAAATTCAGCGGGTGCCCTTTGGATCGCACCGCGATCACTGCTCGGCTGTGACTGCGAACCTGTTGTGTTGCAGTTGAGGGCGCAGCTGCTGAAGGCGATTGAGGCACCGAACCTGAAGCGGGATTAGCCGCGAGTATGGTAGCATCGTTGTTCCCGTTGTTCTTACGGAGCCTGCGCGGCCTTTATTTGCGCCAATATTACGATATGTTGCCTGCATGTCCGACCACAAGAATGGTCCGCCCAGTTCAGAATTGTCTCTCATCAAGGATGGCGTCGCACCGGGTTGTCGCATCGTGTTGGCCGAGGCGGCTGGTCGAAGATTGTCCGGCAAGTTCGGCGTTGTCCTTGGGCTAGGCGCCACGCGCAACCAGGTACGTGTGCTCTTAGACGGCTCCAAACAGCCGCTCACACTTCACATTCGGTATTTGGATCTACTTGACTCGGGGCATGCCGATTGAATCAGCGTGCCGTCTATCGCGTTCGCGCGCCGGCCGGCCAGCCATTCTTTTGTCGGAAACCCCGCACTAGTTTTGGTTTTTGAATAATGGAGAGGTCAAGTGGCTTTGGGGACTGTGAAGTGGTTCAACCCGACGAAGGGTTACGGGTTCATTCAACCTGACAACGGCGGCAAGGACGTCTTCGTCCATAT
>NZ_JBVVOU010000064.1:0-13938 GCF_055807635.1 Bradyrhizobium sp. Kon56 | reverse complement strand
TGGCGGAGCCCATCACTGGGCCCGTCAGCTCACTCGGCTTGGCCACGAAGTTCGGCTGATCCCTCCCGCCTATGTAAGGCCGTTGTGAAGCGGCAAAAGAACGACGCGATCGACGCCGAGGCGAGAGCCTCTCGTCCGCAAGACGCAGCCCTACGCCAAGCGGATTGCCCACAGGGGCGTTTGGGTCGAGCCGAAGCTGCTCGCCGAGATCGAATACCGAGCGAAGTCCGGCGAAGGAAAGGTCCGACACCCGTTCTTCAAGGGACTTCGAGAGGACCTTTGATCGCGTGTCGGTTTCAGGTCAGGACGATTGCGATCGGTCCGGATGTGAAATGATCGGCAGATCAATCAGGAAGCGACTTCCCTTCCAATCTTTGGCGATGGTCAGATGGCCCTGAAGCTGCCGCACCATGCCGGTGATTATCTTGAACCCCAGGCTGGCGCGCGGTTCATCGATGTCAAATCCTTCGGGCAGACCCTTACCCTGGTCCGACACCTCGACGCGAAGGCTTTCTTCGATCTCCCGTGCCGAGATCTCGATGGCTCCTCTGCTGTCTGGATATGCATACTTTATGGCGTTCGCGACGAGCTCGTTGATGAGCAAACCAAGCGGAACGGCATGGTCGGCGGAGAGCAGCAATGCGTCCGATCGGCAATTCAACGTATGTTTCCCCAAGTTCCCCCTGAGCTTCTTGCAAAGTTCCGTCATGAAGTCCGCGAGCTCGATGAAGCCGACATGCGAACTCCGCCACAGGTGGTCGTGAACGTCGGCAATGGTGGAGACTCGCAGACTTGCATCTTCCAGGGCGCTTTTGACCTCCTGAGACGGTGTGTTGCGCGCCTGTACCCGAAGCAACCCCGCGACCGATGCGAGGCTGTTCTTGACGCGGTGGCTCATCTCGCGGGTCAGGAGTGCCTGGTATTTGAGGGCTTCCTGAAGCTTGGCGTCGGCCTGCTGGCGTTCGATCGCAATGCCGAGCAGGCCGGCGAAACCGGTGAGGAAATCGGCATCGGCCTGGTCGAACTGACCGGCATCGGCGCTGTCGACTTCGAGAACGCCGAAGTAGGCCTGGTCCTCCGCGCCCTTTTCGATAAGCACGTTGATCGCACGCCTGACGCCATGATCGGTCAGGAGCTGCGGCGTACGGAAACGTGTTTCCGCCTTCAGGTGGTTCGATATCACCGATTCCCCGGTACGGTAGGCATAGCCCGCCGGAGATCCGACGTCGGCGGCAAGCGAGACGACGTCGATGGTATTCTCCTTCCAGCCTACGCCGGCACGGACCATCAGGCGTTCTCCGGCGGGCTCATATTCCAGAACCTTTGCGAACTGCGCCCGCAGTCCGATGGCGCAGAGTTCGGTCGCTTTCTGAAGGATCATCCGGAGATCCCGCGTCTGCATGGCGGCGCGGCCGAATTCTCCCAACAACGATTGTTGCCGGAGTCGGTAACCAAGCTCGTCCCGCCCCGTTGAATCCGGTGATGAAGCCGCAGGGCCGTCGCCTGTATTGAAGGCTGTCATCGTGAACTTTTCCCCTACAACCGACGCTTCCTGCCCAACCAGGTGCGTGGCCCGGAAGATCATGAGAAGGGGTATAGAGTAATCGGATCGTTGGCGTCATGCGACCGGGCGCCGGCAAGGACCCTGACCTCTCCGCGCCGAGGGCCTTGACCGCGCTGCGGCAAGTCTGATTTCAGAGTGGAAAGCGCAGGCCGGCGCCGGCTCGAAGCGGTGGCGCCGGTCGTGGCGGCGATCAGCCGGCGGTATCGATCACCATTTCGACGAGCTTGGCCATCTTTTCGCGGGTCAGGTCGCCCGAGTTGGAAATGTACGGCTCCACCTCCGGCCCGTACACGAACGGAACACCTTTCGACGAGCCGCTATCGCCGATCCTCGTCACGACGATGTTTCCGAACGCCGTGGTGATCGTGGTGGGCGCGCCATCTCCGACCTTGAAGGATACGCCGACGGGGCGATGGTCATTGAGTTCGATCTGCGGCGCGAACGAGAACTGATTGTCGGCGAAATGCTCTTTCAACTCCGCCAGAAAAGGCAGCACATGGCGCTCCATGGCGACCTTGCAGTGCTCGATATCTGCGGTGCGTTTTTCCGAGTTGGTGGCGGCGATCTCGGTCTGACGGTTCTTCTCCGCCACTGCGACCGCGGTCTTTGCGCTGAACTTGGCTGCGAGTTCCTGGGCGTTCATTTTGTTTGTTCCTTGGGATCTTCATGACCCGAGCAACAGGTACGCCGCGAGTGTGTTTTCTTGGCGGCTCTTTGCGAGATCGCCGAATGAAGCTGCTGCAGCGAAGGTCCCGACAGACGGAGCGATCGATAAGCTATGTTGCGGATCATCCGCCGTGATCCGTCAATCGACGAAGCGACGCCACGACCTCGGGACTACGATATGGCTTTGCCATGAACTCGCTCCCGGAAGGCAGATCGCCAGGCCCCACTCTCACGAAGCCGGACGTGGCGAGTATCTTGATGGGTGGCCACCGGTCCCGGACGAAGCTGGCGAGCTTCAGCCCGTCCATCGAACCCGGCATCTGGACATCGGTGAAGACGACGTGGATATCGGAACGGGCCTCGAGTATCGCGATAGCCTGGTCGGCGTTGCCGGCCTGAACGACTTCGAAGCCTGCCTGCTCGATCATGTCGGCGGCATCCATCCGGAGCAGATATTCGTCTTCAACGATCAGGATCACGGGAACTAGATGCGCCATCTGAAAGCCTCCGGCCCAGTCCGGCAGTCGAGCAGAAATTCGGTCTGTCCCCTTTCATGCACGGAAGCTTGTCGCGCGGGAGTCCTCATGACGCGGCCGTTGCCAGCGGCATCTTGAAGACGAACGTGGTCTCTTCCGCCGTCGACGTGACATCGATGCGGCGGCCGTGGGACTGCGCTATCTGGGAGGCGATGTGGAGTCCAAGTCCGAGACCCTGCCGGCTGTCGCGGACGTCGCCCCGAAAGAACGGCTCGAACAGTTTTTCCATCGCACTGGCCGCAATGGGTTCGACCGCATTCGCGACCCAGAGCCTTAACTCGCCGCCCTCCGTCTCCGCTCCGAGCCGGACGGGCCGGTCCGAGGCTCCGTGCCTGAGGGCGTTGCGGGCCCGGTCGCAATTCACCGACTCGGAGATGTCGAAGTTCGTCTCGCCGCGATGAGGTCCGCAGTTCGTCGACGACCTGCGGGTTCCAACGGCTGCCGTCGTCGCGATTGAGCACGATACGGCTGCTGAGCCGTCCACGCGTGAAGTCCAGCACGTCATCGATCGAGTCAGACATGCGGGTTGACGGTGGTGTTGATCATATCGAGCACGCGGAGGTGCTTGTGCTCGTGCAACGCCCGGCGCCGCAGGATCCGTGCGCCGGGTGCCCACATGATTGAGCGGCACGACCTTGAAGTCGCCTTCGAACTCGGGTGCCACGAAACTACGCAAGTTCTTGGTTGCAGCCAAAACCGTGGGCGACGACCATGGCCCTGCTGCCGCGCCCGGTGACGTGCACGTTGTTTTTTGCTTGGATGTCCATTGATGATCACCGATCCTTGCTGGCGCGTTGACGCGACCCTCTAGACTCGGGGATCGGAAAGGCAACGACCCCCGTTGCGAACTGTTCCAATGTCACAACCTGAATTTGTGATGCCCCAGATTTGGTGCCGTGCACGGAACGGCCGAGCCGAGTCCGCCTTGAAGCTGAACCGGATGCGAAGGAGCCGGGGCGCTCCCAGCCGAGCACGTGGTCGAAATCGGTGGGATCGAAGGCCTTCAATGAGCGTCCATCCGACTTATTGGCAACGCTCCCTTAAGGTCGCTTCGAGGTCGGCGTCGACGACCTCGGAGAGAACATCAGCACCGCCGGCCCGGACCTTGAGGGGGTGCCGCTCGGGACGAGATGGTGACGGCTGCGGCGGCGGGCTCGCTCATCGAGCTTGGACGGAGGGCGATCGTGGAGCTGACCGGCCGCCAGACGCCGTGTGTCGTCATCGGCCCCTTGCAGGCTGGCTTGAAACGGCAGGTGCTCTCGTCGGCAGAAACAGGCCTCAATTAGTTAGCTGGGGCGGGCTTGGTGGCTGGCCAGCCTGTATTCATTGGCTCGCTTTGCCGCAGGTTTAGCTGCTTCAGGAGCTGATCCTTGAACTGCAGGGCGGCTCCGCGCACCGCAAGCTTTTCTACCGAACTCGGCCGAGCCGTGGGGGTCCGATCTACTGCGCGGGCAGATCTAATCGATGCTGACGGCGCGGCCGCGGCTGAGCGAGCAGACTCCAGCCGGAACCCTTGCATTTAAGCGTACATAGTTTAGGCGCGCCCCCCTGGCGGGTAAGATCGAGAAAACATTCCCTCACGCATGGTCCGGTCGTACCAAAACGTACAACCATGGGCATTAGCGAAAGCTTCGGCTTCCGCAATGGCGAGCGGACCTGTCCCGCCGAATGCGCGTTCGACAAACCGCCCTTTAACTTTTAACCCTTGCTCCATAGCCAGACCATCCAAGACCGCGGCTAGGCGGGTCAATGACTCCTCGCGGGTCTCCATCGGGAAAGCTTGCAGCCGCAATGATGAACGGCCGCTGACTGTGCGCGGCCTGCTGCAACATGGGCCGCAGGCGCTGCTCGGACTAGCTCGTAGCGGCCGGCGCTGCGACGTTTCCGCACGATCGGCGCGGCGCATCCAACACTTCTAAAGCCGCGTTCTTTTATTGAGGAATATCGCCAAGAGCTTTGCAGGTGTAGCCGGTCAATTGGATAGAGTTGACGCGCTGATTAGAGACGAAGAGCTGCGGCGGCGGGCGTCGCTTAGCAGCCAGCTGCCCACATTATCTTTACGTCTAATGGGTGCATGCTCGATGGGACGGCAGCCGGCTGTAGCGCCGACGCTCGGCGCCCGTGCTCTGGATTAGGGCGCGGACCTCCTAGGCAAGAGGCCGACGTTCTTTGGGGCCCGTGCGATAGGCGGCGCCGGCTTCAGGGACCGTTCCGCGGCGAGCCGGCACGGCTTGACCGACCGCTGAGTTCCACGACCCCTTCCTGCAAATCGAGCTGGAACAAAGGTTCCCGAGCGCCGTTAGGCGCTGGGAGAAGCCATTATGGACAAAGTCACTAGGTGTTTGCGGTGCGGCAAAGAACTGTCCCGGTGCCGGGGTTATACGGCAGAACAGACCTACAGTGCATTGTCTGCGACGCGGTTGACCTGAAGCAGGCGAAGCCTATTTCCGACACAACCTTTGAATGAACTGGCGCTTGAAAGGCCCTCTGATGTGATGTCTCGAACTCGATACGGCGTAAAACGGGTCGGCATATGCCGCTTGGGGCTTCTTGATCAGCCCTATTCACCCTTGGCTTTTGAGCTTACGACGCTGTCGAGCTTCTTCCTGATCGGCTTGGCACGCTAAGTGCTGCCGTGTAAAAGATGGCCATTCAAAAGGGAGCTAACCAAATGTCTTTGTTCCATGAGGCCGCTCCGCTAAGCAGGTCTGTAAAACTGGCAGGTTCCGAACTCACCTGCTCCTGCCATGCCTGTGCATTCTTCAGCTCTGACGACGAGGAACAGGCCGTGCTGGCGCCGTTCGCCAGGGAGGGGTTGGCGGCAAACGACCGGCTTGTTCAGATCATCAACGATCAGCACCGAGAGGACCGTGTTCAGCGGTTGAAGGCCGGCGGGATAGATGTCGACACCGCCACCGCTCGGGGACAGTTAGACATGCGGCCATGGGAGCGGGCCTATCTGAGCGGAGGCAAGGGCTTTGACCAGGATGCCATGCTCGCTCTGATCCAGGAGGTGCTCAAGGAGGGGCGAAGCAGCGGTTTTGGCATGACCCGGCTCTGGGCCAACATGGAATGGGCTCTGGAAGACCTTCCCGGTGTCGACCAGATCGTCGAATATGAGACAAGACTAAATCACGTGCTGCCGAAGTATGACGACGTGGTCGTGTGTACGTACGACCTCAACAAGTTCAGCGCAGCAACCGTTATGGATATCCTGCGGACCCATCCACAGGTGATCATCGGCGGGGTACTGCAGCAAAATCCGTTCTTCGTTCCTCCCGATGAGTTTCTGACTGAATTGAACGCTCGCAAGAAGCACGCTTAACAATATTCGCGTGGAGGCGGGCAATTTGGGCGAGGCCGATCAGGTCGAGGGCGGCGAACTGCACGCCTTGCGCCGAGCCCTCGGCGATATGGCGGCTCTGTCGTCCCTTCCTGCAATGTGGGTCAATGCGGATGAGGAACGAATAGCAGCCAGCCTTGTCGACGCATTGATGCGGGTGCTCGATCTCGACGGCGCGCGGGTGGCCTTTCGAGCAGAGGGCGACCAGACCCTGGAAGTCAGCCAGCTTCCCGACGATGGATCCCACAAACTTGCCGATGTTCTACTGGCTGCGGCTCCCGACCCCGGAGCGGGAAAGGCCTTTGACCTCCGGCCGGGCGGAGGGCTTCGCGGCTTTTGTACAGCTATCGGCCTGACTGGCGCAGGACGTCTTGACGCGATCTCTCGCAGGAAAAACTTTCCAACGCGAGCGGAGCAGTTGGCGCTAACCATGGCGGCCAACCAGGTTGCCGTCGCTTGGCAGAGAGTGCGCGCAGAACGAGCTCTACGCATGCAGACCGACGCGCTTGACCGTGAGCGGCGCGCGGTGGACCTGTTGAACCGCAAGCTCGGAAGCGAGCGGGACAAGCTGCAGCGGTTGTTCGAGCAGGCTCCCGGTTTCATGGCGGTGATGGCCGGCCCCCAACACATCTTTGAACTTTGCAATCAAAGCTACTTTCGGCTGATCGGGCAGCGAGAGGTTATAGGACGACCTGTCCGGGACGTTTTCCCGGAATTGGAAGGTCAAGGTTTTTTTGAGTTGTTGGACAAGACCTATTTGAGCGGCATTCCCTACACATCGACTGCCGCGGCCATCGACCTTCAGCGCGAATCGGGTGGCCCACTGGAGCGACGCTACCTCGACTTCATTTATCAGCCGATTATCGATGATCAAGCCAATGTAACTGGCATTTTTGCTCAAGGACACGACGTCACCGAGCAGGTCCAAAGTCAGGCGCAGCTTTCGCTCAATGAGGAGTCGCTGCGGCTGGCCACGTCGGCAGCAGGCGTTGGAATCTGGGACCTCGATCTAACGACCGGCCATTTGACCTGGTGCGACCGCACCAAGGCCATGTTTGGTATTTCCCCGGACGTGCCCTGCAGCATGGCAGACTTCTATGCTGGGCTGCATCCCGAAGACCTGGTTGCGACGAGCGAGGCCTTTGGCTCCGCGCTCGATCCGCAGCGTCGCAGCACCTACGACGTAGAATATCGGACGGTCGGCAAGGAAGACGGCATCATTCGATGGGTAGCCGCCAAAGGCAAAGGTGTGTTTGACGGTGAGCGTTGCATTCGGGCGATTGGAACGGCCATCGATATTACGGCGCGGAAAGCGGCCGAGCAGGCGCTTGTCGAGGCAGAGAAGGAGCTGCGCAAGGAAACGCGCGCACTTCAAATCCTCAATCGAGCCGGGACAGTCGTGGCCGCAAACCTCGACTTGTCCGATGTCGTGCAAAGCGTCACGGATGCTGGCGTCGAGCTTACGGGCGCAGGTTTCGGCGCGTTTTTTTATAATGTGATCGATGATGCCGGCGAAAGCTATACCCTCTATTCGCTTTCAGGGGCGCCGCGAGAAGCCTTTGCAAATTTCCCAATGCCGCGCAATACGGCGATCTTCGCGCCGACCTTTACAGGCGAAGGGACTGTGCGATCGGACGACATCCTCAAAGATCCTCGCTACGGCCATAGTGCGCCTCATAAGGGGATGCCGGAGGGCCATTTGCCGGTGAGGAGTTATCTTGCCGTGCCCGTTCGGTCTCGCTCTGGCGAGGTGCTGGGCGGTCTGTTTTTCGGTCATCCCCAGCCGGGAATGTTCGATGCCCGAGCCGAAGACCTGATGACCGGCCTTGCCGGCCAGGCAAGCGTTGCTATTGACAATGCTCGGCTCTTCCAAGCATCGCAAAGTGAAATTGCGCAACGGAAAACCGCAGAGGAAATGCTGCAGCGGCTAAACGCGACCTTGGAGGAGAGGATTGCTGAGGAGATTGCCCAACGCGCAAAGGCCGAAGAAGCTCTTCGTCAGGCTCAAAAGATGGAGGCGGTTGGTCAGCTTACGGGCGGAGTCGCTCATGACTTCAACAATCTGCTGACGATCATAATCGGAGGTCTCGATACGATCCGGCGCAGCAAGCCTGGCGACGATGTCCGCGTCCGGCGGGCCGCTGAGATGTCGCTGCAGGGTGCACAGCGGGCAGCGAGCCTGACAGCCCGGCTGCTGGCCTTTTCGCGGCGACAGCCTCTGGCTCCTCAACCGTCCGATCTCAACCTGATCATTCGCAATATGACGGACCTCTTTCACCGCACCCTAGGCGAGACCATCGAACTGGAAGGGGTCCTCGCGCCACGGCTGTGGACGGTGGACGTTGATCCAAACCAGGTCGAGAGTGCCATCCTGAATCTCGGCATCAATTCCCGTGACGCGATGCCCACGGGCGGACGTTTGACGATCGAGACGGCGAATGTCGTTCTTGACGAGCAATATGCAGCAATCGACGCCGAAGTCATCCCGGGCCAATACGTTATGGTCTCGGTGAGCGATACGGGTATGGGCATGGACAAGGAAACGCTAGGCAGGGTGTTTGAACCATTCTTCACGACCAAGGAAGTCGGCAAGGGTACAGGCCTTGGCCTCAGCATGGTCTACGGCTTTGCAAAGCAGTCAGGCGGCCACGTGACTGTGTACAGCGAGCCCGGCGTCGGTACGAGCGTCAAGCTGTACTTCCCCCGCTATCATGGCGAGGTGACCTTGGCCTCCGAAAGCCAGGCGCGGCTTGCGCCACTTGGCCATAAAGAGGAAGTGGTCCTCGTAGTCGAGGACAATGCAGACGTGCGTGCCTACAGTGTTTCGGTCCTGAACGAACTTGGCTACACCGTGCTGGAAGCTGAAGATCCGGAAACGGCTCTCACTATTTTGCGAAGCCCGAAGCGGATCGACCTTCTCTTTACCGACGTCGTCTTGCCGGGAAAAAGTGGCCGGGAACTGGCGGACCTGGCAAGAAAACTGAGATTTGATCTCCGAGTGTTGTTCACGACCGGCTATTCGCGCAACGCCATCATTCACCACGGGCGTCTTGACCCCGGCGTACAACTCATCAGCAAGCCTTTCACGTTTGAAGGATTGGCGGCTCGCGTGCGGGACGTCTTGGATACCAAGAATACGACGTGAAGAGAGGGTGGGAATTGCCACCACCAAATGGCCGATGATTCCTATTTGCCGCAATCGCGGTCTGCATTGCAGTATTACAACCCGCCAATGCTACTGTTTAAGCTACGGCCGAGAACGAGCCAAAGCTTCGGCAGCCCACCGGATCCAGAGCCTTGCGGAGCGCTCGATCGGTTCAATTGCGGACACGCAACCACCGATGCCGACATTCGTTGATCGTGGCCGTCTGAAGCCGGCAGGCCCTGCGTCCTGAACCCATTGAGCATCTTCTAAGTTGTTGATCTTTCTAGATGTGGCAATCGTTTCCGTCCCGCTTTGTTCACGGGCGCTTCACCAATTCGTTGCGACTTCGTTGCAGGGTTCTTGAAGCGGAGCGGGCGTCGGGGATTCATAGGCATCGTTGGATGACCAACGATGTCTTCGGTTGAGGTTACTGACCGAATGGGCCGCGCTTGCCCCGCGTTTGTGTTGGGAGTGGGCCGCCATCGCCGGGTGTCGGTGGTTCAAGTCTGTGAAGCGTTACGGCGTTAACCCCAGACAAATACCCCGCAACTATTCCAGCGCAAAAACGCCGCCCGCTTAAATTTATCGCGGACGGCGGCCTTCCAGCCCCGGGAGGGATGGCAAAGATCCCGGTGTGACTTAGTCTGAATGGACTAGGCGAAGGTTCAACCGCGCACCGACGAAAGGACGCCATGCGATGATTGCGGAGGAGCTTTCCCTCTCGGTCTTTACGATTGAGGTCGATCGAAAGTCGGTCGTTGCATTCGGCGCCAGGAAATATTCCGAGCCCGAGGCCATCTGTGCTGACGAAAGAATACGCGACAAACCCAGTTCGGCGCGATCGGGCGGCGAGCCTCTTTGCGACGAGACTTGCAACCTCGCGCGTTCGATTAGCCAATCCAGACGAAAAGGACCGCTACCGAGAGCAGACCTCCGCGCGATCTGCGGATGCTGGTCTGCCGGTAAATTTGACCGGTCCAGAGTGCACCAGCGCGGCGACGTGCGGCTTCTTGGACGTGCGCCGCGGCTCGTCCGCATGTTGGCGATACCGTTCCGATCAGGAAACGCACAGGGTAGCCGCCGGCAGGACTCATCCTGTTTTGTTGACGTGAGAACAAGTCGTCAAGAGCAGCAAGGTTCGGCTGCATTGCCAGTTTTGTCCCAAAGTCGGCTCAAACACTCCGCGAGGAGTTCCAATTGCCATAGTAGCACCAGCGGCCACTAGAACAACGGCGGTCAGTGCGAACAATCGAGAGGTCGTCCAATTAACGTTCATGGCGCTTCCCTCCAGTGGAGCGCGCACACTATGCTTCGCGATGCCTGCCGCTTGTGAACTAACTCACACAATCCCTATCACACCCGCGTGCTGCAGGAGGTCCGCCAGCGTGAAATCGGCGGGGCCGCCGTAAATCGGCGTGGGGTCCCGCCGCCATCGGCGCTTTAGCTATTGATCTAGCAAACCGTGCGGGGTTCACACTTGGGTCCGGAGCGCCGCTCGGTGGTGCGTTCAACGACTTCAACAAGGCCGCGGTGGGATGCAGGATCGCGCGGACCCGCACGCGCGGGCGCGCCTTCGACATCGCCGCCCGAAATTCGCCGTTCGGGGTCTCCGCGCACGATGCCCTCGCTGAAGTCCGCGACGTGCTGGGGTCAATCGGCGACACCTGCCTGGAGTGCCTTTCAGAGCAGGACTAAACCAGCTCTTCCACCGCGCTAGGCTCGGCCGTAGGTGCTCGTAGCAGTTCGATCCACGCCAACGCTGCGTGGATCCATCTTTGCCGGCCGGCTCCAACGGCCTCGGCGGCCAGCTTCATCGCCGCAGCCGCCTCGCGCCCGGGGTCGCACTCAATGTCCATCGAGCGGATATTTAATCGCAGACTGAACCGATCACAATTCGATGGCACCGTAGGAACCGAGGCAGCTGCACAAGTCAGGCGCCCCGTCCTAACCCTCTGGAAGCGCTCCGCCCATCAGCTCTCCGAGCCGGAGATGGACTTGATCCAGGAATTGGGGACCCGCGGGCAGCCCGATCACCGACAAACCCAGACGCCGTTGACCAGCACGCGGTGGCAGTAAGCCGCCCCCTCCCGCGACCGCTCCTCCGACGACTGCTCGCCTACCACGGCCCGGCGTGTGGCGCGGCGGGCGACACCCCGGCGTAGCTCAGGGGCGTCAAGGGCCGGCCGACCCGGGCTTCGCAAGCGATGCGGCGGGTCATGATCTCGTCGATCGGGCTCCGCGCAGCGACGCACTCCTCGCTCGGTCCGACCACGGCTTCCTCAGGTCCGCACATCCTGGTTCGAATGACGCTCATCTGGATTTACTCCGGTCCAGCAACGAAGGTCAGTTCGGCCAGGCCGAACCGAGGATGATCGAACAGAAGTTCTGGCGGACATAGTTCATGTCCTTCAGCGCAAGGACGTCGGCCTTCACGTTGCCGAAGGTCGTCAGCGGCTTCTTGATGATGCCGTTGGCGAAGTGATCTATGATGTTCTCCTTGAAGTTCGTCTCGCGCGGATGATGGACGCAGACATGGTCACGCTGTTCATGCGTGAAGTCATGATAGGCGATACCCAGCACATCCATCTCGACACCCGCGGTCACCAGGGCGATGGTGGGTCGCATATGCTCGGGAATACCGGGCGTGGTGTGGAGCGCGATCGAGGTCCAGACGTCCTCGATTTCACGCTCCGGCAGCCCGTAGCTTTTCATGAAATCGCGCGCAGCATTGGCACCGTCGACCTCGAAGCGCAGGTCGGGACTGGAATACTTCTCTGTAAGGCCCATGTCGTGGAACATGGCCCCGAGGTAAAGCAGCTCCGGCTCGTACTTAAGGCCGTGGCGCTCGGCGGTGAGGGAGCCCCAAAGGAAGACGCGACGACTGTGGTTGTAGAGCAGGTCGTCTTCGGTATCGCGCACGAGCTGGGTGGCGGCGCGGGCGATGGCACTGTCGGGCAGGCGGATGCCGGCGATGATCTCGGACATGGAGCGCTCTCCTTTTTTGCGTAGCGGGCTGGTTGCTTGTACCTATTTGCCAACCGGGCACCGCTCCGCACAAGGAAGGGCATCCCGCGGATCAGGACAGCCGCACGTCTTTTCCTGACATGACGCTTTGTGGGGAAAGCAGGATCGCGAGCGTTGCCTTGGCCGGGAGCGCGCGCTCTATTCCGGTGTCGCCCGCCGGAAGCTCCCGCGATATTGGATGGGGCTCACGCCAAGACGGGCGGTGAACACGATCCTCATCCGATCCGCCGAGCCGAAGCCGCAGTCGAATGCAACCGCCTTCAGCGGCCGGTCGCTTCCCTCCAGCATCATGCGCGCCGCATCGATGCGGGCGCGCTCGATGAATTCGTGCGGCGTGATCCCGGTCGCCTGCACGAAATGCCGGGCCAGATTTCGGGCGCTCATCCCGACGACGGCGGCAAGGGACTCAAGCGAGTGGCGATCCCCGACGTTCGCCATCACATGGTCCTGGATACGGGCGATAGGCGATTCCGGATCGGCAGGCGCCGTGAGATAGGGGCTGAACTGAGACTGTCCGCCTTGGCGCTGGGCGACTACGACCAGCCGCTTGGCCACTTTGAGCGCCGTTTCTGCGCCGTGGCGCTGCCCGACCAGCGCCAAACCGAGATCTATTCCCGCCGTTACACCCGCCGCGGTGATCAGCCGTCCATCGCGGACATAGATCAAATCCGGTTCGACTTTTGCTCTCGGGAACCTGGCCGCCAGCGCCTGCGCATCCTGCCAATGGGTCGTGACACGCCGATCGTCCAGCAGACCGGCATAGCCAAGGACAAAAGCCCCGGTGCAGATCGATCCATAGAGGCTCGACCGCCACGGCAGCTCCTTGACCCACTGAAGCAAGTGCGGGTCGGGCTTTGTTTCAGGTGGGGTGGGCGTGCCGGCCACCAGAACAATGTCGAACCCACCCGTCGCCTCCTCAAGCGTTAGATCGGAAACAAGCCGTATGCCGTTCGAGGCGCGCAGCGGATTGTGGTGAGCAGCAACGAGTACGGATTCATAGCGGTCGGCACTGTCGAGAAAAGTGTTCGCTTCGCTGAACACGTCCATCGGCCCTGCCACGTCCAAGGCCTGGACCCCCTCGTAGACGACGATCGCGACGGCTTGTACCGGCACCTTTAAAGTTTCTCCAGTCGGGCGCCTTATTATGCATGTCGTTCACACAGTGCAAAGGGCGGCGGTGTCTGGACAGGCGAGCCTGTCGCGCCATTATTTCGGTGCTGCGTCCTTGTCGGGGATCGTCAATGCCCCGTCTTTGGAATCGACCACGAAGACCGCGAGCAAGCTGGCGGGCTCCGTGTCGCTCGCGTTCTCGCTGACCCTGTGATGAGAGCCTGGCGTTTCGTAAAAGCCCTCGCCTGTGCGATAGAGCTGCGCAGGGTCATCGCCGACTTGGCTGCGGATGGCCCCGGACAGCACATAGGCATAGAAAAAGACAAGTAGCTGCCCGTGTAGCGCAAAGCGTTCCTTGCCGATCTGTCCAGTCGCATTCGCCCGTCGTTTAGGCGAGGGAATCGTTTCCCTTCGGCTCCTGCAAGAATTTAGGCACGTGTCCGCGGTCGCGGGGGGGCGGGGCGTTCGGACGCGTCGCGACCGAGCTTGGACTGCAGCTCGACGAGGTCGGTGAAGACGTCGGCCTGCCGGCGCAGCTCGTCGGCGATCA
>NZ_JBVVOU010000063.1:0-14064 GCF_055807635.1 Bradyrhizobium sp. Kon56 | reverse complement strand
AGCCTTCTTCGCGAAGGAAGCGACATGAAGTTCGTCTTCATCGCGAAGCACCGGAACGTCTGGCCGGTGGCATGGCTTTGCGAAGCAATGGGCGTATCGCGGTCGGGCTTCCATGCCTGGCTGGACCGATCGCCCAGCGCCAGATCCCGCAGCGACGAAGCGGTCGGCCTAAAGGTGAAGGCAAGCTTCCTTGCCAGCGACCGGACCTACGGGGCACGGCGTGTCTGGAGAGACCTCAGATGGCGTCGAATGCGGACTGCATCGGATCGAGCGGCTGATGCGCCTGCAGGCCTTGCGCGCGGGGCCACGGCGCCGGCGTCTGCCGAAGGATGAAGGCGATCGCCAGGTAGCGAACGTGCCGGCGAACCTTCTGGACCGGCAGTTTGCAGCCGAGCGGCCGAACCAGAAGTGGATTGCCGACTTCACCTATATCTGGACGGCCGAGGGCTGGCTCTACGTGTCGGCCGTGATCGACCTGTTCTCGCGACGAGTGGTCGGCTGGTCGATGAGCGCCAGCATGACGGCGCAGTTGGTCGCCGACGCCCTTCTGATGGCCGTCTGGCGACGCGGCAAGCCGGATGCCCTGATGCATCACTCCGATCGTGGCAGCCAAGGCGGATTCAAGCGATCGTCGCAACACCGAATGTGTTCACTCATGACAGCAACTCGTCAAGCGCCTCTGCTGGCGTTTTCCAACCCAAAGTTTTTCTCGGTCGAGCATTGAGGACCGCGGCCACGGCGGCGATGTCGTCGGCGCTGTGGACGCTCAGGTCGGTGCCTTTCGGGAAGTACTGACGCAGCAGCCCATTGGTGTTCTCGTTGGTGCCACGCTGCCAGGGGCTTTGCGGATCGCAGAAGTAGACTTGGACACCCGCGTCGATCTTGAGACGATCGTGCTGAGCCATTTCGGCTCCCTGATCCCAGGTCAGCGAACGACGCATCTCTTCGGGCAAGGTGATGATGGTGCGCGTAATCGCGTCGCGCACGGCTTCAGCTCCGTGTCCCGCGAGAGCAGGGCCATTCTTCATGCGTGGAGCTTCGCCATGCCCCGCAAGCCGGGGAAGATGCAGCAACATCGTGAAGCGTGTTGTCCGCTCAACCAGCGTGCCGATCGCCGAGCTGCCAAGACCAAGGATGAGGTCTCCCTCCCAGTGGCCCGGCACCGCGCGATCGGCCGCTTCGGCGGGGCGTTGACTGATCATGATCTCCGGCGAGACAAAGCCCTTGCCTCGCCTGCGTACGCGCGCCCTGGGGACCCGCAATACGCGCCCCGTTCGCAAGCAGGCCGACAGTTCGCGGCGTAGCGCTCCCCGACCCTGAACGAAGAGAGCTTGATAGATGGCTTCGTGGCTGATGCGCATCGTCTTGTCGTCCGGAAAGTCGATCGGCAAGCGTCGGGCAATCTGCTCCGGGCTCCAAGCCCTGGCCCATCGCCGATCCTTTCGCGGGCCATGCCGGCGGCCCTTCCACGGAACGGCGGGACCAGGAACGGCAGCGCCACTCGGGGTCATGACCACGCCGGCCAGTCGCTGCTCCAGATAAGTGCGCAACGTTGTGTTGAGCGCAAGCTTAGTCGGTTTGGGCCGACGGGCCGATCGCTCGGCGTGCCATTGGGCTGTCGATGCACGATACTCCAGGCCGCCGCTGCGCGTCGCGGCATTGCGTCGTAGCTCACGGGAGATGGTCGAGGCGGATCGGCCAAGTCGGCGTCCAATCTCGCGTCTCGAAAGGCCCTGAACGCGAAGAAGTGCGATCTCCTCACGTTCCGCAAACGAGAGGTACCGCCCGGACCGCGGCTGGGTTGAAGATCTGAACATTGCTGGTGCCATGCCGCCTGCCTGTCGGAACAATCTGGTTCCGACAGGCTGCGACATACCAGCCGCTAATGCAGCATCCTCGCTGGTCATTCCCTGCGCGATCCCCAACCAGAATCGCTGGAGTTCAGATCGCCCCGCTACCGGCGGCCGTCCCGGTGACGCCAACGGTGCTCGTCCAGAACGGTGTGATCGTCGCTTTCGAATGCCCATCGCAACCTCTTTCGTTCAGGTGTTGCGACGACCGCTTGAATCCGCCCAATACGCCAGCGAACAGTTCCAGCGCCTGATGGCTGACAGCGGCATCGTGTGCAGCATGAGCCGGTCCGGCAACGTCTGGGATAACGCAGCGATGGAGAGCTTCTTCTCTTCGCTGAAGACCGAGCGCACCGAGCGCAAACTCTATCGCACCAGGAACGAGGCCAGGGCAGATGTGTTCGACTACATCGAGAGGTTCTACAATCGAACCCGACGTCATTCCACGATCGGATACATCAGCCCCGTTGAGTTCGAACGCAAGGTGGGATTAGCTTAACCCGGTGTCCATCAAACCGGCAGCAGCTCACCCAGCGTATCACGACGATTGCGGGCGTCGGGGTGCACCAGCGATATCGAGGCCTAGCTTGCCCTCTTGCCCCACCTCCATAGATCGATAGTGTGCACCCGCTGCAACTGAGCATGCATGATGGTTTCAATTGTAGGATGGTCTACGGCCGATCGACAATTGCGCCTGGACGGTATGCGGCGAACTCCCCCAAGACGCGAAATAGCTGCTAACAACGGCTGGGAGCGGAGCCACCCTGCGGCTTGCGGGATCGAAGCACAGGTTCATTGTCTCGACCGTACAAACAAGGTTGCCGGCGCTTTCGAGTCGATGAAACAGATGGAAGCGCTTGCTGTCGTAAGCGATGAGGGATGTAAAGATTTCAACGGGCGCGCCCAACCGCAGTTCGCGAATATAACAAACATGCGTTTCTGTCAGGACGAACTGAACATCCAGTGCCGGGCCGCTGTTGTCCTTTGCCCGGCGCCAGATTTCACCGCTGGCGAGATCGGCTATGTGTTGGTAGGTCAGAAAATTGACGTGCTCAAGCTGATCCAACCAGTCTTTCTTGACAATCCCGTCCCACGCCTTAATCCATTCCATGTTTCGCTCCCGCAAGGCTAGCCCGCACACGCTCCAAGGCGGAGCGGATGCTCACCACGCCAGCATTGCGCAAGGCCATGAGCGCCGCCTGCCCATTCGCTCCGATTCCGTTGGAGACCTGTTCGGCATATGCCTGCAGCAGCGCCTCGCCTGGCTTGAAGTTCGAAGGCGCAGTATAGCCGTCTAGGTCACGACCGATGCTCTCCACGAGCTTCTTCCATTGAGACGGATCGCTCTTCCCGAGATACAAAGAAGAAGACACGCCCATTGCTGCCCAGCGGATAGCTGGACCTGCCGCAATGGCCCTATCTATTGCTTCAAGATCGGCCACCCCTTGCGACATCATGAAGAGAACTTCTCTGAGAACGGCATATTGGATACGATTGCCGATGTAACCCTCAATCTCCCGGTCTAGCTCGACCACTTCGCTGCCGGTCGATTCGTAAAATGCAGTCGCCCTATCCGCCGCCTGTCTAGCTGCATCGCCTCCGGCAATCTCAACAAGTGGAATCAGAAAAGGTGGATTGAACGGGTGGCCGACAAGAATACGCTCGGGATGACGCGCCCGGCTCCTCAATTCTGAGGCAAGAAAGCCGGAAGAACTTGACGCGATGACAACATCAGACGGCACAAGCGCATCAATTTCTGAAAGCAAACGTATTTTCGCGTCGATGTTTTCGGGAGCGCTTTCCTGGACAAAATCGGTACCTTTCAACGCCTCTTCGAAATTAGCAGTAAAGGAAACACGCGAAGTTGAGGCGCCCGGGGACATGCCCAACTCCGTGAGCGCAGGCATAGCCGTCGCAAGACTTTCTTTAAGATAGTCCTCCCGGTCCGCGGCTTGGTCGTACACCACGACATCAAGCCCTGCCCGCATAAAGTGCGCCGCCCAACCAGCTCCGATCACGCCGCCGCCAATACAAGTGACCCTGGTGATTTTGCGCGCGCGCGACACTTTAGATTCCGACATTCGTTTTACTCCAGTTTTGAATAGCCGCGGCAAGCTGGCGAGGAGTCGCTAGCCCAGCTGTCTTTAGCGCTGAGGCGGATCAAATCCGGATCAGGTCTCATCGGAAATCAAACACACTCCGAGGAGGTCCCTCACCCTGACCGCGCGGTTCGTGGCGTACGTTCATTTGCCAGCACCGGACCGAGCCGTGAAGCTTGCGACAGTCAGAGAATCATAATCGAGTTTAACGCCTGTTTCCTCCAATCCGGGCGGATAACCGGCCGAAATTCTTCATGCGCTTCAAAGAATATGAAGGGATTCATATCAACATGTCTCGAGCCTGGATAAAGTGACCCTGAAAGGCGGCAGGGCGCCATCCAACTCGGCGTTGCCGCGGAACGCCTTCAGTGCGACCTTGACGCTTCGGGCGCAGACCTTGCATCGGAGCGCCGAAACAGCCTGTGCCTTTTCATTGTTTGAATGAAGTCACGATCGTGTAGGCTGAGAACGCCGATTGCGGCGCCAACAAACCCGCATCAGCGTACGATTATGGATGGGCTAAACCACTGGGCCATGTACTCACGCTTTAAGAGCCAAAGCGATTGGTCGACTGATCAACTCCTTTGCAGAAAAGCACCGCATGAACGGTTTTGGGCGAAGCATTTCGGAGGCGTCGGGATCCAAATTGGCGACTTACGCGCCCAATCACGTTTATGTATGCGATGGGAGTTGGGCGGCCGAACTGGGAATTGACTGTATATATTCGTGCACGTTTTTTGTCGACTAACCTCCAAGCGACCAGATTGTCCGGGAATCTTGAGCGGGTGAGGATCTGCACTGGGGAGCGTAATCGGATGGAGTATAGTGCTGAGCCTCCTGTGGGAGGTGACCTTGCGTCCACGCGGCGAGAGGCCGCCGTGTTCCTCGACAGTCTTTCTGTCCAGGACACTCAACAGACAGTAGCACGACAGAGTTGTATCGCACGATGGACAAAAACCGGAGATGCTCACTGTCTTATTGCTGACCTAAGCGTCAAGAAAGGGGCCTTAGATGAAGCGAAGGAGGCTTGGCTTTGCGCGCTAACAGCCTTTGAGGTTGCCCGACGGTTAGTTGATGACTATGACGCACGTGGGAAAATCGCGCACAAAACGAGGCCACTATCGACAGACTTGCGTTGCTGCTAGCACGGGTAGAGCGCGTACGAATTGCTTGTAGCTGCGAGGCCGAAGTTCCAGGGTACTACTTGCCTGCTGGGACCTCATGTTTTCCGGCAGTGATTTGCATTAGCAGCGAACAAGAGACAGCAGGCATGCCGCTCGGGAGGTTCTTGCCTGCGATAATTGGGCGGGGCATATCGGTTCTTGTTGTCTCTCACGAAGACGTCTCAAATTGCTGGCGCGGTCCATCGGACGTCTTGTTGTCGCATTGGTTAGATTTTTTGTCCGCTCGGGCTGATGTCGATGCGACGCGGATTGGTGTTTATGGAGACGGATTGTCCGCTGCGCTGGCTACAGATTTGGCTGTCTTTGATGGCCGCCTTGCCGCCGCGGTTTGCGACGGCGGCCTTTGGAATTGAATGCGGACTTTGCAGTGCGTCGAGTGGATGACGAAATCTGCAAATCCAGCTGGGCAGAAATTAGTATCGACGCGCCGCTCGCAATTGGCGCGGCAGTTGAGGTGCCCAACTCTTGTTGTAGCCGGGGGGCGCGGCTTCGTCAGCGTCTCAGAAGCAACGCAATTACAGGCTGATTGCATAGCGGAGCGCATCGATCTGGAACTAATCGTGCCGCGGATGATCCGCGCTCCGGGACTGGAGGAGGTGGAAAATT
Organism: Bradyrhizobium sp. Kon56; assembly: GCF_055807635.1. Classification (NCBI taxonomy): domain Bacteria; kingdom Pseudomonadati; phylum Pseudomonadota; class Alphaproteobacteria; order Hyphomicrobiales; family Nitrobacteraceae; genus Bradyrhizobium; species Bradyrhizobium sp. Kon56. Next base: position 8,325 of record NZ_JBVVOU010000063.1, on the reverse strand, counting down.
TCGTCGCATCCGATGACTGTATCTTCAGGTGGTTGCATAAGAACCTTGTAAGCAAGTCCGCTCTGCGAACCTCGTAAGTCTATGTTCACAGATCGACAAGCCTATTTGGACTAGAAGGTCGGCATCTTAAAGGACGACAACCCTGACCAATTTTGACGTGTTTTATAGAAACCGACGTGGTTCCAATCGACTAGGGGTCAAAAGGGGGACTGCTTTCAGAAACATGCACGGATGCGCTCGCTCTCTGCCCCGAAGTGCGTCAACGCAGACCGTCGATTGTAGCGTGTTACCGCAGCTTTGTTAATCTCTGGCTACCGGAAATTTTGTTTATCTCTCGCCACCGGAAATCCTGTCACACTTGACGTAGCATTGTATCAGTCTCACGTGTCCGGGTCGGCATCGGTTAGCACTTAAGCGTAGCCAGACATGGTGCTTGTTCCTTTTCCGGCCACTACTCGCGCTGCAACTCACAACTTACTCCAGGAGGCGACCTGAGGCGGCCACGGACTGATCCCCAAAACTGGGGAGATCTTTGCTAACGAAACGAGCTCTCCACTAGCTTGTGTTCTTGTCAGTCAATACCCAATCCAGGCGGAACTGCTCGCGTCGCGCTGATAACGATGTGTCTGGTCATGATCCTCACCTCTCGCGGTCCGCGCAGTTAACGCGAGATGCTGGCTGCTAAACTCGTCGAGCTGAATGCGATGAGAATGATATCGCTCAACGGGAAATGTGCAAGTGCGGAAGCACGTCCCGCGAACAGCTTTGCGATCGTTGCGTATGAGGAGTGACAGTGCATAGGGTGGTGTGCACGCGCCGTACTCCGCGGAAAGCAGTTCCAACGCATTGTTGTCCCAAGCAGATGCCGAGAATCGGGACGCGCACTAAAAGCCCGGACCACGACCGCTGATCCTGGCGTGGATAGTCGCTGCGAGCGGCTTGAGTGCGGCAAGATCCAGAGGCTAGACTCGCCGTCCATCGTAGCGACTGACGACCCTGGATAGAGATTACCTGATCGCAGTTATAGCCGAGAACAAATGAATCGGTTCGCTTCTACGTTGCCTCTGTCCGTCTTTTGTCTGGCGGTTCGACTGCTGTTAACTCGCAACGCTCGCTAGCCTGAAATGACTTAATGCTGCAATCTTCTGCGACTTTTCGCATAATTTCGGTGGTGGGGTGCGCTCCATTAGAGAAATCAAGCGCTCAGGGTTGATAGCATTTCCTCGGTGAAGAGCCTTCTGTCGGCCCTGGTCGCCGAGTTAACGAGGCTGCAGCCGAGAACTGGCGGCTAAGTGAAGATGCCGGGAATAGCCAGGAGGAGTGATCAATGTCTGATTCTGCGGTGAGAGAACGGAATAAGGTCGAAATGGGCGCGGCTGACGCGCTACGCATTCGTGAACTGTTCAGGCGCGGAGCGTCGCGACGAGATGTGATGAACCTTCTCGTCGGGGCCGGTATGTCGGTCGCGGCCGCTAGCGCGGTCACGACGTTCGCTGGGGCCGTACACGCTGAAACCCCCCGACGCGGCGGTAGGATTAAGGTCGCGACCAACGGAAGCTCGGCTACAGAGACGATGGATCCCGCAAAGGCGTTGACTCAGACCGACTTTTCACGCGCGTTTATGTTCTATAACGGGCTCACCGCTCTCGATGAGAGCTTGACCCCGCAACTCGATCTTGCCGAGGAGATGGCGCCGAGTGAGCGCGCGACAGTGTGGACCATTAAGCTGCGTCGCGACGTGCGCTTTCATGATGGCTCCCCGCTGACCTCCGCCGACGTCGTTTATTCCTTGCGGCGCCACAAGGATCCGGCCATCGGCTCGGCCATGCGTACCCTCGTCGCACCTATGGAGGAGATCGCCGCGACCGGGCCGCACGAGGTGCGCATTCGTCTTAGTGGTCCTAACGCCGACCTGCCGACCATGTTCGGGACCTGGCAATGCGCGATCGTTAAAGACGGCGTTACCGATTTCCGTATTGCGAATGGCACCGGCCCGTACAAGTGCCAGGAATTTCAACCCGGCGTGCGCTCGCTCGCGGTGCGCAACACTGAGTACTTCAAGCCCGGCAAGCCCTATCTCGACGCTATCGAGGTTTTCGGCATCACGGACGAGCAAGCGCGCGTCAACGCGCTGCTCGCGGGCGATATGCAGTTCATCGGCACAGTCAGCCCGCGCTTGGTGCCGCGGATCATCTCCGCCTCGAACCTCGCCCTCTTCGAGACCAAGGGCGGTGCCTACCATGATCTTGTCCTGCGCCTCGACGGATCACCCGGATCAAATCCTGACTTCGTGCTGGCGGTGAAGCACATGTTCAACCGCGAGCAGATCCGCCGGACGGTTTACCGGGGCTTCGCGGTAGTCGCCAACGATCAGCCGATCGACCCGAGCAACCGTTTCTACGATGCGAGGCTGCCGCAGCGCCCCTTCGATCTCGATAAGGCGCGCTTCCATCTGCAACGTTCGGGCTTCGCCAATCAGGCCTTCCAGGTTGTCGTGTCACCCGCCGCGCCAAACTCAGAGGAGATGGGGCAGGTCCTGCAGCAGGTCGGTCAGCAGATTGGGCTCAATCTTCAATTGCAGCGCGTGCCGGCCGACGGCTTCTGGTCGAACCACTGGGCGAAGCACCCGATCTTCTTCAGCAGCATCCCGCCCAAAGCGAGCGCTGATGTTACATTCACCCAGTTCTTCTACTCGCAGGGGCCTTTTAACGAGAGCGCTTGGCGCAACGAGCGCTTCGACGCGCTTCTGCTCGAGGCTCGCGCGGAGACCGACACCGAGAGACGCCGCGATAGGTACAGCGAGATGCAGCGCCTCGTGCACGAGGGCTCCGGTGTTTGCATTCCGGTGTTTGCGAGCTATCTCGACGCCCATGTCAACAAACTGAAGGGTCTACGGCCAATCCCGACGGGCGGCATGATGGGCTTTAACTTCGCCGAAAATATTTGGCTCGACCAATGACCGTTTTTGCGACATCCTCTGAGGGGGCGCCGTGCGCGTCGAAGCGTGGCGCCGGGATGACGAACATGAAGACGGCGTTGGTTGGCCTTCTCGCAAGCAGGATCGCGATTGCGATGCTGACGCTCGGGTTCGTCTCAGTCGCGGTCTTCGTCGGCACGGAAATCCTGCCAGGCGACGTCGCGGAGGCGGTGCTCGGGCAAAGTGCGACGCCCGAAGCTGTCGCGGGCCTGCGCCACGCCCTCCACCTCGATCAGCCCCCCTATGTCCGCTACTTCCTGTGGCTCGGCGGGCTGCTCTCGGGCGACCCGGGCCACTCTCTAGTCAACAACCTGCCGGTGGCGGGGCTGATCGCTAGCCGTCTGCCGAACTCGCTGATGCTCGCGGGAGTGACAGCGGGCGTATGCGTACCAATCGCGCTCTTCCTCGGAATAACCTCGGCGATTTGGTGCGGCAGCCTCTTCGATCGTGCCGCGAACTTCCTCACAATGTCGATCGTAGCGGTACCTGAGTTCCTGATTGCAACGCTGTGCGTGATCGTCTTCGCCGTACACCTGCGCTGGTTTCCGGCGGTGTCCTATGCGGACGGGATCGTCTCCTTCGACCAGTTTTTCCGCCTGTTCGCGCTGCCGGTGTTCACGCTGAGTTGCGCAATGATTGCGCAGATGATGCGCATGACGCGCGCAGCCGTTATCGACACGCTGGGCTCGCCCTATATCGAGATGGCGGTGCTCAAGGGGGCGGGGCCGATGCGGATCGTGCTGACGCACGCTCTGCCGAACACGATTGGTCCCATCGCTAATGCTGTCGCGCTCAGCCTGTCGTACCTTCTCGGCGGCACCATCATCGTCGAGATAATCTTCAATTATCCTGGCCTCGCGCGCCTTCTCGTCGACGCCGTCTCGACTCGGGACATGCCGCTCGTCCAGGCCTGCGTGATGATCTTTTGCTCGGCCTATCTCCTCCTGGTGATGTTCGCCGATATCGCCGGCATCTTGTCCAACCCGAGGCTTCGTTATTGATGAGCGCAGATCAGACAGCCGCGGTCGTCGAATCGCCTTCCCGGCGGCGACGCCGCTCCCGTCTGCCACTCGCCGGCATAATTGGCGGTAGCATCGTCGCCTATTGGGCGGTAATGGCCATCATCGGGCCCTACGTCGCGCCTCATGACGTCGGCGCGCTGGTTGACGACGACGTGTTCGGGCAGATGCGCTGGGCCGTTCCGCTCGGCAGCGACTTTCTCGGGCGGGACGTGATGAGCCGCATCCTCGTTGGCGCGCGCTACACAGTCGGCGTCGCCGCGGCGGCGACCTTCCTCGCCGTCCTGATGGGCGGCACCCTCGGAATGCTAGCCGCGGTTTCGCGCGGGACGGTCGACATGGCGCTCAGCCGCTTCTTCGACGCGCTCATTTCGATCCCGAGCAAGATGGCAGCCCTCGTCGTCATCGCGGCGCTCGGCTCCTCGATACCGGTGCTAATCGGCACAGTCGCCTTGATCTATACATCCGGCGCCTTCCGCATTTGGCGCGCGCTCGCCGTCAACGTGAACACGCTCGACTTCGTCGAAGTGGCGCGCGCCCGCGGGGAGGGGACCGGCTATCTCATCCGCGAGGAGATCCTACCGAACATCGCGGGTCCGGTGCTGACCGATTTTGGCCTTCGGTTCGTGTTCGCGGTGCTCATTCTGTCCGGCCTTTCCTTTCTCGGTCTCGGCGTGCAGCCGCCGGACGCCGACTGGGGCTCGCTCGTACGCGAGAACATCGCCGGACTCGCCGATGGCGCGCTCGCGGTGGTCATGCCGGCGGTTGCCATTGCGACCTTGACGATCGGCGTCAACCTGCTGATCGACAATTTGCCGGGCCGCTGGTCCTCAAGCGGTGAGCACTGAGATGGTCCCGCTGATCAACGTGGACAACCTGCGCGTAACGGCGCGCGACGAGTGCGGGCGCGAACTCGTAATCGTCAAGGATGCCAGCTTCACGGTCGAGCCGGGCGAAGTCGTCGCCCTCATCGGCGAATCCGGGTCCGGCAAAACTACCATGGCACTCTCGCTGATGGGCTACACCCGCGCGGGCTCCCGCATCGTTGCTGGGAACATCATCTTCGACGGGCGAGAGGTGCTCGCCATGAGCCAGCGCGAACTGGCGTCCCTACGCGGGCGTGACATCGCCTATGTGCCGCAGAGCGCGGCAGCCTCCTTCAATCCGGCCCGCCCGTTGCTTAAGCAGGTGATCGAGAGCTCGCAAATTCACCGAGTGATGCCGGTGGCTGCGGCTGAGGCGAAGGCGGTCTCGTTGTTTCGTGAACTCGTCCTGCCCAATCCGGAGGAGGTCGGCGAGCGCTATCCGCACCAGGTCTCCGGTGGGCAGCTACAGCGCCTGCTCGCCGCCATGGCCCTTGTCACCGAGCCGAAGCTCGTCATCTTCGACGAGCCGACCACGGCGCTAGACGTGACGACACAGATCGAGGTGCTGCGTGTCTTCAAGAAGGCGATCAAGGAGCGCGGCACCACGGCGCTCTACGTCTCACACGACCTCGCTGTAGTTGCGCAAATGGCCGATCGCATCATCGTGCTGCGCGATGGCACCATACGCGAGGTCGATGCGACCGGGAGCATTCTCTCTTCGCCGAAGAACGATTACACCAAGAGCCTCCTCGCCGCCGCCGAACCTCACGTGCGGGCCGCGGCATCCGTTGCCACGGAGCAGACGGCTACGCCTGTTCTCGAGGTGAGGAGCGTCATTGCCGGCTACGGCAGTGCCAACAGGAACGGTATCCCCGCAGTGCCGGTGCTTCGGGACGTCAGCCTCTCGATCAAACCCGGCAGCACGCTCGGCGTCATCGGCGAATCCGGCTGCGGCAAGAGTACGCTCGCCCGGGTCATTGCTGGCTTGTTACCGGCCGCGCGGGGGGAGGTGAAATTGCATGGTAAGCTGCTGCCACTTAGCGCGGCTGGCCGCACACGCGATCAGCTGCGGCGCATCCAGATCGTCTTCCAGATGGCGGATACCGCGCTCAACCCCGCGCGCCCAATCGGCCGCATCCTTGGCCGCCCACTCGAGTTCTATCACGGGCTTTCGGGCGACACGCGACGGCGGCGTGTCGCCGAGCTCCTTGATATGGTGCGCCTCCCAGCGACCCTAGCCGAGCGCTATCCGAACGAAATCTCGGGCGGTCAGAAGCAGCGTGTCAATCTCGCACGGGCGCTCGCCGCCGAACCCTCTCTGATTCTTTGCGACGAGGTGACCTCCGCGCTCGACACCGTGGTCAGCGCCGCAATTCTCGATCTTCTTGCCGAGTTGCAGCGCGAGCTCGGCGTCGCTTACCTGTTTATCAGCCACGATCTTTCCACTGTCAAAGCCGTGTGCGATCAATTGATGATCCTCTACGCCGGGCAGATAATGGAGCATGGTAGCCGCGAAGCGCTGCACCAACGCCCGCTGCATCCCTATTCCGACCTCCTCATCTCGTCGGTTCCCGAGTTGCGGCAGGGCTGGCTTGACGGGATCAGCGAGAAGTATTTCAAGGAAGCCAGAATCGCGCGTTCGGTGAAGCGGGAGGCCTGCACTTTCTTCGAACGGTGCCCTGTACGTATTTCTGGCCGCTGCGACGTCGAGCCGCCGCCTTTGCAAAGCCTGTCGAAGGGCGCCGAGATTCGTTGCCACCGCACGGAAGAGGAACTCGTCTATCTGACTGCGCGGTAAGCGCACCATCGCTGGACATCTATTGGATCCGAAAACGTTGAAGCATCTGTAAACGACGCTCACTATTCGTCCCATGGGAGAGCGATGGCGTACCTCGCGCTGCGCCTGTTTAGATTTTTCCCTCCCGAGCTTTGGGGGGCATCCTTATCGGACGATGCGAAGGAGGCGGTCATCAAGGCCGTGCCTTATAAGGAACACACCTTTCTCACGGATAAAGGCCTCACACCCTACGAGTTCATCTGCGGTGCCTGGAGAAAAGAGCTAGAACTATTTACCCTCAATCCGCTCCAGCAAATGCCGGGACTAAACATCGTCTAAGTGTACTTATCAGGCGGACGAAGATGGATGTGGGATCGGGTATGCTGGTATGCGCACGATTCGCCGTCCACGAGAACCTCTCGTTCTCTCCTAGCATTACAGTTGCTTTTTGGATTTGAAGTGGGCGCGTTGAGCCACAGCCTGGTGAGCTCTGCGCCGGAAGGACCATGCGATGATGTGTGCGGGTTGAATCCGCTTCCGCGCAAGTCTGATAGCAATGCGGCGAATTTCCTGAATTGACCAACGGATCAATGGTGGGGTGGTTATGTTTTGGCTTTTGCCGGGGGGGCGCCGTTTCGTTTTTTTGGGCGGTGCCGGATTAGCGCGATGTCGGATCGCGGCCATCATGGCGAAGGCGAGCATCACCAAGGACACATGACGGTGCCAGCCATGCCAGGATCTGCTCTCGTTGTGATCGAGCCCGAACTCGTTTTTCGTAAGCGATGTTCTCAGGCCACGCGCCAGCGTTCTTGGGTAGCGAGATAGGCCCAGGGTAGCAGTTTGTCGATCTGGCTATTCGGGTGATCGTTGACGATGCGGGTGATGACGTCGGCGAGATAGGCGTGGGGTTCGACGCCGATGAGCTTGCAGGTTTCGATCAGTGAGGCGATGACGGCCCAGTGTTCGCCGCCGCCGTCCGAGCCTGCGAACAGGGCGTTCTTGCGGTTGAGCGCGATTGGGCGGATAGCGCGCTCGACGACGTTGGAATCGATCTCGATGCGGTCGTCGGCAATGAAGCGCGTCAGCCCGTCCCAACGCGACAGCGCATATCGGATGGCCTCCGCGAGTTTGGTCTTCTGGCTAATCAGACCAAGCTTGGCGCGCAGCCAGGGTTCGAGCTCGTCGGCGATCGGCCGGCTCTTCTCTTGGCGGACGGCGCGACGATCGTCGGCGGTGCGGCCGCGGATCTGGGCTTCGATGACGTAGAGCGCGGCGATACGTTCGAGCGCCTCGCTGGCGATCGGTGCGGGACCGGCCGCGGCGAGTTCGTAGAAGCGCCGGCGCACATGGGACCAGCAGAACGCCAGTTCTACGTCACCGCGCTCAGCCAGGACCCGATAGCCGGCATAGCCGTCGACCTGGAGGATGCCGGCAAAACCCGCGAGGTGGACGATCGGCCGTTCGGCCTTGCGATCGGGAGCGTAGACATAGGCGACGGCGGGCGGGTCCGTGCCGCCCCAGGGCCGGTCGTCGCGGGCATAATGAGATGGACGGTCCCCGCCCTGATAAGCTGCGAAAGGGCACCCCAAGAAGGAGGACAAGCTATGGTGACAATCGGGCTTGATATCTCGAAGAGCTGGTTTCAAATCCACTGGATTACGGCGGATGGAGAAATTATCCGCAAGA
>NZ_JBVVOU010000062.1:0-14901 GCF_055807635.1 Bradyrhizobium sp. Kon56 | reverse complement strand
CCTTAAAGCTAGACTTAAGGTCACACGCTTCGCGAATTACCAACCCTCACGCAAGACGGCCCCCATCGGAGGCGTACTGTGGAACACCTCGACCTTCCATCTCAAACCATACCATTCGAGCTTCTCAATGGCGTCGGTGCGGGAACCAACATGCAGGTCGGTGATCAGCTTCCAATCAATCTTCTTTCTGTTTTTCGGGGTCCCGCGCTCTTCGGCATGGATCACCGTCAGGGTCAGAGCGGGATAGCGCTTCTGCTTTCCGATCGGCGGCAGCACACGAATCTTGCGATACCTGATCTCAAGAACGGCCTGGTCGGGATCGCCGTTTCTGTCTCGGACTTCGATGCGATGGAGCCCTTTGACGGCGACCTCGTCCATTTCGTCGGCGATCGTGTAATCCCCATGTCCAGCCAAGCGGTCGACGCAGGTCCTGATCAGGAAATGAGTTCCGATCTCCTGCGCTGCGCAGAAAAGCTCGTAGATGTCACTCTCGCGATCACCGATATGGATGCATCGTCCCGGATGATCCAAGAGTTGCTAGACTGCTTGAGATTCTCCAACCACCTGCCGCTTTCCGTTCTCGATGAGATTCCAGGTCGGATTGATCTTCTCTTTAAGCGCTGCTGTCTCCTTGAGTTTCTTCCGGGTCCAGAACTTAGCGGCCGCCAACCCCAGCGGCACACCCTCGATTGTAACCGCGAGGCTCGAATGCATCAGGATGCCGCAAACCGTGTGCGATCTAAGGCGACCCGCCTTATCCCGTCCACTGTTTATGCTCTTGGTGATGCCGATCGCTTCTGACTTCTCGCGTTGATAGCTGAACTCGGCTGTGTCGTGCAGAACAAGAACGTACCTTCAGCTGCGGCGGCACGATCACGTGTCGATTGAAAATGGCCGGCCAGAATGTCAGCTTCGCTGACCCGGTATTAGAGAAGAAGCGGTAGGCTGCCTTGGTATTCGCCCAATCCTAGGCAGACGAGCGGAATGCTTTGTCCGATGGCGCTTCCAATCTGCTTGAGCAGTTTGCGGAATCTGCCGCCGAGCCGCGAGTCCCTAAACTCGCACCAACTACTCTCTCGATCAATCCGACATCCACTTTCCAACGATCGCAAACAGCCTTTTGAAGATCGATCCCTTAATGTCAGCCCCATAGAGCACCCCCTCGCGAATCAGGTGCTCAGCAAGGAATCACAAGTGATTCTTTCGACTCAAGATTTCGCCGATCAGCGGATCCGCCCGAGCGGTCAAAGTTATGGGTAATTGAAAGCTTCACCGGACGGGATACGCACCGTCGTATCGTCGGCGTGGATTGGTTCCGCTCTCATAAGATGGAACGGATGGCCTAAAAAATGGGTTCGAGTGCTACCACGCAGGCGCCGACCGGATTGCCAGTTTCGAGACGTCAATTTAGATCCTTTCGCGGACACAGGTCTTACTCTGCCCGTTCAACGGCTGATGCAGCAGGAATTCGAATTGCCAGCAGGCTCAGCACGGCAAAGCCTCGCGGGATCGGATGGGACGACGCCGGAGCCTCTGTGATCGCTTCGCGATCTCGGCGGGAGAACTTCGCGGACATGCTTATCTTCCGGCACCGCGGCATGCACTCCAGGGGTTTCAAGACTACCTCGCCGAGCTTGTGCAGTCACTCGCTGCCGCACTTGCCGCCTACGCAAGGCGCGGCTTCGACGACGCGTTCGATCGGCAGATTGTCCGGCAGCGGACGTCGCGGCGACCGCGGAATTTGCGCGCGCTGCTGTTTGGCGGCTTCCGGCACCGCGAAGTAGACCTTGGTATCCTGCTCCACCCGGGTCTCTTCAAGATCCCCGATGCGAGTTCGAGCTGCTCGACCAGCAGCTTGCCGCGTTCAGAAGATTATCCGAACCGTTCTCGTCGTGACTTGGCTGGCATCAGCTTTAGCCGCTCGATTTCCAGCAGGGCTGGCGGTCACTTCGCTCTTCACCAGCCTCAGCTGTTCGCGCTGCGCAATGTCGCGCGTCAGACAAGGCGGCGCCCACCGGAAGCGCACACTTGAGTTGGCAGCATCAATGCGGAACTCTCAAATCACAAGCTCGACGGAACGTGGTACGCGCCTGGGATCCAGAGCCTGCCACTCACCGGGCCCGATTCCGCCACGGGAAGAGTTGGCGGGGAAGTCAGCGGCCGGCTTGCGCGGACGATGCGGCGGAGGCGGCACCGGCCGTGCGCGATCGGAGACGATCACCTGCAGCACAACGTGCAAGGAAGCGTCGACGGCCAACGGGCAGTTCAACACGTTTTCGACGGACAGCAAGCTGGTCGAGCTCACGCACTGCTGTGTCTAACAGCCGGCATCACGCGCCGTGCATTGATCGCATCACTCTAGGCCAACTGCGCTATCTCCCCTTCCAGACCGGATCGCGCTTTTCGGCGAAAGCCCGTGGTCCCTCCAGCCTATCCTCCGAGCAATGGAGGGCTTCGACACTCGCGAGTTGGCGACGAGAAATCCTATTCATGGCGTCTTGGAACGTGAGGACCTCCGCTACGCGTACCGTCTCCTTGATCGCGGCAAATACGAGCGGCGGTCCGCTGGCGAGTAGTCGCGCAATCTCCCAAACGCGCTCTTCTAGCTTTTCCTTAGGCAGCACCTCATTGACGATACCCCAGTGATGTGCCTCTGCGACATCCATCCAGCGACCGGTGAGCAGCAGTTCCATGGCGATGTGGTAAGGAATGCGCTTCGGCAACTTAATGCTTGCCGCGTCGGCCAGCACGCCGGCGCGAATTTCCGGGAGCGCGAAGGCAGAATGGTCGGCCGCGTAGATCAGGTCGCAGGAGAGCGCAAGTTCGAAGCCACCGCCGACTGCCATGCCGTTAACGCAGGCAATCACCGGTTTATTGAGGCCGCGCAGCTCCTGCAATCCACCAAACCCGCCGACGCCGTAGTCGTTGTTGCCGAGTTCGTCCGTAGCTGCTGCCGATTTGAGATCCCAACCTGCGCAGAAGAATTTGTCACCGGCCGTCTTGACAATCGCGACGCGCAGCTCGGGATCGTCTCGAAACGCCTTGAATGTGTCGCCCATAAGCCGGGACGTTTTGTTATCTATGGCATTGGCCTTCGGCCGATCCAGCGTGACCTCTAGGATTGCGCCTTCGCGGCGGGTGGTGATGACGCCAACCATTCTGATTTTCTCCATTTCCCCAAGCACCAGAGTTTTACTTTTCTCCAAGCACCAGCAGCGCGTCTGCAATCCAGGCGCCCTTGCCTTCTGTACAGACAATCAGCGGGTTAATGTCTAGTTCGTCGATCTCGCGGGAATTCTGCTGAACAAATGTTGCGACGCCTGAAATGGCATCGATGGCTGCCGGTACATCCGCCTTCGGCCGCCCGCGATAGCCTTCCAGCAGCGGATAGAGTTTTAGTCCGCGCAGCGCTGCTGCTATATCGTCGCGTGTTGCCGGCAGCATCAGGGTTACCGTGTCGCGGAACAACTCAACCAGTACGCCGCCGGTGCCCAGCGTCATTACTGTGCCGAACATCGGGTCGCGGACGAAGCCGACGATTAGTTCGGCGATGCCGTCACGCACCATACGTTCGACGTAGAGGCCGGCCCCGAGCGCGAGCAGATCATGCGCGGCGGCACTAACTGACTCGGCGTCGCAGAGATTCAGCCGCACCGCACCAACTTCCGATTTGTGCGCGACGCCTAGCGCCTTCAGTGCTACAGGAACTCCGAGCCCCGTGGATACGATCACTGCCTCTTCCGCATTGCCGGCGCGCTCGCCCTTCGGCACCGGCAGCCCAGCTTTGAGCAGCATTTCCTTGGCTTCGGCCTCCTCAAGTACTAGGCGATCGCCGCCAAGCCTACCTGCAGCCGCGGTGTCGATTGGCTCCGCCCGCGGCCCCGACCACGCGGCGCCAATGAAAGCGCCTGCCTCGGCAGCTTGCATCGCTTCCGAAATCCCTTGTAGAGGTGCTATGCCACGCTCAATGATTCCGGGGATGTACTCTTCAGGCATGTTCTCCGGCAGTGACGAGACAATCGCGCCCCGGGCCTTGTTGGCCTTCAGCGCCGCTTCGAATGCGCGTATATTCGGCCAATAGGTGGTGTTCGAGCAGCGGTCGGGGCGCGGGAAGTCGAGCACCATCATGTTGAGATCAAGGCCACCCGAAACCATTGCCGTGAAGGTTTCGGTCAGCGCCGGCTCGTTGTTCCAGATGAAGGTGTGGTAGTCGAGCGGGTTGGCCACCGCAACCAGCGGCCCAAGCGTCGATTTGACACTGGTGCGGTGCTCGTCGGTCAGGCGGGGAAAATGTACGAGGCGCCCTTCCGCACTGTCCGCCATGACCGACGCTTCGCCACCCGAGCAACTGACCGAGGAGAGGCGGGGGCCAGGCAACGGTCCGGTTACGTGCAAAAGCTTCAGCGCCTCGATGAATGCGGGAATCGATTCGACGCGGGCGATACCAAGCCGCTTCAGGAATGCGCCGGAAGCGACGTCTGAGCCAGCAAGCGAAGCGGTATGCGATAAGGTTGCCTGACGCGCTTGCTCGGAACGGCCGACTTTCATAGCGATGATCGGCTTCTTCAACTCTCTCGCACGCGCCGCAAGCCTTTCGAAACCGGGTACGGAATCGAAGGCCTCGATGTGGAGCCCGAGTGTGGTGACGCGATCGTCCTCAATCAAACCAAGGGCGATCTCGGAGAGACCGATCTGCGCCTGATTGCCGGCGGTCATCAGAAAAGCGATCGGTAAGCCGCGCTTCTGCATCGTCATGCTGATGGCGATGCTTGAAGACTGCGTGATAATAGCGACGCCACGGCTTCCTTCGGCCAGCCTGACGCCACCATGCTGGTCAGGCCACAAAAGTGCACCATCGGCATAGTTGATCAGACCGTAGCAGTTCGGACCAAGCATCGGCATGCCCTTGGCAGCCTTGACCACCTCGCTCTGCAGCCGTTCGCCTTCCTGGTCGTAGGCTCCGACTTCGAGAAAACCGGAAGCATAGCAGACGGCGCCCCCAGCGCCGCGCTCGGCGAGGGCTGAGATCACGTCTACAGTGAGATGCCGGTTCACGCCGACGAAAGCGGCGTCGGGCGCACCGGGCAGATCGGCCACTGAACGGTAGGCCTTTCGGCCGGCAATCTCACCTTTGGTGGGGTGCACCGGCCAGATCTGGCCGCCAAACCCTATCTTAATGGATTGCGCAACAACAGATGCGGCCTGTCGACCTCCGAATACGGCGATAGATTTCGGACGTAGAAGGCGTTCCAACTTATGCATCGATCGGGTCCTAGATTCATATAGCCAAGATCGCGCTGGGGCTCCAACGGCGATCCATCGCCGACTTCTGCGGTGAATTGCGTCAAACAGCAACCCCCCAGAGAGGGCGAGGTCACTGGGATCCTGCGATCAAATTGATCACCGGATTCATATCCAAACTGCTCACGCCCGCAGGACGGTTGCCCAGTGAAGTCTCAACTGGAACACGATGTGCCGGCTTGACGAGTTTACTCACACCGGCGCCTTAATTTTTGCCCTTCAATTCATCGGCTCACTGAGGAGCCCTCCGAGAGCGGCAAGTCGCCTTAAATGAAAGTCTGTGTTCCCAAACGAGGCATCTAACATGGTCACATGCTTGAAATAGTGACCAACGCCGTACTCCATGGTCATGCCGATGCCACCGTGGAGTTGGATCGACTGATGGCCGATCGCCCTCGCCGAGCGCCCGATCTGGACCTTTGCCGCCGAAATGGCGCGCTCGCGTTCGGTCGCCTTGACTTCGCTTGCCATTATTGCGGCATACATTGCCATCGAGCGGGACTGCTCCAGCTCCACAAACATGTCGACCGCCCGATGCTGCAACACCTGGAATGTGCCAATCTTTCTACCGAACTGCTCGCGCGTCTTGAGATATTCGAGAGTGATGGTGTGCATTTTGGCAAAGGAGCCGACGGCTTCTGCGCAAATTGCTGCAATCGCCTCGTCAGCCACTCGCGAAATGACTGGGAAAGCCCTTTCCGGGTCGCCAATGACATTGGCTGCCTCAACGTGCACGTCCTCGAGCTTGATCTCTACCGCGCGCAAACCGTCTTGTGTCGGATAGCCGCGGCGCGAGAGACCCGGCGCATCGGCGTTGACGAGGAACAGGCCGATCCCATCCTCGTCCCGCGTATCCCCGGCTGTTCGCGCGGATATGATGATCTTATCGGCCGAGCCACCGTGGAGAACAAGGGCTTTCGTGCCGTTAAGGATCCATCTGTCTCCGTCCTTTTTCGCCCCCGTCTTAGTGTAGAAAAGGTCGTAGCGCGACTGCGGCTCAGCATAAGCGAAGGCCAATTTCATTCGGCCCTCCGCGATCGCGGGGATAATCTTCGCCTTTTGCGCCTCAGTCGCTCCGTGCCGCAGGATGCCGCCGGCAAGGACAATGGTCGCGAAATAGGGTTCGAGAATCAGCGCCTCGCCGAAGGCCTCCATAACGATCATGGTATCCACCGCGCTGCCGCCGAAGCCGCCATATTCTTGAGCGAAGGGCAACGCAAGAAGCCCGAGTTCGGCATAGCGTGACCACATCGCTTCACTATATCCCCGCTCCTCCGCCTGATAAATGCGGCGGTTCTCGAAGCCGTAACCGTCGAGCAGCAGCCGCGCGACACTTTCTCTGAGAAGCCGCTGCTCCTCCGAAAGATCAAAGTTCAACGTGATATTCTCCTAAACTGGGGCCGCCCAGCGGGCCATCGAGGCATTAGAGGCCGAGGATCGCCTTTGCTATGATGTTCTTCTGAATCTCGTTGGAGCCCGAATAGATCGACGCCGCGCGGCTGCCGAAATATGTGGGCGCGGCCCTCGCGATCCACTCGAGGCCAATCGGTGGCCCGTTGTCACTCTCGAGTTCCTCTTCTGAGAAATAGGGGAGCACATAAGGTCCGGCCACATCCACCAAGAGTTCTGCGGCCGCCTGCTCGATTTCCGAGCCTCGGAGCTTAAGGATGGAGCTTGCAGGGTCCTGCGTGGCCTTCTCCTGCTTCGATGCATTAGTTACCACGCGAAGCTGCGTTAGTTCGAACGCCTTTAGTTGGACCTCGACGGCGGCGGCTTTCTCGCGGAATGTGGCTTGATCGATTAGTCGCTCAGCGCCGACGTGACACTGCGCAGCAAGTCTCTTGGCGCACAGGATACGCTCCTCGGAAATGGCTACGCCGGCGTCTGCGAAGCGTTCGTTGCCGAGAAGAAACTTGGCATAGTCCCACCCCTTATTCTCTTCTCCGACGAGATTCTCAACCGGAACACGGACGTTGTCAAAAAACACCTCGTTAACTTCGTGACCGCCGTCGATTAGCTGTATCGGACGCACACTGACGCCTGGCGTCTTCATGTCGATCAAAAGAAAAGAAATCCCTTGCTGTTTTTTCACATCAGGATCGGTCCTGACCAAGCAAAAGATGCAGTCGGCGTACTGCGCCCACGTGGTCCAGATCTTCTGGCCATTGACGACATAGTGACTGCCATCACGCACTGCTCGTGTCCTGAGTGAAGCGAGATCGGAGCCCGCGCCCGGCTCAGAGAAGCCTTGGCACCACCAGTCCTCAGCGTCGGCAATACGCGGCAGATAGTATTTCTTCTGCGCCTCATTGCCGAAGGTATAGATGACGGGACCAACCAAAGACTCGCCGTATCCGAACTTAAACCGCGCGGGAAGAGCTCGCACCTCTTCTGCGAAAATATACTGCTGCAAGGGAGTCCACCCCGCTCCTCCATATTCTTTAGGCCAAGTCGGGACACCCTTCCGATTGAGGATACGCGCTCCCGCAGCCCTCTCGTCTTTCGACAACCGACGGCCTTCGGCTAATTTGCGTGGTATCTCCGGCAACATGTTTTCACGCAAGTCCTGCCGCACTTCTTCGCGAAAGCGCCGCTCTTCTTCTGTGAATGCGAGATCCATTGAATCTTCCCGTGTCTAACGCTAGTTCGAACTGCCACAATTGTGATTGCGGAGCACTGCCAAACCTTGAAGAAGGTGGGCCTCGATCAGAGACGTTGCATCGAGATCACCCTCAGCATAACGCCCCTCGCGAACTTCATAAGGACGCCCCCGCAGCCCACAACGGCCGACCGCCGCTCCGGATCAGCACCACATGCGACCTTCGCTCGACCGGGAGGACAGCACCTATGACCATGCAGGCATGAACACATTTGAGCCATTTCACCGCTATGCCACGCAAACGACACATCTGAATAAACAGTACCGGTTCTGCATGCAGAAAATAAATAATATAGTGGCTGATAAGCAGAAATCCTGCGTCTCCCCGTCAAGCCTTGAAGCATTACCTCTTCCTATCCAACGGTGATCGAAGAAAGGCGCCAAAGCTCCCTCCCCCACTATCCCCATTCCAGCTCTATTGCTGGTTGGCTTCACAACGCGACTGTCATCTAGCTCTAGTGGCCGATGAGCGCACGGGCGCGCAAGGCGGCGCGGTGCCGAATTCGCATCAGCGAGATCCAGAGCTGTGCATGAAGGACATTGAGTCGGTGAGGATAGCGGGCTCTATGCGTACGCGCTTAGTGCGGCCTAAGCCATGTCCTCGAACGAGGTCACCTCCTGATCGAATACGGAGCAGTATCGAAGAAACGCTCAACGCAGTGCGGCCTCACTGTGTCAACGAAGGGTGCGGCGTCAAAGCGCCTGCGGTCGCTTCGAATGCACCCGACACCGACATGCGAAATTGCCCGATATCAACCAGATTCGGAGCCGCGAATTTCCTTCTATGCTGAGGGCGCCAGAGCCGAAATGCGAAGAGCTCGCCGCCTGGCCGCGTTCCTTTTGTACGAAAGCTTCACGTTTCGGACGGAGAATTTAGACTAGGCGAGATGCCAGATCCGAGGAATGCGGCTCGTTGGGCTTCTAACATCCAACGTGACCAGGTTCAGTGGGCCGGCCGTGCCGATCCTCGACATCTTGATGGAGCACCATGTCCGCGATCCTTTTGTCCCAAAGCAAGAACTTATTCCTTGTCTCAATCCCTCCTATTTCCAATGACTCCGATGAAAGAGCCCTCACCCCCGCTTTCGGCAATCGATCAGCATCACATCGGTCAACGGCGCTACCCTCATGGGGTCGCCTTCATGGATGGGCAGTACCTTCCGATGTCCGAGGCCAAGATCTCTGTGCTCGATTGGGGTCTCCTCCACTCGGACGCGACCTACGAAAACGTGCACGTGTGGAACGGCCGGTTTTTCGGTTGGATCTGCACCTTGACCGATTTCCGGCAGGCGTCGAACGTCTTCGAATGAAGCTGCCCTACAATCGCGAGACAATTGCTTCGATCCCCAAGCAGTGTGTCGCTATTGTCGGGTCATAAATCGGCTTACGTTGAGATGATCTGCACGCGCGGTTCATCGCCGACATTCAGCCGCGATCCCCACCTTGCAGAGAACCGGTTTATCGCGTTTGCGGTAGCTTATGGTTCAGTTGCCAAAAGGAACAACTGGAAAGAGGTTTGCGCGTCGCGATTAGCGAGAGTGTCCGCATCCCGCCGGGTTCAGTCGATCCCACGATCAAGAACTATCATGGGCTTGATCTCGTAAAGGGTCTTTTCGATGCCTACGACGAGACGGCGCTGATCCTAGATACGAACGGGCATATCGCCGAGGGTCCAGGCTTCAACGTGTTGGTAAAGGACGGATCGTTGAGAACGCCGGCTCTTGGCGTGTTACCGGGTATTGCGCGTCGGACCGTGTTCGATCTTTGTGCTGAGATTGGCCTCGCCGCCACTGCTGCTGACATCAGTCGTGACGATATCAAGAAGGCTGACGAGGTGTTCATTACCTCTACTGCCGGCGGCATTGTGCCAGTGACGCGCATCGACGACACGACGATCTCCAAAGGCCAGGTCGGGCCCATCACCCTCCAGCTTACAGATCTTTCTTTGCCAAAGCACGCGGATCCCGCATGGTCGACTGCTATCATTTAACCATGATCGGAAATGAACCATGCGCTCGCAAATTGGTCAGCGACTTCGTGACATCGAAAGCTCCAGAAAGTCGAGCAAGAGATCGCCTCGCCTCAGTCGACGCATATACACCTGCGCGCACTTGGCGAGCGCGAGCTCCTGAACATGTGCGCCAACAATTATCTCGGTCTGGCCAATCACCCGGCCCTGGTGCGAGCCGCGCATACAGGTCTCGAACGGCAGGCTTTGGAATGTTGTCCGTGCGATTCAGTTGCGGAACGCTCTCCGTTCACCGAGCGCTTGAAAACAGGCTTTCCAACTACCTTCGGGGGGAAGATACGATCCTAATCGGGTCGTGCTTCGATGCGAACGCCGGGCTATTTGAAGCCTTGCTCGAAGCTGCCGATGCGGTAATCAGCGACCGCCTGAAATCGAGCGAATTGAAAATCGAGGCAGCGGATCGCCGGACCAGCAGCGAACTTAACCTGCCCGCGCGACGAACAAGAGCGAATCCTGCCGCCATAAGCCAGAGGCGTCGACGCAAGTGGCGTGAAGAGCCCCTCATCGAGCAGAGCGACCGCGTCAGGCGTGCAGGCCTCCATTTTGGCTCGACTTTGAAAGAGATGCATGCCAAGCACAGCTTTGTAGGGTCCTACACCACCGCAGATTTATTAGAGCGTCGCCACGCAAACCTTGTGCGTTCTTTTGAGGATCACGCAGTATTTCTGCGCTGGCTGCCGATAGCTCGCTGGAAACCAATGGGACATCCAGCGAATGCAATCATCAAAAAAGCGAGATCAGCATAGTACTAGGCAACAAACCACCTGCTAAGCTGGGTGGGGAGCTAGGGCAAACATCGAGTTGTCGCTTACGCCGCCGATTTTGGGTCCGACGATTCATCGCGGCTTGACAGGTAGTGAGTACGACTGAGAGTGTTATCGTGTCTGATGATTGTGTGCGGGAGAGCGCGATAAGCCTGCAAAGGCGTATCACCGCCGACGGAGCAACTCCCCAAGGAACTCTCAGGCCCATGACCGCACACCGAGGACGATCTGGAGAGAGGTGTCGGTCAGCCCCCACCGAAGGGGACCGTGATCCACGACGATCGCGGACAAAGCTCTCAGGTGCACGGACAGATTTGGGGACGGAGACATGGCGAAGCCATTCACCGTTCGTTCAATCCTGTCTTGGAGCATACGATGAGCACGATCATCATAATCGGGTCCGGTATCACCGGAGTTACAACTGCCCATGCCCTGGCCCGCCGCGGCTATTCGGTTACAGTCTTTGATCGCCAGCGCTATCCGGCGATGGACACTTCGTTTGCGAACGGCGGCCAATTATCGGCAAGCAATGCGGAGGTCTGGAAATAACGTCGCAACGATCGTAAAAGGCTTGAGGTGGCTGCTGCGCAAAGATGCACCATTGTTGCTGAACCCAAGCCCCAGTTTTCACAGCTATACTTGGCTGGCAGAGTTCGTAAGCCAGATTCGAAACTACCGCCAGCACAACACGATCGAAACGACGAAGCTAGCGATAGCCGCTCGCAAGCATCTTTTTGAGCTAGCCGATCAGGAGAGCATCGATTTCGACTTGGAGCGGCGAGGAATTTTGCACGTTTATTCGAGCAAACCCGAGTTCGATGCGGCCTCTCGCGTGAATCAGTTGCTGCTCAAGGGCGGATTGGATCGCCGTCCCGTGACGCCTTCTGAGATGCTTACAATAGAGCCAGCTCTGCGCGATCAGTATTATGGTGGCTTCTTTACCCCGTCTGACTCAACCGGCGACATTCACAAGTTCACGCGCGGCCTCGCTGCGGCTTGCGAGCGAGGAGGCGTACGCTTCGTCTTTGATGCAGAGGTCTGCGGCATGCGGTCCGACCGAGACGATGTGGTCGTACACTGGAAACGAGGTTCGCAAGGAAGAACTCAATGCCGAACGCGCAGTGGTCTGCGAAGGAGTCGGCAGCCGCCGCATTGCTTCAATGCTGGGGGACAACATACATTTATCCCGTCAAGGGTAAGCGCTCATTTTCCCGCACGTTGGCGGCCCTTGCAACAGCTGATCGCTTTCAGACGGACGGATCGGGTCAGGCTGCGGCGGCGTCGAGGAAGTTGAAGGGCAGGAGATCGTCGATAGCTGCGTTCTCGGGGCGCTGAGGCAGTTCCGTAAGGACGTGGCGCAACCACGCTAACGGCTCAACGCCACAAGCGCGGCAGGTCAGCACTAAGCTTAGACGATGGCGCTGGCCTTGGCTCCGTCGACGGTATCGCTGAACAACCAACTCTTGCTGCCAGTTGCAAAAACCCTGATGTCGCGCTCCAGAAGATTATTGTCGATCGGCATGCTGCCGTCCCCGGTGTAGCGCGTCAGATAATCCCACTGGTTCAGTGTGTAGGACACAGCGTCGCCGAGCTTGCTGTCAGGCAAGACCTTCGGGGCGATTTCAGTGAGCCATACCTTGAGAGCATTGAGGATGGGGACACTATGTTGCTGGCGGAAGCGGCGAATGCATTCGGCCTGTGTTTCACCCTTCTCCGGTATTTCGTCCCGCGCCTGCCTTTCAACCCGGTAGAGCTGTTCGAAGAACCGGAGCGCCTGTTCCGGCGGCCCGCCACCCTTTTTTCTCGCTTTGAGTGCGTCGACGAAGCGCCGCTTGGAATGGGCCATGCATCCAAAGATGGGTGGCCCCCGCCAGTGTAGCCATCGCTCATCAATATCCCGCGGTAATCGCCGAGGAAGCCTGCGGGTGTATCTGGCCGCGGCCCGGCTGATATTCGAGCAGCACGATCGGCTCGTCACTGTCCTCGCCGCTCCGGTAAGCCCACATATTGACGTGCTGGCGGCCTCTCTGTCCATTTCCTTCAGCACCTGGACCGTGGTCTCGTCACCATGGATGAGGGGCTGCGATCTGAGCCGTAGCTTCAGCGCGTCATAGATGCGGGAGAGATGTTTTTCGCTCGAGCCGATCACCCAGTGGCCCAGAGCGCCTCGGCTGACACGAACGCCGGCGCGCTCGAATGCCTGCGCCAGGCGGTAGAGCGGTGTGCCGTCGACATACTTATGAACGAGCGCGAAAGCCAGCGTCGAGGCCGTAGCGATGCTGCCTGGCAAAGGTTGCGTGGGTATTGGCGCGATCACGACCGGCGTGTTGATCCCGGTGCGGTCGCAATGACGGCAGGCATATTTGAACCGCACATTCTGCAGGACCTTCGCCTTCACCTCGATATGAAGTTGCTCGGTAACGGTCTCGCCCATGCGATGCATCTGGTGACGGCAGCAAGGACAAGCCTTCTGGGCGTCGGGAAGGTCATACTCGACACGCTCGCGCGGCAGGTTTTCCGGCAAGGCCTTGCGGCCGCGCTTCTTTCCCGTCGCCCCTTCGCTCGCCGGCAAGCCCGTGTCCGGCAGGACAACGACATCGCCATCTTCGCTGTCGGCGTCGTCCTTATCCGCGGCCTGTTCGGCTTCATTGAAGAGGCGGTCAATGTGCTTCTCGCCCTTCGGCGCAAAACGATACAGCCGCGCAAGGGCCAACTCTTCCTCAAGTTTAACGACCCGTTCGGCGAGTTGACGGTTCTCCGCCTGCAGCGCAGCAATGCGCGCCATCAACTCTTCAACAGTCAGTTCGCCGGGTCGATTCATCAGATTCTTGAATCGAAAGCATGTCGCCGCGTCAACCGCACAATTCGGGAGCCGTCAGCCTGCGACCTGATATTGCCGCACTGGATGGCGGACCATTGCGTCAATATCGATGCCGTCGAGAATCCAGTGCAATTGCTCGGTCGTAAGCTGGACGACCGTAGCCTCCCGGCGCGGCCACCTGAACCTGTCCTCGGTCAGCCGCTTCCGGACCAGCACAAAGCCCGACCGATCGAAGACAGCAGCTTCATCCGGTCGCAACGGCGATTGCAGAACGCAAAAACCGCCGGAGCAAACGGATCGAGCGCCATCGTCTCCTGCACCAGAACCGCAAGGCTGTTGATGCCGGCTCGGAAGTCGATCGGCTCGCGGTGCAGATAGACTTGCAGGTCAGCGACCAGTGTGAACATGACACAGCGCTCCGATTACGGCTGCCAACGCATCCACATCACCGCAATCCAGCGTCAACTTCACGCCGTTTGGCAGCGACGCGCTCATCTTGGCTGGAGAGGGAAAACATGCAGCCCTTTTGGGTTCCGACCCACGCACTTCATCACGGGTCGCCGGCAAATCCACCGCAGCCATACTACTCTGTCGCGACAGGGCCCGATCGGCAGCACTTTCAATCTGAACCGGGATGAACGCCGGCGGTGAGGACGGCGGGAGGGATTGGGTCTCCGCGCGCTTCTTGATCCACTTCCGAAGAAGGTTCGCATTGGCCCCATGTTCGAGCGCAAGCCTTGATACCGACACGCCAGGCTCAAGGCAGGCCGCGAATGCGGGGTCGTATCGGCGGCGCCCGTTCCGACAGACAAGCCTCACCCGCGGTTTCTGCTCATCTTCTTCCATCACTTGGTGTCCACCTATTTTGGTCGACACCTCATGCATCAGAGCACTCAACAGCAAAAGGTGCGTAGAAATTCGCGCTTACACCTAATGGATACGGACGCGATGTCAGCAATTTGCGAATGTAGCCGTCGCCGCGCTTACTGATACCACCCAAACGCTCCTTACCCCCGGTCGAATGCTGCTTCGGTACTAATCCAAGCCAGGCAGCGAAATGCCTTGCCGAAGCGAACTGTTGTGGATGGTCGACAGACGCCGCCAGGGCGGAGGCGGCAAATGGGTCGACGCCCGCCACCTTCATGAGACGCCGACACACTTCATTGTCTTTGGCAGTTGCAAGGATCATCTTCTCGTAGCTTTCAATGTGTAGCTCAAGGTCTTCGATCTGATCGACAAGGATTGAAAGGGCGCTACGCGCCCTCTGTGGGATGCGCTCGTCAACGTCCACGAGTGCCATGAGCTCTCTCGCGTTTGCTTTTCCCTT
>NZ_JBVVOU010000061.1:0-15377 GCF_055807635.1 Bradyrhizobium sp. Kon56 | reverse complement strand
CTGTATGCTGCTGTGCGGTTTTCCTGCGTGTGCTTTTCGCGCAGCGGACCGCGGGTGCCAGCCGGCACCCGGCCTTCACTGCGCTCTCTTGGACAAGAGGGTGAAGCGACGAAGCAAAGCTCGGGCGGAATCAGCCGCGAGGATGAGAAGGCATGTCTGCAAGTTGTAATGTGCGCAGGACCGCGATGTGGCCTGCGCCGTGGCGATGCCCGGCAGTCAGGCGTAACAACCTCAAATGTCGTCGTGGCGAAGGCCAGGACCCATACCGCGAGGTCTATCGATTTAAGGCGGTATCAATCCCACCGAACGAATGTCCGCCCAACCCCTTCCCTGGGATAATGGGTCCTGGCCTTGGCCAGGGGCGACGCCGGAGTTAGTGGCCCTACCGCCCCAATCACAACCAAGTGTCTTTGTTTGGAAACAAACATTCCCTATTATCCTGCAATGCAAAAAGCGGCCCGCAAATCCAGCTCCGTCGCCCGTTCGCCCGGCCGTCCGCGGGAGTTCGACATGGACACCGCGCTCGACAGGGCCGTCCGCGTGTTTTCCGAGCGCGGTTATCATGCCACGTCGATCGGCGATCTCACCGCGGCGATGCGGCTGGCGACCGGCAGCATCTACAAGGCGTTTCGCGACAAGCATGCGGTGTTTCTCGCCGCCTTCGAGCGCTACGCGGCGCTGCGCCAGGAGCAGACGCGCAGCGCGGCGGCAAAAGGCGCCAATGGCCGCGAGCGGCTGCGCAACATGCTGCTGTCGTATGTAGAGCATTCCCAGGGCAGCGAGGGGCGGCGCGGCTGCCTCGTGGTCGGCAGCGCGGTCGAATTGTCCGCGGTCGATCCGGTGGTCGCCGCCCTCGTCAGCGCGCGGCTCGAGACCAACGAAGGCTTCATCGCCGGCCTCATTCGCGAGGGGCAGGCCGACGGCTCGATTCCCCGCCATGTCGCCGCCGCCGACACCGCGCGCCTGATGATCTGCATCACGCAGGGCCTGCGCGTGGTCGGCAAGGCGGGCCTTTCGCTCGACGGCAAGCGCCTGGTCGCCGTCGCGATGAAGCTGCTCGCCTGAATTTTTGTCATATTAGGAAACGACCGTTTCCGAATCTGGAGAGCCTGTGAATGACGATGAATGCCACGATCGAGACCGCGCCGGATCCGGATGCGGTGTCGCAGCGACTGACCTTCGTGCTTGCCGCGGCCTGTGGCATGGTCGCCGCCAACATCTATTACGCCCAGCCGCTGATCGCCCCGATCAGCGCCGCGCTCGGCCTGTCGCATGAAGCGGCGGGACTGATCGTCACCATGACGCAGATCGGCTACGGCGTGGGGCTTCTCTTCATCGTGCCGCTCGGCGACCTCGTCGAGAACCGTACCCTGATTTGCTCCGTCATCACGCTCGGCGCGGCAGCCCTGCTCGCCGCGGGGTTCGCGTCCCACGCGCTGCCCTTCCTGATCGCCGCGTTGTTCATCGGACTCGGCTCGGTCGCGGTGCAGATCATCATTCCCTATGCGGCGCATCTTGCGCCGGCAGCCATTCGCGGCCGCGTCGTCGGCAACGTCTCGACCGGCCTGATGCTCGGCATCATGCTGGCGCGGCCGGTGTCGAGTTTCGTCACGGCGATGCTGTCGTGGCATGCAGTGTTCTTCTGCTCGGCCGCGTTGATGATCGTGCTCGCAGCGGTACTCTGGATGACGCTGCCGAAGCGCAGGCCGGTCGCGCGGATGCATTACGGCGAGTTGCTGCTGTCGATGCCGCATCTGGTGCGGACCACGCCGCTGCTGCGCCGCCGCGCGCTGTACCAGGCCAGCCTGTTCGGCGCCTTCAGCCTGTTCTGGACCGTGACGCCGCTGCTGCTCGCGAGCGAATTCGGCTTCACCCAGCGCGGCATCGCGCTGTTCGCGCTTGCCGGTGTCGCCGGCGTGTTCGCAGCCCCGATCGCGGGACGGCTTGCCGATCGCGGCCATAGCCGCATGGCCACGCTGGTCGCGCTGCTACTCGCGGCCGTAGGATTCCTGATTACGCATGTCGGCGCGCCCGGATCGGTGCTGAACCTCGCCTGCCTGGTCGTGGCTGCGATCGCGATCGACATCGGCGTGCAGGGCAACGTCGTGCTCGGCTTCCGCGCGATCTTCGCGCTGGGGCATGAGCACCGCAGCCGCCTGAACGGTCTCTACATGGCGACCTTCTTCACCGCGGGCGCGGCGGGCTCGGCGGTCGGCGCGTGGGCGTTTGCACAAGGCGGCTGGACGCTCGCATCGGCCTTTGGGCTCGCGCTGCCCGTCGCAGGCCTGGTCTATGCGGCCACCGAGTAGGGGCTGGTTGCTCCAATTAGCGATCCGGCCCGTTTACCAAGGCCGCCGGGTCGGCAATTTCCACCTCGCAGTTTCCCTGCCGCTGTAGTACTTTGGTCGCAAGCGAGCCTGGTTAACGGGCGGCAGGGGGAGGCTGATGAGGCGTGCGGGGCTGGTTGGCGTACCGCGGGTACGACCATGGTCGTGGCAGGCGTTTCTGCTTGGATTCATCGTTGTCGCAATGTCGGCTGCGCTCCAGGGCGGCTGTGTCGCGCTCGGCGCAAAACTCTATTTCGCGGCGTTCCTGCCCAGCCTGTTCGTGCTCGGCATTATTGCGGGCGCACCGGCGGCGGCGTTCGCCGCACTACTCACCATTCCGCTGGTATGGTGGGCATTCATGCCGCCCTTCTTCGAGTTCAATTCGCTGACCAGCGCGCATGCCGATTCCATCAAGCTGTTCTGCCTGCTCGCCGTGCTGGTGATCGGCCTTGCCGATCTCTGCCGCGAGATCATCAGCCGCGGTGGGTTGAAGCCGCGGGGCGAGAGCGCGGCGACGAATTCGCAATAGATCGGCCTTGTGCGGCCGCGCACGTTGCGCGCGGGCAACAGTCCGGAAACCATTCGCGCGCTTGCTGTGCGGCGCTAACTTTTCGAAAAAGATTTGGCCGCAATTTCTCCC
This sequence comes from Bradyrhizobium sp. Kon56, assembly GCF_055807635.1. Lineage (NCBI taxonomy): Bacteria > Pseudomonadati > Pseudomonadota > Alphaproteobacteria > Hyphomicrobiales > Nitrobacteraceae > Bradyrhizobium > Bradyrhizobium sp. Kon56. The sequence goes on along the minus strand of NZ_JBVVOU010000061.1, from coordinate 12,410 downwards.
CCGGGAATGACGAGGGAGTTTTCGGACATGAACGGCCAAATCACCGGTCACGCCATCTTGGAGAACGTGCGCCGCTACCGCGGTATCGCATCGCTCTATCGCCAGACCGCTGCATTCCGCCCGGACCAGAGCTGGTCGCTGCTCGAGCAGGCGAAGGATTGGGAAGCGCGGGCGCTGCTGGAGCTGGAAGCCTATTTCGCCGCGCGGATGGACTACGCCCCTACACGCGCGGCCTGATCGTTAACCATCGGCGCGGCCTTGCGCAGGCCCGCCGAAGGGCCGGTCGTCGGGTCGTGCACGGAAAACACGGGGCGATTACGGAGTTATCTCGTCGCCCGTCTGTGCTAGCAACGTCCCGACCGAGACATCCCAATTCGGCCGGGGCAAGCGATGACCACCTTCAACCGCATCTTCACGACCGAGCGCCTGCTCCAGATCATCGTCATTCTCGCGGCTACGGTCGCGATGAAGCTGATGGGCTGAATTTCGACGGGCTATCGCGCGCCGAATTCGGGCACGTCGGGAAGATAGTTCGACCCCTCCGATCCCAAGAAATCGAACATCGCCTGCGCCGGCGGCAACAGCACCTTGTCGCTGCGGCGGATCACGTACCATTGCCGCACGATCGGCAGGCCCGCGACGTCGAGCACGATCAGCCGGCCCTCGGTGAGCTCGTGCGCCACGGTGTGGGCCGAGATGAAGGCGATGCCGAGCCCGGCGATGACCGCCTGCTTGATGGTCTCGTTGCTGCTCATCTCCATGCCGATGATCGGCTCAAGATCCGACCTCTGGAACATGCCTTCCATCAGTGTCCGCGTCCCCGAGCCGGGCTCGCGGGTGAGGAAGGTCTCGTGCACGAGGTCGGTGAGGTTGAGGCCGGAATCCTTCTCCAGCCAGTGCCCCTTGCGCGCGACGATGATGTGCGGATTGCGCCCGAGCTGCCGGACGTCGACGCTGACATCGGCCGGTGGCCGACCCATCACCGCGAAGTCGAGGTCGTAGCCGTGCATGGCCCCGCGGATCTCCTCGCGATTGCCGACCGTGAGCTTGATCTCGATCTTCGGATACCGCTTCGAGAATGCCGCGATCGCGTGCGGCACGAAATATTTCGCGGTCGAGACCGCGCCGAGATGCACCGTGCCGCCGGTTCGCCCCGCAAGCAGGTCGAGCGAACCCTGGCAGTCCGCGATTGCGGCCTCGACGCGCTCGGCGAGCGCCAGCACCTCCTTGCCGGCTTCCGTCAGCAGCATGCCGTCGCCGGTCCGCTGAAGCAGCGGCAGTCCGGCGAGATCCTGCAGCTGACGCAATTGCTGGGTCACGGCCGGCTGCGTCAGGCCGAGCTGGGTCGAGGCTGCCGTGACGCTGCCTTTTGCCGAGAGCGCCGCAAGCGAGCGAAGCTGCCGGATCGTGAGATGCCGGAGCTGTGCCGTCGAATGGACATTATAAGATAATTCTTTGGCGCTCATTATAAATAGAAATTTTCCTTATTAAGCCGCCCCTGTCAATCTCGTCGTTGTTGGCACTGGCCGCACCGACCTCCAGCGAGGAGGGAACTGGATGCGGCGCCTGCAAAGGGATGGACGCAGATGACCGGGCAACTCAGGCTGGACGACCACCTTCAGCGGTATTCCGAGACGGCGCCGCATGCGCTGGCCGTAGCGGCCGCGGTCGATGCCATCGCGGCGGCCGCGATCGAGATCGCCGATCTTATCGCCACGGGAGACCTTGCGGATGCGTCGGGCCTGACCACCGGCCGCAACAGCGACGGTGACGTGCAGCGCGATCTCGACGTGCAGGCGGATGCGATCCTGCGCCGCTGTCTCGGCAAGCTGCCGATCGCGGCACTGGCGTCGGAGGAGATGCGTGAACCGCAGATCGGTGACCGCGCGGCGAAGATCTGCGTCGCGATCGATCCGCTCGACGGCTCCTCCAATATCGACATCAACATGACCGTGGGCACGATCTTCTCGATCCTGCCCGCGCCCGACGATCTCGCGCTCGCCTTCCATCAGCGCGGCTCGGCGCAGCTCGCGGCGGGATTCGTCACCTACGGCCCGCAGACCTCGCTGGTGCTGACGCTCGGCGAGGGCGTCGACATCTTCACGCTTGACCGCGGGTCCGGTTGCTTCCGTCTCGCGCGTAGCGCCGTGCAAATCTCCGAGACCTGCGAGGAGTTCGCGATCAACGCCTCGAACCGCCGGCATTGGGAACAGCCGGTGCGCGCCTTCGTCGACGAATGCCTCGCCGGTGTGGAAGGGCAGGCCAACCACAATTTCAACATGCGCTGGGTCGGCTCGCTGGTGGCCGAGGCCTATCGCATCCTTACCCGCGGCGGCGTGTTCCTCTATCCCTCCGATTCACGGCCCGGCTATGGCGATGGCCGCCTGCGCCTCGTCTACGAGGCGCACCCGATGGCTTACATCGTCGAGCAGGCCGGCGGCTCGGCTTCGACCGGGCGCGAGCGTATCCTCGAACTCTCGGCGCAGAGCCTGCATCAACGCGTGCCGCTGATCATGGGTTCGAACAACGAGGTGCAGCGCGTCGAGGAACTGCATTGCGATCCCTTGCTGGTCGCCAGCGTCTCCGCACCGCTGTTCGCGCGGCGCGGCTTCTTCCGGCTCTGAGCGAGGCGCCCCGATGTCCAGGAAGCATCCGATCATCTCCATCACCGGCTCTTCCGGCGCCGGCACCACGTCGGTCAAGAAGACCTTTGAGCAGATCTTCTTCCGCGAGAAGGTCAACGCCGCCTACATCGAAGGCGACGCCTTCCATCGCTACGATCGCGCGGAAATGCGCACGCAGATGGCGAAGGAGGCCGATCGCGGCAACAGGCATTTCAGCCATTTCAGCCCCGAGACCAATCTGTTCGAGGAGCTGGAGCGGGCGTTCCGCGACTATGGCGAGACCGGCACGGCGACGACGCGGCACTACGTCCACGACGCCGAGGAATCCGCGCTGCATGGCGCCGCACCCGGCACCTTCACCGAATGGAAACGGCTGCCGGAGAGCTCCGACCTTCTGTTCTACGAGGGCCTGCACGGTGCTGTCGTTACCGACAAGGTCAACGTCGCGCGTTATGCCGACCTCAAGATCGGCGTCGTGCCCGTTATCAATCTCGAATGGATCCAGAAGCTGCACCGCGACCGCAGTGCGCGAGGCTATTCGACCGAGGCCGTTACCGACACCGTTCTGCGGCGGATGCCCGATTACATCCACTACATCTGCCCGCAATTTTCCGAGACCGACATCAACTTCCAGCGTGTGCCGACGGTGGACACCTCCAATCCGTTCATCGCGCGCTGGATCCCGACGCCGGACGAGTCGATGGTCGTGATCCGCTTCAAGAACCCGCGCGGCATCGACTTCCCCTATCTGCTCTCGATGCTGCCGCAAAGCTGGATGTCGCGTGCCAATTCGATCGTGTGTCCCGGCGCGAAACTCGATCTTGCGATGCAGCTGATCCTGACGCCGCTGATCATGCAGCTGATCGAGCGTAAGCGAAACCTGAAGTGAACGAGGGGAGGATCCGATGAACATCTCCGTCCACGCCGACGCTGACCTCACGGCGGTATCGCATAGCGATCTCGCCAACGCCGTCCGCTTCCTCGCGGTCGACGCCATCGAGACTTCGCAGTCCGGCCACCCCGGACTGCCCATGGGCATGGCCGATGTCGCCACCGTGCTGTTCTCGCGCTTCCTGAAATTCGACTCGGCTCACCCCCATTGGCCGGATCGCGATCGCTTCGTGCTGTCGGCGGGCCATGGCTCGATGCTGCTCTATGCATTGCTCCATCTCACCGGCGGCGACGTCAGCCTCGATGACATCAAGGCGTTCCGGCAATGGGGCTCGAAGACGCCGGGCCATCCGGAATATGGCCATACGCCGGGCGTCGAGACGACGACCGGTCCGCTGGGGCAGGGGATTGCGACCGCGGTCGGCATGGCACTCGCCGAGCGCATGGCCAATGCGCAACATGGCGACGGCCTCGTCGATCATTTCACGTACGTCATCGCCGGCGACGGCTGTCTGATGGAAGGCATCAGCCAGGAAGCGATCTCGCTCGCCGGGCATCTCGGGCTGGGCCGCCTGATCGTGCTGTTCGACGACAACGGCATATCCATTGACGGCCCGACCTCGCTTGCGACCTCCGATGACCAGCTCGCGCGCTTCGCTGCCTCCGGCTGGTCGGTGCGCGGTGTTGACGGGCACGATCCCGAAGCAGTTTCGCAGGCGATTGCCGAGGAGCGTGAGAGCACAAGACCGTCGCTGATCGCCTGCCGCACCATCATCGGCTTCGGCGCGCCGGATCGTCAGGGCACCGAGAAGGCGCATGGCGCGCCGCTCGGCACGGAGCAGACGGCCGCGGCGCGGCGAACGCTCGGCTGGGACTATCAGCCCTTCGTGGTGCCTGTCACGATCCTGAAAGCATGGCGGATGATCGGGCAGCGCGGGCAGGTCGAGCGTCTCGCCTGGCTCGATCGCTATGAATGCGCGACGCCCGAGCAGCGCGACCTGTTTATCGAGGGCAAGGCGGTTGCCCTGCCGAACGCCTATGCCCAGGCCTCGGCGAAATTGCGCGAGCGCTTTGCCACCGAGCGTCCGAAGCTCGCGACGCGGCAGGCGTCGCAACAGGTGCTCGACGGCATCGCCGAGACGATTCCCGGATTTGTCGGCGGCTCGGCGGATCTCACGCATTCGAACCTGACGCATGCCAAGGCGCAGACCCCGGTCAAGCGCGACGCGTTCGCCGGCGATTACATCCATTACGGCATCCGCGAGCATGGCATGGCGGCCGCGATGAACGGCCTCGCGCTGTACGGGGGCTTCATTCCCTATGGCGGCACCTTCCTCGCGTTCTCCGATTACAGCCGGCCGGCGATCCGCCTTGCGGCCTTGATGCGGATCCGCGTCATTCATGTGATGACCCATGACTCCATTGGCCTCGGTGAGGACGGCCCCACGCACCAACCGGTCGAGCATCTCGCAGCGCTCCGCGTCATTCCGAACCTGCTTGTTTTCCGGCCGGCCGACGCGGTTGAGACGCTGGAAGCATGGGACTGCGCGCTCCAAGCTGAAAATCGTCCCTCCGTGCTGTGCCTGTCCCGTCAGGCGCTGCCGACCTTCCGCAGCGATGTCCGCGGGAGGAACCGCGTCGCACGCGGCGCCTATCTGATCGTTTCGCCGGACGGTGGCCGCGACGTGACGCTCATCGCAACGGGTTCGGAAGTGTCTATTGCGCTGGAGGCGGCCCGCCTGCTCGCTACCGAGCACGTCCGTGCGGCCGTGGTCTCCGCGCCCTGCTTCGCGTTGTTCGAGGAGCAGCCGGAGGATTACCGCGCCGCTGTGCTCGGCACCGCGCCGCGGGTTGGCATCGAGGCGGCAGTCGTCGGCGATTGGCACCGCTGGATCGGAACCGAGGGCGAATTCGTCGGCATGCGCGGCTTCGGCGCTTCGGCGCCGGCCCCGGTGCTCTACCGCGAATTCGGCATCACGCCGCAAGGCGTTGCGGAAGCCGCCCGGCGGGCGATGGCCCGCGCCGGCAAGCAATAACAGGAGGATTTGTCGTGGCCCGTATCACTCTTCGTCAGCTGCTCGACCACGCCGCCAGTCACGGCTACGCGGTGCCGGCGTTCAACATCAACAACATGGAGCAGGGCATCGCGATCATGCAGGCGGCGGCCGAGGTCGACGCGCCCGTCATCATCCAGGCTTCGCGCGGCGCGCGCAGCTATGCCGGCGACCTCATGCTCTCGCACATGATCGATGCGCTGGAGCGGACCTATCCAGACATCCCGCTCTGCCTGCACCAGGACCATGGCAATGACGAGGCGACCTGCGCGTCCGCGATCGCCCATGGCTTCACCTCGGTGATGATGGACGGCTCGCTCAAGGCCGACGCCAAGACCGCGGCCGACTACGACTACAACGTTGCGATCACCCGCCGCGTCGTCGATCTCGCGCATTGGGTCGGTGCCTCCGTCGAAGGCGAGCTCGGCGTGCTCGGCTCGCTCGAGCATGGGGGCGGCGAGCAGGAGGACGGTCACGGCGTCGAAGGCACGGTCAGCCATGATCAGTTGCTCACGGATCCCGACCAGGCGGTCGACTTCGTCCGCGCTACCAAAGTCGATGCGCTCGCGATCGCGATGGGCACCTCGCACGGCGCCTACAAGTTCAGCCGCAAGCCGGACGGCGACATTCTGGCGATGCGGGTGGTCGAGGAGATTCATCGCCGGCTGCCGAACACGCATCTCGTGATGCACGGCTCTTCCTCGGTGCCTCAGCCGCTCCAGGACATGTTCAACCAGTTTGGCGGCGAGATGCCGCAGACCTGGGGCGTGCCGGTCGAGGAGATCGTCCGCGGCATCACGAGCGGCGTGCGCAAGGTCAATATCGACACCGACTGCCGGCTGGCAATGACCGCGGTGTTCCGGAAAGTGGCCGCGCAAACGCGCTCCGAGTTCGATCCGCGCAAATTTCTCAAGCCCGCCATGGATGCGATGCGCGAGCTCTGCCGCGAGCGCTTCGAGCAGTTCGGCACCGCAGGCCACGCCAGCGGTATCAAGGTCGTTCCCTTGAGCGAGATGGCGCGGCGCTACCGCGCCGGCGATCTCGATCCGCGCGTCGACGCCCGCGAGCCCGTCGCGGCCTAATCATTCAGAGAGAGAAGAGCAGGAGAGAGCCATGAATGCACATGCAGGAACCGTCCGCGGCAAGGAAAGATATCGATCGGGCGTGATGGAATACAAGCGCATGGGCTATTGGGAGCCCGACTACGTGCCCAAGGACACCGACGTCATCGCGCTGTTCCGCGTCACGCCGCAAGAGGGCGTCGATCCGATCGAGGCGTCAGCCGCAGTCGCCGGCGAATCCTCGACCGCGACCTGGACGGTGGTGTGGACCGATCGGTTGACCGCCGCCGAGAAGTATCGCGCGAAATGCTACCGCGTCGATCCGGTGCCGGGCACGCCGGGCTCGTACTTCGCCTACATCGCCTATGACCTCGACCTGTTCGAGCCGGGCTCGATCGCCAACCTCTCGGCCTCGATCATCGGCAACGTATTTGGCTTCAAGCCACTGAAGGCGCTGCGGCTGGAGGACATGCGTTTCCCGGTCGCGTATGTGAAGACGTTCCAGGGACCGGCCACCGGCATCGTGGTCGAGCGCGAGCGGCTCGACAAGTTCGGCAGGCCGCTGCTCGGCGCGACCGTCAAGCCTAAGCTCGGCCTCTCGGGCCGCAATTACGGTCGCGTGGTCTACGAGGCGCTGAAGGGCGGGCTCGACTTCACCAAGGATGACGAGAACATCAACTCGCAGCCGTTCATGCACTGGCGCGACCGCTTCCTTTATTGCATGGAGGCGGTGAACCGGGCGCAGGCGGCCTCCGGTGAGGCCAAGGGGACCTACCTGAATATCACCGCGGGAACCATGGAGGATATGTACGAGCGCGCCGAGTTCGCGAAGGAGCTCGGGTCCTGCATCGTCATGATCGATCTCGTGATCGGCTACACCGCAATCCAGTCGATGGCGAAATGGGCGCGCCGCAACGACATGATCCTGCATCTGCATCGCGCCGGTCACTCGACCTACACGCGGCAGAAAAGCCATGGGGTGTCGTTCCGCGTCATCGCCAAGTGGATGCGGCTCGCCGGCGTCGATCACATCCATGCCGGCACCGTGGTCGGCAAGCTCGAAGGCGATCCCAACACCACGCGCGGCTATTACGATGTCTGTCGCGAAGACTTCAACCCGGCCAAGCTCGAACACGGCCTGTTCTTCGACCAGTCATGGGCGAGCCTGAACAAGATGATGCCGGTCGCCTCCGGCGGCATCCATGCCGGCCAGATGCACCAGCTGCTCGACCTGCTCGGCGAGGACGTCGTGCTCCAGTTCGGCGGCGGCACCATCGGCCATCCCATGGGCATCGCGGCCGGCGCGATCGCCAACCGTGTGGCGCTGGAAGCGATGATCCTCGCCCGCAACGAGGGCCGCGACTACGTCCACGAAGGACCGGAGATCCTGGCCAGGGCGGCCGAGACCTGTACGCCGCTGAAAGCTGCACTTGAGGTTTGGAAGGACGTCTCCTTCAATTATGAATCCACCGACACGCCGGACTTCGTGCCGACCGCGCTCGAAACCGTTTGAGGAGATTTGACATGAAGCTGACCCAAGGCTGCTTCTCATTCCTGCCCGATCTGACCGACGACCAGATCACCAAGCAGGTGCAGTATTGCCTGACCAACGGCTGGGCGGTGAACATCGAGTTCACCGACGATCCGCATCCCCGCAACACCTATTGGGAGATGTGGGGCCTGCCGATGTTCGATCTCCAGGACGCCGCCGGCGTGATGATGGAGCTCGCCGAATGCCGCAGAGTGTATGGCGACCGATACATCCGCCTCAGCGGCTTCGACTCCAGCCATGGCTGGGAATCGGTGCGGATCTCGTTCATCGTCAACCGCCCGCCGCAGGAAGCCGAGTTCGAGCTGGTGCGGCAGGAGGTGAGCGGACGCGCGATCCGCTACACCACCGTGCGCCGGCAGCTCGCGCACGCACCAACCTAAGTCATTCTCCTCCGCGCGGAGCACTCCCTGCTCCGTTTCCTTGGCGGACCACTGCTTCGCCGCTCCCCCGCGGCGAAGCCCTTTTCTTCGAGGTGCCGATGCTGGATGTTCCCCACGCCATGACCACTGAGCCCGGCGAGACCAGTTTCGATCTCCGCAAGGAGGCCGAAGAGGCTGGAATCACGGGCACGCTGCAGCAGCTCGAGCAGGAGCTGATCGGATTGAAGCCGGTGAAGAGCCGCGTGCGCCAGATCGCGTCGCTCTTGCTGATCGAACGTATCCGGCAGCGTGCGGGATTGGCTTCGTCGCCACCGACGCTGCATATGTCGTTTACCGGCAATCCCGGCACCGGCAAGACGACGGTCGCGCTGCGCATGGCAAAGATCCTGCACGGCCTCGGTTTCGTGCGGCGCGGGCAGGTGATCTCGGTGACGCGCGACGATTTGGTCGGCCAGTATATCGGCCACACCGCGCCGAAGACCAAGGAGATCCTGAAGAAGGCGATGGGCGGCGTGCTGTTCATCGACGAGGCCTATTATCTGCACCGTCCCGACAACGAGCGCGACTACGGCCAGGAGGCGATCGAGATCCTGCTCCAGGTGATGGAAAACCAGCGCGAGGACCTCGTCGTGATCCTTGCCGGCTATGGCGAGCGGATGACGAGCTTCTTTGCCTCTAATCCCGGCTTCCGTTCGCGGATCGCGCATCACATCGACTTTCCGGACTATGCGGAAGCCGAGCTGCTCGTCATCGCCGAGCTGATGCTGAAGGAACGGGGTTATCGCCTCTCGGCGGCGGCGCGCGAGGCGTTCGAGAAATACATCGCGCTACGTCGGACCCAGCCGTTCTTCTCCAATGCGCGCTCGATCCGCAACGCCGTCGACCGCATCCGCCTGCGGCAGGCCGATCGGCTGGTGTCCGATCTCGACCGCATGCTCGATATCGCCGACCTCGAAACGATCGATCCCATGGACGTCCTGGCGAGCCGCGTCTTCAGCGGCGGTGCGGACGCGCAGGGGAGTGCGAAGCCATGACGAGAGAAATCCTCATCGCGCCGTCAATCCTGGCTGCGAATTTCGCCCGCCTCGGCGAGGAGATCGTGGCGATCGATGCGGCGGGTGCCGACTGGATTCACTGCGACGTCATGGACGGGCATTTCGTCCCGAACATCAGTTATGGCGCGGACGTCATCAGGGCGATCCGGCCGCTGACGAAGAAAATGTTCGACGTGCATCTCATGATCGCGCCCGCCGATCCCTATCTCGAAGCGTTCGCGAAGGCCGGCGCGGATGTCATCACGGTGCATGCCGAAGCCGGTCCGCACCTCGATCGCTCGCTCCAGGCCATCCGCGCGCTCGGCAAGAAAGCCGGCGTCAGCCTGTGTCCCGCGACTCCCGAAAGCACGATCGAATATGTGCTCGATCGCCTCGACCTCGTCCTGGTGATGACGGTCAATCCGGGCTTTGGCGGCCAGTCCTTCCTCGAATCCCAACTCGAGAAGATCGGGCGTATTCGAAGCATGATAGGCGACCGGCCGATCCGACTCGAGGTTGACGGTGGCATCACGCGCGACAATGCCGCCGCCGTGGCCGCTGCGGGCGCCGATACGCTTGTAGCGGGCTCCGCCGTGTTTCGCGGCAAGAGCAGTGCGGACTATGCCGGCAACATCGCGGCCATCCGCGCCGCTGCGGAAGCCGGCAGGGTTCCGATGCTGCAACATAGTTCGGCGCAGACAATGCGTGCCGGTGAGCCCGCGCTCATCCGGTAGACTGCCGGATACAGGCGGGCGAGCCGGCACCGTAATTGGGGTGTGCCAGGGCGTGCCCCTTTGCACTGCAGATATACGAGGATGACCCACAACCCTAGCCTTGGCCTGCGGTAAGGTCCGAAGCGTTGAGTCCGCGCTGATTGGAACTTTCGCCTCGATACGCGTTTGCCTAGAAACAAGCGAGTCAAGCGCGCGGCGGGCGCAGCAAATCTTTTGCACAACCGCCATCGCCCTGACGCAAATAAGGGCAATAAGCTCTGTGAATGCGAGGGAGGGTCTCATGGACAACGTACGTCGCTACCGCGCGCTAGCGTCCCTCTGTCGTCAGCAGGCCGCCTACCGGCCGCTCCAGAGCTGGGAACTGCTCGGCCAGGCCGAACATTTCGAACATCTCGCCGAAGTCGAACTCAAGGCGCATTTCGACGCGTGCAATGCGCAACAAGACGAGGACGGCGTCGAGGCCACGGCGTGGGAGAGACCCGCCGCGGCGTGACGGTCCAACTTGTTCGAATATGACCTGAACTTGCCAACGCCGGCACCGCTCAAGACGCGGTTGTCAGCCCGAACGACAAGGCTTGTGACCGGCCCGACCTGGATAAGCCCTCGATTAATGCGACATCAGCGTCGGGACGGTCATGGCTTCCAGCATGGCGCGGGTGACGCCGCCGAGGAACCGTTCTTGCAAACGCGAATGGCCGTAGCCGCCCATGATCAGAAGATCCAGGTTCTCATCGGCTGCCAGCGACAGCATGGTCGGCTGAATGTCAGAGCGCGCCGCCGACAGGTTGACCGTGCGGGTCGACAGTCCGCGCCGGCCGAGATGCCTTGCCAGATTGCGCGTCGAGACTTCCTCGGGAACCATATCTGTTTCGTTGATCGCAATGATCACGATCTCCTCGGCGCGGGCCAGGAATGGTGAGGCGTCGCGCATAGCGCGCGCGGCGAGGCGGCTGCCATCCCAGCAGATGCCGATCCGTTTCGCCTTGAACGCTCCATGGAAGGTGTAGGGCAGGAAAAGCACCGGGCCACCCGCCTGGAACAGGATCTCGCCGGGCACATCGTTGTCGAGTGAGCCTTGCGCCGGATCCGGCTGGAGCACGATGCTGAGATCGTGCAGCCGCGCCATCTCGCCGAGCAAGCCGACCGCATCCCCCGGCATCGCCCCGAGTGGGTGGCATGTGTAGGAAATGCCGGCGTTCATCGCTTTGCTCTTGAATACCGCGAGCGCCGCCTCGGCCCGCTCCACTGCACTCTCGCGCTCCATCTCGAACACCGCCGCCACCGCAGCGCCGCCCTCCACGATATAGGCCGCACTGGTTGCCACATAGCCAACCGCAACTGCATCGAGATGGGCGTTGAGGCCCGCTGCGAGCGAGATCGAGCCGTCGATCACCGGGCGGATCGGCCGCTCGGTGGGGATGTGGACGAGAATGTCTTTGTACATGACGTGCCTCCGATGGACATCATCCGGTGGCCGCAGTCTTCCACGGTGCGCATGGCCCGCGTTGAGCTGCATCAAACGTGCAGCCTTGACCTTTGGCCGTATCGCCGGCCCGGCTACTTTGCCAAGATTTAATCGCGTGGACGGGACGCTGTAAGGTGGCGGCCACCATGTTGGGTGCAAGGCGACTTACCCAACATGGACATATCGACATGAGCGATCACGTCAATTCCGACACCACAACGTCCCGCAAGGTCCTGAGGCCGCGCCGGCTCGCGCTGCTCGGCACCGTGGCCGCGCTTGGCGTGGCCGTGCTGGCGACTGCTCCCGGCTCTTCGCCGTTCAGCGCGACCTCCTTCATTGCGCCCGCCCAGGCCGCGGAGACCGCCGCGACACCGCCGGGCTTCGGCGACCTCGTCAGCATGGTCAAACCCGCCGTCATTTCGGTGCGGGTCAGGATCGACCAGAACAATGATAAGAGCGCGATGCTGCAACAGAACCGGATGGATTCGGACGAGGCGACGCCGTTCGACCAGTTCTCGCGGCAATTCGGCTTCCGCGGCCCGGGTGGCATGGAGGGCATGCCGCGCCAGCGCCGCCAGATGATCACGGGTGAGGGCTCCGGCTTCTTCATCTCCG
>NZ_JBVVOU010000060.1:0-15384 GCF_055807635.1 Bradyrhizobium sp. Kon56 | reverse complement strand
CTCCACCGATCAGCTCATGCCAAGCTGTATCGCAGGCGAACCTCGCGACGGCGAGGTGGGGCCCTCATGCCGGTTACTATCAACAGGGTGGCCGCTTTCGATCGGAATCGGTGGCCGCCTTCCGTCGGAATCGGTGGCCGCCTTCCGTCGGAATCGGTGGCCGCTTTGCCTCGGATTCCGCACAACGACGCGGGTGAGTTCGCGCAACGATCCGAATGATGGCTGCCCGCTGAGCGGTTTCAACCGGTGTGCCTCGTCTCGCGCGAAGCGGATGATCGGCGCCTCGCCGGTCGTCCCATGGATACGAACGTTCGCAACCTCACGCTCCCACTTGGCGAGATGCGCCTCGAATGCCTCCCAGTCCACAAATGAATGACCCGCGATTGCGTTCTTCTTCACGTAGCCGACGCCATTTCTCCGTCTTGCCCTTCGTGCGCGCCCTATACGGCGCGCAGGCGCGAGGACGGAAGCCCCAATGCTTAGCGAACGCGATGAGCTTGTCATTAAATTGAACCGACCGGCTCACTGCGTCGTGACGCACCACGAGCGCGCGTGGGTTGTCCACTCCGGCACACCGCCGAAGGTGGTGAATGTGCTCTCGAGCCCGGCGAACCAGTGCTCTTGCTTCTCCGCCCGGCGCAGCAGCCGTGGCGAATGCCCAAGCGTCGCCACGAACACGAATGCTTTGATCTTCGTTCCACCGATCTCGACCAGACGCTCCCCGAAGTCGATCTGCAACTGTCGGCCCGCCGTCGTCTCGAACCGCGTCGTCGCCAAAGCCTCCGCCTTCAACGCTTGACGATTGGGCTGCACGGCACGTTGCAGCGTTCGCCGGCTAACTGCCAAGTCTTTCTCGGCCAACAGGTCTTGGGGTATCGGCATCGCCGCGATGCCGAATGAGCCTCTCGCGCAGCCAGCCCTCAAGGCCGTCGAGCTGCTTCTTCCGCTGAGGCGACTTGAACGGCTTCACCCCGCCCGCCGCCAAGTAGTCCTTCACGGTGTGATGGCTGCAGCCCAGCTGGCGGGCAATCCGCTTCAGACCCCACCCGCACGCCCTTAGGCGCAACATCTCCGCCACGTCATCCGGCGTCTTCATTACCTGCTCCCGTGGATCCATCCACGACGAGCCTTCAATGATTCGTTCTTGCTTCATTCACTCTCTCCTTGGCGATCCAAAGGAGGGGGCAATTCCTCATGGCGCCAAAGGGGGCAGTTTTCCATGGCGCGCGACAATCCGGTCCACGTTGGCGCGGCCGCCCTCGACATTAGATCGAAAATGCATATCGCTGCGGTCCGCCGGAGTCTGCGCTGACACGCCAGTGCGCGCGTTTGGTACATTTGCGCAAGCCTGCACGATGTAACGGACTGGTGCAACGGGTGTGGCGTGACCAGTGTTCCGATCAAATCCACGGGGGGGTATTGCATCCCAGCCTACGAGATTCTTGAGCTGCGCGGAAGGTCAAGGCGTGTTGCGCCAAGAACATGCCTGGGCGCACGACGCCCTTCACCTGCTGGCTGTTCCTCGCACCAGGTAACAAAATCTCCGGCGAGGATGCGACCCAATGAACGACGCGACAGCGGACAGGCCGCTCTTCTGCGCTCGCGGCTGGATGCGTGCCCCGCCGGAGTATAAGTTCAGGGTATTCATTGTATTCATTTCAGGCCAAATGCGGCGGGTAACTCCACAGATCAAGCGCGAGCTGCGCGCGCTCCGGCGTCGAGCCGGTCATCGGCCAACTCAAATCCGAACACCGGATGGGCCGCAACTACCTGTGGCACCGTCAGGGGCGACGCCATCAACGCCATCCTTGCCGCCGCCGGCTACCACTTCCGCCGCCTCATACGGTGGCTGAGACCCTCATACCGCTCACCGCTCAGACTTCAGTTCAGGCCAGACTGAAATCCGCGTTCTTCACGAGCGACTGTTTGAAAGCCCTTGTTCCTTCAAGCCTGAGCAACCCGTCATCGGGCGCAGCAGGAAGACCAGCGGTCGGATCTCCGAGAAAACTGCGAGCGCGCTATGTGACTCTCGCGGGCGGTTCCTTGATCGCCTTGAGGCGCGTTACGCTGGACCGGCCGTCGACGCCAATGGGCAGCTCTCCATCGATGGTGGCGCGATGAACGACGCGATGCAGGTCGCCGTAGTCGTTGACCGCATAATGTTGCGTAGCGCGATTGTCCCAGACGGCGACATCGCCTTCCTTCCATGTCCAGCGTACGGTGTTTTCGGGCGCGGTGATATGAGACTGAAAGAGATCGAACAGCTTTTGACCGTCATACTTCGGTATACCAACAAAACGCTGCACGTAATAGCCGAGCACCAGCGTGCGCTCTCCGGTTTCGGGGTGGACACGCACGACGGGATGCTCGGTCTCATAGATCGTGCTAGTGAAGACCTCGTCATAGTGCTTCTTATCGGCCTCGCTAGCGCCCCTAACACCGTAGTTGTTAGTGTGAACGGACCAGAGCTCGTCGGCAAGCCGTTGCAGCGGCAGCGGTAGATCAAGATAAGCCGCAGCCGTATTTGACCAAACCGTATCGCCGCCGAATGCTGGGATCACGACACCTCGCAGCACCGTAATCTTGGGATAAGCATCGATGAAGGTCCCGTCGCTATGCCACAGGTCGACCCGGAACTGCGTGGAATCAACTTCGAGGATTGATGCCGTTCCCTTGGCGGCACCGACCGTCGGATGCGGCACAAGCTTCCCAAAACGAAGGGCGAAACGCTCGTGCTCGGCGGCGTTTAGGTGAGCTTGATCACGGAAGAAGATGACCTTGTGCTTGAGCAGTAGGTCGTTTATCGCGACAATCGTCTGGTCCGACAAATCGCCCGACAATTTGATATTCCTAATTTCAGCGCCGATGCGCGCTGCGCATTTGGCGACATCGGCACGCGGAATGACTTTATCGATCAAAGCTGTTTCACTCATGGTGGCTATTCTCCAGGTTGATGCGTTTTTTCGCCGGACCAAGCTGTTCAGCTGTGGCAGGACGGGTGAACGATGGATGCGGACGCATAGGGGCGATCCATCAGAATCCGCGGCGAACGGCTCGTTGACAGGCTATTCGTTCGACGCGAAACCGGCCAGGAATAGATCGCGACTGACCCGTGCCACGACCGATGAACTATCCGCATTGACTCTCGACAGCGCCCCCGGGTGTCCACTAATGGCCAGGACTTAAATGTCGCCAACTCGCCGAACAGCGACTGGTAAAGTGCCCCGCACCAGCAGATCACAGCGGGACGTGCGACTTTGGTCATCAGCACGCTGTGTATCACATCAGTCACTTTCTCGGGATGCCGGAGCCCATCGCGGTTCCACACACAAGTGGGAAGCGGTCGGGTGCGAGCGGAGGTGACGGCCTTCATGTTTTGACCTCGTGTTACCGGGCGATCCTGAGCAAGCGGCGTGCCAATGACGTAGACTGAATCTCAAGCCTATCCACTTACAAAGAAACGGCTGATCCTAGAGCTTACAGCGCAGGCGCATATTTTATTTATTTTATGTGCTGTGTTGTTGCGGATATGACGAACGCAGGTCGAGACATGGTCAGCCGCAGGGCCGTCAAGGCTTAAACCCAACACCGATGCGCATAGATGTCCGTCTCGCTTTCGAATTCGGGCTGACCCCGCGAGTAGCGACTAACCCGTGAGAACAAGGGTGGTCCTGTCCTGGCCTGATCGAGGCCAAGACCGCAGTCGTCCACCGGCGCGCTTCGGGAGTCAAAATATATACGAGCCAAGGGTGCTAAAACTTACCGCGGCATAGCCATGGCCATAATTCTCCTGCAGCAGAACAGGTTGCCTCGCCAAGTGAGCGGCCCGCAAAATCCGGATTGAAAAAGCCGTCAAGCGAGATCAACGCATTCGGCCGAGGCTACATTGGCCCTCGTGAAGGGGCCGGCACGGCGCCGAACGCCGTGGCCACCTTTCCAATTTCAGAAGAAGCTTATTCAGTCAGACTAACTTCTGCTCGACTCGCTGAGCCGGGTCTCCCGGAAACTCCTTAAGTCTGGAAAGGGCGAGGAGACACAAAAAAATGCCACTCTTGCAACCGATCAGAGCACCCGGCTCGCGTCCCTACGGCATCACCCCAGCTGAACTTATTGTTGGAGATCATTCCGATATCCAGTGTCAGTAGCTCTGGCCCAAGACACGGACCAGGCCATGAAGCGCAGCCGCTTTTCGGAAGAGCAGACTAAGAAGGCGCGCGAGGCTAGCGTCTCGTCGGGTATCGATCTTCCCGTTCCACTGACCAAAGCAACAGTTTCAGTGCGAGTCGCGACGCGGGAGTTTCTATGTAGACAACCGGCGACGCCAATACCAGTCGTTCCGGCGGCACAGGTGACCCGACAGGAGAGGCGCCGAGCGGATCATGTCCGGTTTGAGATGTCCATGTTCGGAATCCGACGCAATTGGCGCAAGCAGTCCGCTGGCGCAGCGCGTAGTACATACGCTTGTCCCTCCTTAAGTAGGACGATGCGCGAGCTCAGCGGACCCTACGCTCCGCTCCGGGAAGGCCGTGCAGATTTGCTGGCGGCCTTGCCAACAAATGCGCGAACTACGCCTATGGGAGTGCTGTTGGCGCTCTGGACAGCTCCTCCGGCGCGAGTTGGAATACCGGCTGCGCGTGCTGGCGGGCGCATCTGGGATGGTGAAGCTGGCGCCAGACCCGGCACGTCCCGCGCGGCGGGGGCTGCAGCGGCAGTTGAATTCGCACTCATAGTTCTCACAGGGCAGCTCAGGGCGTTGACGACGTTAAGGCACGACCTTTATCGTCACGCTCCTGGCAGGCTGGTGCAGGTGCTCGCGATGTTGTCGAGTCACGATGAACTGGCGATAGTCACGCTTGACGCGAGTCGTACGCGCTCCGAGCGCGTGAGCTGATCCGCCTATTTGTCAACCCATTGGCGCTGCGGATGGAGCTTCGGGTGATCCAACGCTGGAGATATGGCGGAGCGAAGGCCATCGTGCTTGGCACGGAGGCCTGCGAAGACTTGCCGTTTGAATAGGGGATGGAGCTTCCCCCCGCACGCTTGACTCATGCCGCGATCCTCCAGGCGATGTCCGCACCCGAAACGGTTGAGCGTGCGGAGCTGCTGGGGCTCGAACTCGAGTAAGTGGGCGCTAGCGACCGTTTTGCGCAACATCATCCTACGGTTCATGTTATCGAGGTCGGCTAGGCGATTCGTCGGAGGTGGATGTACGCATAGTCGCTGTTCGAGAGGAGCTCGGTCGAGCCCGGTTTGCAGACCATTTGCAGCGCCAGAGATCACAATGGCCGAAATCGACCACATGGCGACGGGCTCGAACCCCTCGGCGCATTGTACAACAATAAGTCGCTATCTTAGAAGCAAACTCAAGATCCTGCTCAAGCAAATCGGAAACAGGATGAGGTTTGGCATACATGATCAGGATGAGGCACTTACACGAGGTTGATATCTGGGGTAGTTCACGGACCCGCTGATGCAGCGACTGTCCGCTGCTCAAGGTCCTAAGGCGAACACCGGATATCAAGGTGCACGAAGTTAATCGCTGGGGCGCCTCCAGAACGCGACGCAGCCGCATGTTCAAAACATTCCTCTCCAGAGTTGGTAGTATCTCGATCGTCGTTGATGAAATACACCTTAGTTGCTGAGCCTATCTATCACGATTGAAAGAGGTGACGCTGGCAAGCGCCATTGATTGGTTGAACGTCTCTCCATACGGGGGGCTAAACGAGAGATGACATTGTGCAACGTATGGTCCTGCGTTCTCACCCGCTGTTCGGCCTCAATGCGTGACGAGCCGCACGGTGGCGCGTCAAACTCGGGGCGCGCCTGACCGGTAGTCGTCTCCGTCGGGTGCATGCTGGCGCGGCCACGAATCTCAGACACTTGCGGCGCCGAGAGATGGTTGTGGGCAAGCTGTCAGATGCAAAGTTACGCCCGTTGGCAGACTTAGCTATTCGTCTGAAATGCAAGGTGCAATTATGACTGCTACAAAATTGAGGCCCGCCCAGTTGCAAGAACGGGTCGCAAATGTGATGCGCAAAATCGAGACGCTGGAATCCGCATATGAGACGATCACGATCAGCCAGCTGGTTTCAAGTAGGGCCAAAACGCACGCATCAGCGACCGCAATCGACGTTTTCGACCGCGGTCAGCGTGCGACCTATGCGGAGATGGAGCGCTTATCTAACAAATATGCACACGCATTGCGTGCATTCGGCGTACGCAAAAGCGATCGCATTGGAGTGATGCTGCCCAATCGCATCGAATTTCCGATCCTGTGGTTCGCAATTGCGAAGCTTGGTGCTGTGATGGTCCCGATCAACATGCGCTACACGCCGAGGGAGATAGAATATGTACTCAGCGATGCAGAGGCGAAGTTCGTCGTCGTCGACGAATCCGCATGGTCGTTACTAACCGCGATGAAGGCTTGGCCGCAAGATCTCGCAATAGAGCGAGCGATTCTTGTGGGACAGCCCTCTGACAGGACGGCCACTACCCTCGATAAATTACTTAAGGGCGCGGCCGATACTTTCGTGAGCGAGGATATCCGTCCGGATGACCTGTTGAACATTCAGTATACCTCGGGGACAACAGGCTTTCCGAAGGGCTGCATGTTGACTCACGATTACTGGGGCGTGTTCTCGTACCAAGCGGCGAGTTGGGACGAGCGGCCGTACCAGAGATATCTCTCTGCGCAGCCTTTCTTTTATGTCGATGGGCCATGGCACCTTCTACAGTCGTATCGACACGGTGCCACGCACTACCTTGCTCCGCAACTCAGCTCGACCCGCTTCATCGGCTGGCTCAAGGAGCATCGCATCGAGTGGTGCCAGTGTTCTGAGCTGATAGCGCGCGAAGCCGAGGCAGCCAACGAAGACGGGACGACATGCTTGAAGCAGATCCTGAATTGGGGCTGGGGGCCCGAAACCGTGCGCCAGTTTCGGAAAAGGTTTCACGTGCGTACGCAGGAAGCTTACGGGATGACGGAGATCGGCTTCGGCACCCGAATGGCGAATGAGTTTGGCGAAATTGCCGACTCGGGCTCTGTAGGGATTCGCGCGCCTTTTCGAGCATTGCGGCTGGCAAACGAGGATGGCAGCCCAACGCCGCTTGGCGAGATCGGCGAACTGTGGGTGAGGGGGCGCGGGCTTTTTAAGGGATATTGGAAAAAGCCGAACGCAAATGCCGCCTCCTTCGAAGGCGAATGGTTCAAGACTGGTGATCTGATGCGCTGCGACGACCTCGGCTTTCATTGGTTGGTGGGGCGCACAAAAGACATGATCCGCCGCTCGAGCGAGAACATCGCTGCGCGCGAGGTGGAGGCGGTGATCCGCGAGATCCCCGAAATCTCAGATGTGGCCGCCGTGCCGGTTCGCGATTTGAAGCGCGGTGAGGAGGTGAAGATTTACGTGGAGTTAAGGGATGGTGTTACGCCAGAAAATCTCGGCGTCCAGCGCATTCTCGACCATGCTCGTGCGCACCTCGCAATGTTCAAGGTGCCGCGGTACATCAGCTTCACTTCGGCGCTTCCTAGAACCGCGTCCAGCAACAAAGTGCTCAAACGCGAGCTGATGGGAGTGCGCGACCCGCTTGCCGGCGCTTACGATTCTGAGGAGAAGCGCTGGCGCTAAAGGCAGCTCGTCGCCACAGTTCGGGCGCGTTCCTGCTACTTGTACGTCCCAAATGACTATCCTGGCGATCCACCGCTGAGATGAGTGATCGTGAAGCATCCCGAAATCGCCGTCTCGGCCGATCTTCTCGCGGTCGGCTCTGGTTCAGCCGCAGTTGCGAGCGTACTTAATGACTAGTGAGCGATCCCAAGAGCATGTTGATCACGAAGCGGAATCCTGTCCTGCAGGTCCCAGTACAACAGTGCTGATGGTTGATTGCGAACAAGCGATTAAGGCGCAGTGCCGAGCGAGCGCTGGCCGATGGCCCGCTGGCCGCCCTCGACGACCGCCCGCGACCCGGCAACAGCTTCTGTCCTATCAAGACCCCCTTCGACTCGGAGGTCTTGAATCACAACTCCGCCGCAGCGGGAATCCTTCTTGAGTACAGACCCTAGCTAGTTCGCTGACTACTGGACTGATCGAGCTGCCCATAAAATTGGTACGGAATTTGCCCCTCCGGGCAACGTCGTTAAAGCTCGTTATCGAGCGGGTACAGCTGAGCGGCTGCTGCTTACTCTCGATAGACAAAATGGAGAACGAAATGCAACCGCGCGTTGCTACCTCGGAAGTTGGTCGCCCGACCGAACACTTTCGGATCACGGACCCTTATTTCGATGCAGCCCTCCCAGCTGATCTCATCACCGTTCACGGACCTCCCACGATCAGACGCCCCATTGCTCGTGGCGAAGTTCAACTTCGGAACCTAATTGATTTCGTGCGATGTTCCTACATTGGCCTCGACAATCATCCGGCGATTGTCGCTGGAGCGATCTCCGCGATCCAGGCGCAGCCGTCGGTGAATTCGTCCTGTGCCGGAAGGCAACAGAATTTCGAACTTTTAGGAGAGCTTGAAGAAACCCTCTCCGAGATGTTCTGCGCGCGAGTGCTTGCCTTTTCCAGCGTGATGCTCGTTGATTTGGTCGCGATGCCCATCCTTGCTTCGGGTCAATTGACGCGCGGGAGGAAGCCGGTTGTCGTGTTCGATAGCTTTGCGCGTATCTCGCTAACCTGTCAGAAGCTGATGGCTGATGGCGCGCGGGTGAAAACAATCGTCCACAATGACATCGGCGCTCTCGAACGCTTGTGCAGCGAAAATCCAGTAGTTGCCTATGTCTGCGAGGGTGTCTACTGGATGGGAGGCTATTCGCCGATCGAGGAACTGCGCCAGCTCCAGGAACGTTATGGGCTCTTTCTCTATATCGACGATGCTCACGGCTTATCGACCTTCGGAAGCCAAGGCGAGGGATTCGCTCGACCTCAGCTTCCGGAAGTGCTCGGTGATCGTACCATCATAACAGGATCGCTGGCGAACGGATTCGGCGCATCGGGCGGAATGTTAATGCTTGGGACGGCCGACCAAGAAGCGCTGTTTCGATTGCATTCCATTCCCGACGCCTGTTCGGTGGCACCTAATGTAGCGGCGGTTGGCGCGGCGCTTGCGTCGTGCAAAATTCACCGCTCTGCAGAACTTAGGCAGCGACAGGAGCGACTGGCGCAACGCATCGATCTGTTTGACCGCCGCGTCGCAACTGCCGGGCAAGGCAATTCACTTCCGATCAGAATGATTACTGTTGAATCGGAGTCCAATGCGCTTGCAATCGCGAGAGGACTTCTCGCTAGCGGCTTCTATACCTTGGTCACGTTCTTCCCAACAGTAGGGCAGGGCGCCGCCGGGATTCGGGTGTGCATTACAGCGGAGCATGAGGCCGACGACATGGAGCGGCTATGCGACTGCATCTTGGAGCAATTTGCCAAAAGAACTGGAAAGCCCTATCCTCTGAGATGATGTGACGCGCCTATAGACGCATTTCTGATGGTGTTCGGCAAGCCTCGGGTGCTCTTGATGCGGAGGGGAGATGCGCCGCACGGTTGATACCGAGTAAGGTCACCCGCGCCACCCCGGCGAACTCCAGGGTCGCATCCTTTGGAAGGCGTTCATGGCGGCGTCGATCCGCCCTTCACTACTTGCTCGGGATCGCTCCGGGCCTTGGCTCGTCTCAGCCTTTCAGCGCTTGCGCGAGTGCTGTATCGCCTGTTGACCCGAAAAGACCTGGCATGTCTATTCGACTAAAACGCGAATCTATTGATCTGAGCTTGCGACCTCGGGACACGACCCGTTGTGGACCTAAGATGCGGTGCTGAAAAAATCACCGCGAGCCGAAAGCCGCAGCCGGTCTTTCACTACCCCAGGCCAGCAACCCTTTAAGCCGAAGAAGATATCGAGCACGTCGGCTCCGAGATCCCCTAAGGAGCGTCATCGGCCAGCAACTCGGCAGGACGGTGCTATCGTGTCATGCCAGCCGGTCCGGTTCACTGCGGCCATGTCGGAACTCTGACAGCCCGTGATCTCATTCCGACAACAACCTGTAACCTGCACGCGTTTTCCCTCGCTAGGCAAGTGGCGCATGGCGTTCCGCGGGTGGCACGTCGATTGCTGGGATGACGACTGTCGCCACAAGGTCGTTCACAGTGGCCTATTGCCAAGGACTAGCCGATGGCACCCTCTCGACTTGTGGTCAACGGTCTGACGCTACTTACGCTCGACACCGGCGAACACCATAAGGTGAAATCTACACCACTCGATCTGGCTTGGCACTTTGAGAGAACGGAGAAGCTGAGATGATTTCTGAAGTGTTCATCACCTGCGCCGTCACGGGCGCTGGCAACGGGGTGGAGCGTAGTCCACATGTACCGGTGACTGCGGAGCAGATAGGGGACTGGGCGATTGAGGTGACGAGAGCTGGGGCCGCAGTGGTGCACATCCACGTGCGTGATCGTGCTATCCGTCGGGGCTCGCGGGATCCGGCGCTGTATAGGGAGGGAGTGCGGCGCATTCGGAGCTCGCATCTGAATCCGGTGATTAACCTGACCGCGGGCATGGGTGCCGACCATCAATAAACAGCAGGTCTCCATTCGACAGAACTTTGTCGCTCGGAACACCGTAGGGCCGCGTATAGCCCCCGCGGCCAGAAACACCCACGATCTTGCTCGTCTTCTCGACACCGCGACTGAAGCATTCGGCCTCGAACAAGCGACACACCTCTCGTTCCGTCATACCCAGACGGAGCTTTGGTGTCAGATTCTCAAATGCCTCTGAAACAAGCCCGCATACAGTCCGAACTCGGTCGACCTCTAACCCGAGTTCGCGGATTTGCGTTCGAAAACGCGGATTTTGAGTTTTTTGCGCGGCTAAGTGATTGATCTATCGAGGATGGCGTATTCAGTCTCGGCCAAAAATGGCTGTAGTGAAGACCTAGCCGATTCCCAAGCGCGGCCGATCGCGCATAGATTCGTCGCGCCATGTTCCTGCGACGCACCGAGCGAAAGAAGAAGGGCAAGACGCACCACTACTGGAACGTGGTGGAGAACAAGCGCCTCGATGATGGCCGTGTCGTGCAGCGGCATGTGCTGTATCTCGGCGAGATCAATTCCTCGCAAGCGGCGGCGTGGCGCAAGGCAATTGAGGTGTTCGACGAGAACGCCGGCCGCGCACGGACGCTTGCGTTGTTTCCGGAGGATCGGTGCGAGACGATCACGGGCGATGCATCCATCGTTCAGCTTCGCCTGTCCGAGATGCAGCTTCGTCGTCCGCGGCAATGGGGCGCCTGCTGGCTGGCCGGGCAGTTGTGGCAGGAGCTTCAGCTTGATCGGTTCTGGGCCGAACGGCTGCCGCCGAGCCGCAAGAAGACGCGCCGGGATCATATCCTGCAGGTTCTCGCCACCTACCGGCTGATTGCGCCGGGCAGCGAGTGGCGGCTGCACCGGCAATGGTTCGGCAACAGCGCGATGGCGGACCTGCTGGGTGCCGACTTCGGCCTGGCGGAAGAACACAAGCTCTACGCTTGCCACGATCTGCTGCTTGAGCACAAGGACGCGCTGTTTGCGCATCTGGTCGGGCGCTGGCGCGATCTGTTCAACGCCGACTTCGACGTGCTGCTGTACGATCTGACCAGCACTTACTTCGAGGTCAATGCCTCGGACCTGCCGGAGGCGCCAAGCGCCGCCACGGCTACAGCCGCGACAAGCGGCCGGACTGTCCGCAGGTGGTGATCGCGCTGGTGGTGACGCCCGACGGCTTGCCGCTGGCCTACGATGTGCTGCCCGGCAACACCGCCGACAGCAAGACGCTGCGGATGTTCCTTTGCAAGATCGAGCAGCAATACGGCAAGGCGCGGCGGGTCTGGGTGATGGATCGCGGCGTGCCGACCGAAGCTGTGCTGGCCGAGATGCGCAACAGCGATCCTCCGGTGCAGTATCTGGTGGGAACGCCGAAGGGGCGGCTGGACCGGCTGGAAAAGCACCTCGTGGGCAAGCCTTGGCAGGACGCGCGCGAGGGCGTGCAGGTCAAGCTGCTGGCCGAGGACGGCGAGCTCTACGTCTTTGCCCAGAGCGTCGACCGCGTCACGAAAGAGCGCGCGATGCGGCGACGGCAGATGAAATGGCTGTGGAAGCGGCTCAAGCAAATCGATGCCATGGAGATCGCGCGCGAAGAGCTGCTGATGAAACTCGGTGGCGCGCGATCCAAGGTACCGGCCGCATGGAGTTCGGTCGATGTTGAAATCGACAAGGAGCGTCCGAGCTTCAGCTTCGCGCTCAACCGCAACAAACTGGAAAAGACGCGACGACGCGAAGGCCGCTATCTGCTGCGCACCAATCTCACCGACAACGATCCCGCCCAGCTACGGCAGTACTACGTGCAGCTCGTCGCGGTCGAAGAGGCGTTCCGTAATCTCAAGGGCGATCTGGCGATCCGTCCGGTCTTCCACCAGGACGAGACCCGGATCGAAGCCCACATCTTCATCGCGTTCCTGGCTTACTGCATGCAGATCACACTGACCCGTCGCCTTCATGCCCTGGCCCCCGGACTGACCGCACGTAGCGCGCTCGGCAAGTTCGCCGCCGTCCAGATGATTGATGTCCATTCTGCCGACGACAGACGGCCGTGAGATTTTACTCACCCGATACACCCACCCGGAGCCTGAACTCCGACTCCTGATCGACCAGCTCAAGCTCCGTCTGCCACCGCAGCCGCCGCCCAGGATCACCACGGCCGACGTCAGCCAGGCCAGCCGCTGTAGTGAAGACCTTTTGATCTAACCCTTTGATTTGTAACGAGCGGGTCTCTTCAAAACCCGCCAATCCGCGAAGACGGGCTAACGGAGACTTGATCATTCGCAAGGGCGTGAAAATCGGATCCGATGCATCGACAAACGTCCGAGGTTTGATCGCATCCGCAACGCGCAAGAAATCTCCCGCAGGGAAGCCAAGCCTACTCTCCGTGCCGAGCTCTATGCCGATCCTGGCATGCTCTGGCAGCAACTCGCGCAATGCTCCGGCAAGCGCGGACACAACTTCATCCTTCGGATTCGGACTGGGCCAGCTACGGCAATCTTTTACCCAGGTCCTTTCTCTATAAAACTGGTCGTCCCCT
The DNA here is from genome assembly GCF_055807635.1 of Bradyrhizobium sp. Kon56. NCBI lineage: Bacteria > Pseudomonadati > Pseudomonadota > Alphaproteobacteria > Hyphomicrobiales > Nitrobacteraceae > Bradyrhizobium > Bradyrhizobium sp. Kon56. The sequence goes on along the minus strand of NZ_JBVVOU010000060.1, from coordinate 2,286 downwards.
CGGGCACGACTGCAACAGCCTGATCGGTCGAAAGAATAAGAAGAAATCGCGGCCGGCGTCTGCTGCTGCGGCGTCGTGCTAGGCTCGCCAACAAAATATCGCAAATTGTGTTCGGAGGTTACCAGAAGCGCGTCAATGGCAGGTTCTTTCATCGAACGCCGAGCTTGTTCGACCCGGCCTTTGTACTCGCTCGGAGAAAACGAAGCGTAAGGGATTGTTCTGATCGATTCAAAACCTACAGCGTTCATAGCTGTTCTCCCAAAAGTACGCCATGCGCTGGGCGACGGATATTTTCGATACTGGTTCGACAGAACACGCCTGCTCTCAGCGCGCTCATTCGGGAACATTCTTCGAAAGAGCCGCGCGTAGCATTATGTGCGAAAGCATTGGCACGCGAAGTTTCTAGCGAGACCGAAATTCTGGTGTCCCGCAAGCCCGGGATCACCGCAACTCTCGGGGTTGTAGTTGCGCCGCACGTTTTGCGCTTACGAGCTTCCCTACCTGCCGTAATAGTGGCACTTATAGAATCGTGTACTTCCGCTCAACGACCGCTGCTGGCCGACGGCGGCGCGTCGCCTGACAATGCGCTCGCCTTCTACATGGTGGATGTGAAAAATACAACTGGACCGCGACCGCAGCGGGTTTATGGTCCATCGCGTGCGATATCGCCGATCGTGCACGGAGCGCTATCACTGCCTGAAACGGCGGTATTATTTGATCCATTTCTCCACCTTGAACGAGCGTGAAAACTTTGCTCGACTCCTGTAACATCACGATCCGATCGCGCCTTCGGTCCGAAGGCGCGCAATTTGAGCGGAGTCGTAACCGAGTTCTGCGAGTACTTGTTCGGTATGCTCTCCAAGCATCGGTCCGGGAGTTGCAGAACCCGGGACTGGAGCGCCGTTGATGTGAATGGCGCTACCAACGGCCTTGACAGTCCCGCACTTTTGCGCCCGACCAAAGCCGACGTGATCGCAACAGCGCCATAGATACCAGAGAGAATATCGCCGATAAGAATACATGGCGGAGGCCCTCCTGGTTCTCTGGTCAGACTCATCAACCCCGTCATCGCTTGAGCTACGAGGTCGAATGCTTTGTAGTCTCGCAGTGGACCAGTCTGTCCAAAACCCGAGATAGAACAGATAACAAGTCCAGGATTCAGCTCCAAAAGACGATCGTAACCGAAACCGAGCGAGTTGGGCGTACCCGGACGGAAATTATCGACCAGAACGTCCGCTCGCTGCACCAGTTTTTCAAGTGCGTGCCTCGCCGCATCTCGCTTCAGATCAAGGGCCAAGCTGCGCTTGTTGCGGTTAAGAGCGGCAAAATAATAGCTCTCTCGTTCGCGAAGGGGCTCCGCCTGGCGCGAGATATCCCCCGCGCCAAGTCTCTCGACCTTCACGAAATCTGCTCCCAAGTCAGCCATGATCGTGATGCAGAGCGGGCCAGCCAAGACGTGCGTGAGGTCCACCACAGGGATCCCGTGGAGCGGCCGACGAGCAGGGTCTTGCGAGGCTACGTCTCGTGATGTCTCCGGTCTGCCGGCTGCTTGATCAGCGATCATGATAATAATCTCTTCGTACAGTGCTTTTCTTGGTCCCGAGCGTAAGTTGCTTCAGTTCCGCTTGGTGGTGCCAGCAGAGCTTCAGAAGCCAGCTTTGCTTTTCAGGCACCTGATGTTTCATGTCTCACTTTATGGATCCGATAAGTTCCAACTTTTCTCATCCCTGTTAACGGGCGGGCGTTTCGGTTGCATGGCGCGCATTATCCTTCTCCTCAGCTGGGTAAATACTCGGTGCTCCAGCTTTCACTTACGACCATCGCGCCGGACAGCGCGTCAATTTCGGCTTCGCAGTATTGCAGTCCCTGCAGAACTTGCCGCGTCGAAGCGCTGTATTTTTCCGCGGGAGGCAGCGCATAGACTTTTCCGATAGCCGACCGGATCGCGTAGTGATCAACTTGCGTTACAACATGCCCGCTCGGATGGTCACGAAACGTCGAGAAGGCGTAGCTGCCCTGTTCGGTTCCCGGAGCGCCATCCGCGAGCCTCGAATGCCTCGACCGTATGACCGCGATACGCTCGCAAATGGCGGCACCGACATCGGCTTCATTGAGCCTCGAGACCCATTTTTCTGCAGAAGCCTTCGAGATAGCATAGGCTAGGAAGGACGTCAGTCTCTCCTTCGGCACATCGGCAGCGCCTTCAAGCCCCTCAACTCGTCCAAGGCGCGGTAGATCGCGCTCGGATGCGCTAAGCAGGAGACTGCGGCCGGACGACGTCTCGTA
>NZ_JBVVOU010000059.1:0-15689 GCF_055807635.1 Bradyrhizobium sp. Kon56 | reverse complement strand
GATTGGCCAAGATAGGTCGCAACGAACGCGCCCACTATTCCCAGGATGGTGGTCAGGATGAAACCCGAGGGCTCGTTATCGCCGGGCATGATGAACTTCGCGATGATGCCTGCGATGAAGCCGATGATGATCGTCCAGATAATGCCCATGTCTCTCTCTATCGCTGTGATTATCCCGCCGATGGAGCCGGAAGACGTCCATCAGGCGTGTATTTGTCCACGGCCGTCGGAAGCTCTCGGGACAATCGGTCGAGGATCTCCTGCTGCGACAAGCCGGTCTGCTGCTCCAGCTTTTGAAGGACGTCCGGACCGATAGCCTGCTGGAGTTCGGGCGGGGTGACTTCCCGATTTGGACCCTGATTGATCCAGGATTGAGCCGCCTCGCCCTGTCCGTTCTGCTTGAAGTGCTCGAGCAACTCGCCGATCCCTCCGTTCAGGAGCGAACCCACGCCGCCGCCCCCCACAAGGCCACCAAGGTTGCCGAGCATGCCGCTCAGGGAATCCTTGGCACCCGCCGGCTGACCGGAGGTCGCACTGCGAAACATGTCGGCCAACTTGTCCCGATTTTGATAACCGGCGATTGCGAGCATACCCAACAGGGCGGTCATCGATGGCATTCCGCGGCTCATATTCGGCTCCTCGGTTCGATGATTGGTAACCGTGCAAGAAAAAGGGCGGCCCGCCTGGGGCGGGCCGCCGGCTAATTCATCGCACTCCGGTGCCGTAGAGCTGCCGTTCTCTCCGGACCTCCTCCGCACCATAAGGCTGAGCGGAGGGATCGTAAGTCTTCCAGCCGGCCTTCTGCCAGGCTGCGCTCCGGTCGCGCAGATTGACTGCAGACTGGTTCAGGATCGCTTCGTATCGCGCGCGGTCCGCGTCGGGCACACGCGCTGAAACCAGCGTGCCGCCGCGCCTCACACCTTCGGCATAGAGCGGAGCTTCCTCATCGGATACACCAGCCTGCGTCAACGCGCCGACCACCCCGCCCGTAGCGCCACCAGCTGCGGCACCCAGCGCGGTCGACGCAAGCCATCCGGCCGCCACGACCGGGCCCAGGCCGGGTATAGCCAACAAGCCAAGGCCCGCGAGCAAGCCGGCCGCGCCACCGAGCCCTGCGCCGACGCCCGCTCCCGTGGCCGCACCTTCAGCCCGATCATCAACCCCATCTCGATCTCGATCGACCTTCTTGTCGGTGCTGTACCAGTTGTCGGAATTGTTCGCGACGATGCTCAAATCCGAATGCGGCACGCCCGCGGCCTCCAGGCTCGTCACCGCGCGCTGCGCATCGGAGTAGTTATCGTAGAGACGTGAAATCGTGACGGTCATCTTGAATCCCTCTCAATTTTGGTGGGCGCAGGTTATTTCGCCGCGTTCACGTTGCCCTGGAAGTCCAGACTGACATCGGTCGAGGTGCCGCCTTTACTGGCCTTTCCGCGCCAAACGCCGTTGTCGTCCTTCTTGAGGGATGTGACGTTGGTGTAGCCCGCGTCCTCGATCTTCGCCTTGGCCTGGCCCTCGGTGAAACTGTTTGCGCCAGCGACCGGCTTGTTGGAATTGTTCTGACCGGAACTGTTGACCGCGTTATTGTTGGGCCGATCAGTGGCCGGCGGGTTTTGCGCAAACGACGGACCCGCCAGAAGCGAGGCAGCCGTTAGCAGAAGAAGAAGTTTCTTGTTCATAATCGTCCTCCCGTAGGTGCAGGGCACAACCTACGCTGGGCTGAGAAGTTCCAAGTTTTCCCGGTCCGGTCGGCTTGGATTCAGGATCTAAAAGAATGTAGGACAACCCGGCAGGGTCGCCCGCCCGCGCAGGTCCACAAATCCGTATCTTGATCTTGGAGAGGCAGCACAGTGCTGCCCCACGGCACCACCAGTGTTGGTCCCGCTTTGCGGGACCACTGATAAGTTCAATCCCTTCGATTTCGTCACAGACGGTCGCATCAGTACGTGGGGCATCTCAAGGCGATGACCCCACCCGATGTACCTGGGTCCGCCAGCAGGACTTTCGACAGGCTTAGAGCCAGCGGAACGGCCGAGGCCAGATCAGACGGGGTCGCAACCACGAGATTCGCGACCCCATTTGACGGACGTGCTACTCAAAGAGTGAGTGAACGCAGTCGTAGGAGTGCGCATCATGATCTCGGCTGAACTCTTGAACGCCGTGAAGTCGAAGTTGGGTCTGCCAAGCAGGCCAAGGGTCGATCTCACCGGATTGAACCAGATCTACGCTGCATATTCCGGCCACATACCCAATGACAACATTCAGAAACGTATCTGGCTGTCGAGTAATAAATCGCAGCCGGTGACTGGCGGAGAACCGGCCGAGTTCTTTGAGAACTGGTTAGAACATGGAACGGGGGGCACCTGTTTCCCGACCAATGGTGCCCTTTGCTCACTATTGTGCGCCATCGGCTTTGATGCGCGGCGAATATTGGGCTCAGTGATGATGGAAGGCATCGAACACGAGGGGAATCATGGCACAGTGCTCGTCCGGATCGCCGACGTTGAGTATTTGGTCGATGCGCAGCTTGCCGCCTTCTCGGCGTTGCCGTTGATTGTGGGCCGGTTTGCCAAAACGGGAGGAGGTATTCACGACGTACAAGCCGTCCCTCGCGGAGAAGAGTTTGACGTGCAGTGGTACCCTGGTTCAAACCGTCAAGTGCCAATGATCACACGCCTCGATCTCAAGCCTGGACCCGTCGACCACTTGGTATTCATGGCACAATACGCTTTGTCCGCCTTGCGAGATCGGAAGCGTTCGCCGTTCAACGAGGCGATATTTATCGGTCGTCACTTTCCAGATCGCATTCTCAATCTTGGTCGTCTTACCCGAACGGAGATAAGTTGCGACAACGTCGTTAGTAAACGGGAAATCACTCTAGCGGAGCGAACCCAAATTCTTGTCGATGAATTTGGAATTTCGGCTGAAATAGTTCAGGCAATCCCGCCGGATGAGGAAGCGACGACGAAATCCAATATTTGAGCAAAACGGCGGGCACGACATCGCTGCGCCAGAGCAGAAGTGCCGGTGACTAACAAAACCGTGCTTACGCCGCCCAAGGCGACGATCGCCGCAGTCGCGGCCACGCGAGGCCCAAGACGAACGCTCGGACCTGAGACTATGAATGAGCAGATGCCGACTTGTCGCTGAAGTGGAAAACTGCGTCGCCAAACCTCTTCGCGCCACTGCGCCGGGTCGGGGTCACCGCCGCCTCGCAAACGATGAGTCAACCTGAGATCTCTCTAGCGTTCAGTTGCGAATATGCGCCACTCACCGGGGATACCCTTAAGGGATTGGGCGCCGCGGTCGTCGAAGCGCAGGCCAGAACCTGCTACCAAGTCTTTGACAGTACTCGAGACCAAGACCTCGCTTCGACCAGCAAGTGCCGCAACCCGCGCGCCTATGTGAACAGCAATACCGCCAACATCGTCACCGATTACTTCGCACTCGCCTGTGTGAAGCCCGGCGCGGACCTCGATGCCGAGCAGCTTGATCTCATCGACGATGGCGCAAGCGCAGCGGACGCCACGCGCGGGACCATCAAAAGTAGCAAGAAAGCCATCGCCGGTCGTCTTCACCTCGCGGCCACGGAAACGCGCAAGTACGCGGCGGATCGTTGTATGATGGTCGTCGAGCAGATTGCGCCAGCGCAGGTCACCGAGGCTTGCGGCTTTCTCCGTCGAGCCTACGATATCAGTGAACAGAACGGTCGCCAGCACGCGATCCGCCTCGATGCGCGCGGGCGCGCCCGTGAGGAACTCCTCGATCGCGTCTGAGATGGCTTCTGCGCCCTCGCCGACGTAGAAGATATGATCGATGCCTGGAAACTCGATGAGCTTGGCACCCGGAATATGGGCGGCTACATCTCGCCCGCCGGCGACGTCGACGACCTGGTCGTCCGTGCGATGAAGCACAAGGGTCGGTACCCGGACTGCTGGAAGGATGCCGCTGATGTCGATTTGGCTGTTCATGCGCATCAGGGCGGTCACTGCGGATGGGCTGGCGCCGAGGCGTTCGTTTCGACCCCACCATTGTTGGAACCCAATGTCGTTGGCGCGCGACGGCGCAAACCGTTGGATGCTGCCGCCGCTACCCCAGGCTTTCTCGACATACCCAAAGAAGTTTGCAAGCGCCTCGTCGCTTGGAAACCAGTAAGAGAAGCGAGAAAAGCTGCCGTATAGTGCCAGCGCCCGGCAACGCTCGGGATAGGTCGCTGCAAACAGTACGGACAGGGGCGCGCCTTCCGAGATCCCGAGGAGGGCCGCCTGCTCCATACCTGCGGCATCCATGACCGCGCGGAGGTCGTCCATGCGAATGTCCAGGCTTGGCAGCTCTGAAACGCGGTCGGAGCCGCCGGTGCCACGCTTGTCGAAAGTCACTACCCGAGCATAGCTGCTCAAGCGACGAAGGAAGCGCGCGAAGTCGGGCTGCTCCCAGTAGTTCTCCACGTTTGACACAAATCCCGGAACCATCACCACGTTGATTGGGCCCGAACCGAAGTTCTGGTAGGCAATGTGAACGTCGCCGCTTTTGGCGTATTGCGTAATCGGCTGCATGCAGCGTTCCCATTGTCACCGATCTTCCAGACAGACGAAGCGTGGCCCGACCTGGGACAAACAGCAAGTGCCGTGACCTTTGTTGGCTTATCGGGCCCGATCAGACCGCCGCGCGAGCGTGTGACCGGATTTGCTCAGATTAGGTTTTGCGCATTTACCGTGGTCCTGCAGCATCACTCCATCGCAGCCTTCGGTGAAGCGGTGGCGCTTGCAGCCAGGTAACAAACAGGCGGACGAATGGAGAACGAAGATCGCTCAGATGTACCTTCAGCCCGTAAGCGGCCAAACCTTCGGGATTTCAATTTTTAGAAGATCGAGGAAACGCGTAGCTGCTCTTCGGAGCGCTCGACCAGTCTGGCAGACAACTCGGTGCCTGCCCGGACACGAATAAGCGTCTCTTGATCCCGCAAACATGGAAAAGCAGATGTTTATCGCGCATTGGATCACTCCAATTTATCCTCGCGCCCACTTAACATAAGTTAAATATGTGCCGTCCGCAAATTCGTTCGCTGTTGAGGTTCCACCTTCTTACCTGAGTAACCAAAGCGTTTTTCGGACGCGTTATCGCGACATTCGCCGCTTGGCTGCGACGTGCAGTACCTCGGTTTAGCGAAGTACGTCGGAAGGACGCGTGATCGGGAAGACCCGACGAACGTGTTCCGCCAGCATCTTACTGTAAGCGTCCGCGTAACGGGGAAGAGGACGGCGCTTGTCCCACAACAGCATCATGCCTTCTCGGAGCGGCTTGCGGTTGTAGGTCAGGCCCACGATCCGGAGGTCGTGGTTTCGCAAACGAAACTGCGAGGGGATGATGGCAATGCCGTGTTTCGCCTCGGCGAGGGCCACGAGCGTGTGTGGCGTCGAGTGGCCGCTACAGGACTTGATTGCGCGAACAGCGGCCGGAGGGAACCGTGGACCTCCGTTCGTCTTGATGCGGAGCCCCCGGGGAAACGCAGCATGACCAACAGCCCCCGCGTGAACCAGGCTTCTTGAGCTCTGCCTCGTCACCCCTCCGGTCTCGTTGACCCGACCTCAGCGAGAAGATCAACCATCAGACCGGCGATCGCATCAGGGTACTCAAGTCGGCCTGAGCTGCAACTACTGACACGGAGCCATTGATGCTGAGAACCTTGTTCACGGTCGCCTTCATGCTCTCTGTATCCCCGTCACTTGGTGCCCAAGAGAAGCTATCCGCCGAGAGTGCGAGCGCCAATTTTCAGAAGAATTTCGCATCCGCGTACAACCGAGGCGACGTTGACGCAATGGCGGCAGCATTCGCCGAGGATGCAATCAGAGTTACTCCTAGCGGAATCTTCCAGGGTCGCGATGCCATACGGCGCAGTTTTCAAGAAGCCCTAAAGATAGGACTGCACGACTACTCCGTCAGGCGCGTCGTATCTCGCACAGAAGGATCGTTCATACTTAACGTCGGAGAATGGCAGGCCAAAGTGGGCGATCAGCCTTTCCGCGGCTACTACAGCGCAATCCTGGCTGGCGAGGGCGACGAATTGAGGATCATTGAGGAGACGGTTAGCATCGCGGCTCCATAGCGGTTTCGCAGGTAGCTCATTCTTTTGCTTTTGGCACCATTCGACCTTCATGCACCTCATGCGTTACGGCGCGGCTGTCCTCTGAAACCGGCAAACGCTTCACCAGTCGCTCACCGCACCAGAGCTCGACTGAATTGCCGTGCAGCATCTGCCTCGCCCAGACGATGGCGTCCTCGTCGTTGGCACAGGCGAACGTGCGGGAGTTCTCGCGACCATTCGCATCAACGATGCAGGCTCGATATTGCATTCTCAACTCTTTTGATTCGGCGGTTCAGCTCGACCGAACTGTAAGCGCTGACCGGCCAAAATTTAACTCTTTTCGCTTCGTAAACTTACGCCAGGCGCTGCTGCTGAGCGCGCGAGCCCAGGATCATTTTCGAGGTTTTTTCAATGAGCGGAACGAGACTGTCCTACCACGGCACCCGGGCCGACTTGAAGCCGGGGGACCTGATCGCTGCCGGTTTTCGCTCCAATTACGGAAGGCGGGCTCAGGCATCCTGGCTCTATCTCACGGGTACTTTGGAAGCAGCCATTTGGGGCGCAGAGCTGGCACACGGCGACGGCGCGGAGAGAATCTACATCGTCGAGCCGACCGGGGAGATCGTGGATGATCCCAACTTGACCGACAGGAAATTCCCTGGAAACCCCACGCAGTCCTACCGGTCGCGCGAGCCACTCCGCGTTATCGGCGAGGTCAGCCAATGGACGGACATTCCGCCGAGCGGCTGAAGGAGATGAAGGACCAGATCGAGCGGCTAAAGGAGGAAGGGGTGGAGGCGATCGACTGATGTCGACAGAGATCCTCGCCGTCGGCTTCAGGCCGCAACGGAAAGCAGCCTGGCCTGACTTGCACTGTTGAGGTTGTCGCCGGTCAGCGCCGGACCCTTCAAGGAGACTTTCGAATGGCAGCTTCTGTTGAGATCGCAATCCTTCTCTATCAGGGTGTGACGGCGCTCGATGCGGTCGGGCCCTGGGAAGTGCTGTCGCGCATTCCCGGGGCGAAGGTGCAGTTCGTCGGCAAGGAAGTCGGACCGGTGGTGGCGGAAGGCGGCGGGCTTCTACTCGGAGCCACCCGCTCGATCTCGGAGACGATCTGTCCCGACGTGCTCGTCGTTCCCGGAGGCTCGACCACCCCCGGTCAGATGGTCGACGACGAGGTCCTCGATTGGCTGCGGAAGGTGCACCGAACCTCGGTGTGGACGGCTTCGGTCTGCACGGGAGCTTTGATCTTTGGCGCGGCGGGAATCCTGAAAGGGCAGCCGGCGACGACGCACTGGTACAAGATGGGCGTGCTGCGGATCATGGGTGCGAAGCCCAGGCCCGATGAGCGCGTCGTCCGGTCTGGGAAAGTCGTCACGGCGGCGGGCGTCTCGGCTGGCATCGACCTGGCGCTCTGGCTGGCCGGCGAGATTGCGGGCCGTGAGCGGGCCGAGGCCATCCAACTGGTCATCGAATACGATCCGCATCCGCCCTTTGATGCCGGTCATATCAGCAAGGCCTCCAAGGAAGTGCAGCGCCTGGCGAACAAGATGATGGACGACAGCATGCCCGGAGACCAGCGGCGGCTCGTTCCCAAGATCGCCTGGAATCGGTTTCTCGACCTCGTCCGCACGGGGCAATAGCACCGGGACCGGATGGGCGCCTGGCGGGAGCCTTACCGAAGTTCCGCCTTGCGTAAGGTGCGTCTCTGGCCGAACCAATGGCGAATTGACTGCGGCTGGCACCATCGCCAAATCTGCGCCAACATTTTCACTGATTGCTTGCTGAGCGCGACCCGGCGAGAAGAAGTGAACGCTTCGTCCTTTTCTACGTTGAGGTGGGTGACCTGCGTCATCGGGACTGCGGATGCCATTTTGACAGGAGATGCGAGAGGATGCACCTGAGCAACTCCCCGCCCGCAGAAGGATCGACCATTCTTCTGGTTGAGGACGAAGCACTTCTCCGCGAGATGCTGGAAGAGACCTTGATCGAGGCCGGTTACGGGGTTGTTAGCGCCGCATCGGGCGAAGAGGCCGCCCGTTTGCTCATCAGAACGCCCCTTCCGCGAGCTGTGGTCACTGACATCAATCTCGGCCGCGCCAGGATGGACGGATGGGGGCTGGCTCGCCTCGCACGCGGGAACGACCCAAGCTGCGGGATCCTGTACGTCTCCGGCGATAGCGCCCACCGATGGGCCTCCAATGGCGTGCCCCGCAGCATCCTCCTGCCCAAGCCGTTCGCGCCGGCGCAATTGGTCCAGGCTTTGTCGGATCTTCTCATTCGAACGTCATAGCTGCCGGGCGCCGGAAAGGGATGCATCGGGGTTCAGTTCACCCTAGGTTTGTCGAAACGATAAGAACTGTCTCACGCTTAAGGGGTACCAAGTGTCGATCGAGTTCCGCAACAACGTGCAAGTCCGCGGCCGCGGCGATCGTGCGATGATGTTCGCTCATGGGTTCGGGTGCGATCAGAACATGTGGCGGTTCGTGGCGCCCGCGTTCGAGGCAAATTTCAGCACGGTGCTGTTCGACCACGTCGGAGCGGGCCGCTCTGACCTCACCGCTTACGATCGTCAGAAGTATTCCAAATTGTCTGGTTATGCCGACGACGTCGTCGAGATCGGTCAGACGCTCGGGCTGAAGGGCGCGGTCTTCGTAGGGCACTCCGTCAGCGCCATGATCGGGGTTTTGGCGGCGAACAAGGACCCCTCGTTGTTCGAAAGCCTTATCCTTGTGGGGCCTTCGGCGCGCTACATCGATGACGGCGACTATGTCGGCGGTTTCAGCGCTCAACAGATCGAGGAGCTTCTTTCCTTTCTAGAAGAGAACCACATGGGGTGGTCGGCGCAGATGGCGCCCGCCATCATGGGTAATCCCGATCGTCCCGAACTCGGCGAGGAACTGATCAACAGCTTCTGCCGGACCGATCCCGCGATCGCCAAGGAGTTAGCCCGGGTCACGTTCCTCTCCGACAATCGCGCGGACCTGGCCAAGGTCAACGCTCGCACGCTGATCCTCCAGTGCAGCGAAGACATCATCGCCGGGCAGCAGGTGGGTGCGTACGTGCAGCGCAACATCGCGAACAGCAAAATGGTGGTTCTGAAGGCAACCGGCCATTGTCCCAACCTGAGCGCGCCCGAGGAAGTCGTTGCCGCAATCCGAGATTTCGTCTGAGTGAACAATAATTACCCCGCCGACAGCGATTTCGAGGACCTCTACGAAAACGCGCCATGCGGGTACCTCTCCGTTCGTCCGGACGGCCGCATCGATCGTGCCAATCGAACGCTGGCGGGCTGGATGGGCTATCAGCCGGACGACCTTCCTGGGATGCGACTGAGCGACCTGCTCAACATGGCGGGACGCATATTCCTGGAGACCCACGTGGCGCCGCTGCTGCGCATGCAGGGCTTCTTCGACGAGTTCGCCCTCGATCTCCTCACCAAGAGCGGGGCGCGGCTTCCGGCGATCGCCAACGCCCGTGAGCGGCGCTCCGACGCGGACGCGCTTCTGTTCACCCGCCTGACAATCATGCGGGCCACGGACCGGCGTCGCTACGAGCGCGAGCTCATCGACGCCCGGAAGGAAAGCGATGAGCTCAAGTCGGCGCTGGAAGAGCGTCTGCAGCAGGAGCGCGCAAACGCGGAGTTGCGTGAGCAGTTCATCGCCGTGCTCGGCCACGACCTACGCAACCCTCTCGCATCCATTGCGGCCGGTGCACGGCTGATGCTCAAGGCCAAGACGCCGGAAGACGCGCTGCGGCTCGAGGCCATGATGCAGAGCAGCGTCGGGCGAATGGCCAAGATGATCGAGAGCGTCATGGATCTGGCACGAGGCCGCCTTGGCGGAGGCATCTCGCTGTCCAAGTCAATTACGGCGATTGAACCCGTGCTCGACCAGGTCGTCGCCGAATTGACGGCGGCCCATCCGGAACGCCGCATCGAAACCAGCTTCGAGGTCGAGACACCGGTCTTCTGCGATCCGGCCCGTATCGCCCAGTTGTTCTCGAACCTGCTCGGCAACGCAATCAGCCACGGCGCGCCGGATCAGCCAGTGCGGGTCCAAGCTACCGCCAAAGCAGAAATGTTTGAGCTCTCGGTGGCGAATGGAGGTGCGGCTATTCCGGAAGAGGCGCGGACGCGCCTGTTTCAGCCGTTCTACCGAGGAAAGGCGCACGGCCCTTCTCAAGGATTGGGACTTGGTCTGTACATCGCGTCTGAAATAGCGAAGGCGCACGGAGGTTCAATCGGGGTCGACTCGACCGACACAGAAACCAAGTTCACCTTGCGGATGCCCCTCGAAGGCGATGGATCCCTCCGGCCGCATTCCGCTCCCTGAGACCAGCAACTTCAGCGGTCGTGGGCCGTTCGATGCGGATGCAGAACCGTGAGTCCCAAGGCGGCAATCGGCGCGCATCGTGCATAGGAACACGCGCTGGCTTCTCGGCATCTTCCACTGGGCTTCCTCACCCTTTCAGATGAACGAGATTGATTTGGTCAATTTCCATTACCTCAGCCTCTTTCGGCGTCGGGCGTGTAGGCTTTTCTACCGGAGCTGTCAGGAGGAAAGGCGGAGAAAGGGCTTGTGCCTGCTCCGCGGCTGGCTCACTCCGCAGCAGCGCGCCCAGTTCGACGGGAAGGGCTATTTCGAGGTGGTCGGGTCCGACACGGGTACCCGCTACCGCATCCGTCATGGCACATCGGCCAATGTCCGCGAGGTCGATGCATCCGGTCGACTAGGAATGGGATGGTGCTTTGTTCCGGTTGGTGAGCTGGTCGAAGGGGATGTGATGCTGGTTCAAAAGATTGCTTTAGAGACGAGCGAACTTGAGACACTGGCCATCGCCAAGAACTTCTACGGATGGTGATGTCGGAAGTCTAAGGGTCTCCGTTCGCTCGCGTATCGCCAATTCGGGGAGCGGCCAGGTTCCGTGTTCACTTGTGTACAAAGTGTCTCATCCTTAAATCACGGTTGCAGCAAGCAAGGATCGCGCTACCCGCCAGCAGCAGGAGTTGCGCCATATGGCTTATAGCAAACCCTTCGATATCGCCGTCATAGGAGCTGGCGCAACAAAGCTGTCGGTGGTCGCTCTCGATGTGGAAAATGCGGAGGAGGCCTGCGCCGTGGGGAAGCGGATGGCCGAGACAACCGGGCGAACTGTCACCGTTCGGAATGCAGACGGCGAGGTCCTCGGCATTTTTCCCGCCGCCAATAAGAACTAGGAACGGCTAACGGCACTCGGCATTTGCGGACATGCCGACGTTCTTCTTCGAGCTCAATGATGAGGCCGCGCCCCTCGAAGATGGGAACAGTGGTGGCTTGAGTAAAGCCGACACCGGGAGCAGCAGTTCGTTCAGGGAAGCGAGCCCAGCGAGCACGGAAAACGATACGCTTCCAGGGGCGCCGATCAGCAGCAAAGACGAAGTAATCGACCACTGTACCGGGCCAGCTTCGAAGCCTTAAACTTTCAACAGCCGCCCGCTCAACATGCCAGGCAGGCCGCGGCTTCCCATGTTCGCGGGGCGCGCAACGCACGCCGAATGCGCCGCTGCGGCTCCATATCCCGGTCCCGAGTGGACGTTCTCTTGGCGCGCGCCTCCTGCTCTGGAGCTTTACGTCGTCCCGAGCGATTCAGGTGCAACCGGCTCCACGGTGAGAGGTACCACGGTAAGCTATTGAGGAACTGGAACCTTCGTTGATCGTTGCCCCATGCCAATGGGGGCAATCCATCAATCAAGCAAGTGACGGACGGCCGGCGTGTCCGACGTGTCGGCGCCAGAAGAGCGCGGCCCGCTGGGAGGCTCATGACGCGGAATAGCGAAGATCAAAAGCCGGAAATTGCCGCATGGCAGTGGAGGCAAATCGTCAACGGCGCGACGGATACCGCCATCATCACTACCGACCTGCGTGGCCGGGTGACGAGTTGGAACATTGGCGCTTGCAACATTCTCGGCTGGACGGAAGAGGAGATGATCGGCCGCTCCTTGAGCCGGGTCTTTGCGGAGGAGGACCAAGAGGCCCAGCTTAGCCGTGAAATCGCCGACGCGATGACAAAGGGCAAGGGCGGCGGCGAAGAAGGTTGGCGCCTTCGCAAGGATGCCTCACGTTTTTGGGCCGTCGGAGAGCTCAGCCCGATCCGGGATAAATCGAACGTCGTAGGATTCATCAAGATCCTGAGGGACCGCACGGCGCAGCGCGAGGCGGAGGAAGCTATCCGAGAAGAGCGGCACGCGCTCGAAGTGCTCAACCGGGCCGGCTCGACGCTCGCAGCGGAGACGGACCTCGAGCGCCTGGTTCAGATCGTTACGGATGCGGGCGTGGCGCTTACGGGGGCCGAGTTCGGCGCCTTCTTTTACAACGTCATCAACAAAGCCGGCGAGAGCTACATGCTCTACACGCTCGCCGGAGCGCCGATCGAGGCATTCTCGAAATTCCCGATGCCGCGCAACACGGAGGTGTTCGCGCCCACCTTCCTGGGCCAAGGCATCGTTCGTTCGGACGATATCACCAAAGATCCGCGCTACGGGAAGAACTCGCCCCGCAAAGGGATGCCTGATGGCCACCTGCCGGTCCGGAGCTACCTTGCTGTATCGGTCATATCCCGCACCGGTGAAGTGCTCGGCGGTCTTTTCTTCGGGCACGCGCGAACTGGCGTGTTCAACGAGCGCTCGGAGCGCGGCCTTTCCGGGCTTGCCGCCGAGGCCGCGGTCGCGATTGATAACGTCCGCCTGTCCCAAGCCATGCACCGAGAGATCGAGGAACGGAAGCGGGCGCAAGAGGCGCTGGTCGAGCTCAATGCCACTCTGGAGCGACAGGTGACCGAGCGGACCGAGCAGTTGCGCAAGAACGAGGAAGCTTTGCGCCAGTCGCAGAAGATGGAGGCCGTCGGGCAACTGACCGGGGGCGTGGCGCACGATTTCAACAATCTGCTGCAGATCATCCTGGGTAATCTGGACACCCTGCAGCGCAATCTTCCGGCTGAATCGGGTCGGTTGCAGCGGGCGGCGCGAAACGCGATGACGGGCGCGCAACGGGCAGCCACCCTAACCCAGCGACTTCTGGCGTTTTCGCGTCGGCAACCGCTCGATCCCAAGCCGCTCGATGTGAACGCACTTGTCAACGGGCTGTCGGACATGATCCATCGTACGCTCGGCGAAACGATCGACGTGGAAACTGTCCTGGGTGCAGGCGTGTGGCGAGTTGAAGCCGACCCGGCCGAATTAGAGGCGGCTGTCATCAATCTCGCCGTGAACGCCCGCGACGCGATGACGAACGGCGGTCGACTGACGATTGAGACCAGCAATGCGCACATCGACGACGCCTACGTCGCCGCGCACACCGAAGTCGTGCCGGGCCAGTACGTTGCCATCGCGGTCACGGACATGGGCGTCGGCATGGATTCGAAAACGGTCGCTCAGGCTTTCGAGCCCTTTTTCACGACCAAAGCTGTCGGCAAGGGCACCGGACTGGGGCTGAGCCAGGTGTATGGCTTCGTCAAGCAGTCCGGCGGTCACGTCAAGATCTACTCGGAAGTGGGACAGGGAACGACGGTGAAGCTGTACTTGCCGCGGCTCGCGATGCAAGCGGCGGGTGCCGAGCAAGTCCAGGCCTCTCCAAATCCCGAAGCGGCACAGGAAGAGACCATCCTCGTCCTTGAGGACGACGACGAGGTGAGGGCGTATTCGGTCGAGACTCTCCGCGAACTCGGGTACCGCGTCATCGAGGCTCACGACGGGCCGTCGGCCTTGAGGCTCCTTGAGCGGCAACCGCGTGTCGACCTCCTCTTCACCGACGTCGTTCTGCCCGGCGGCTTGACAGGTGCACAGGTCGCCGCTCAAGCGAAAACAATTCGGCCCGCTTTGAAGGTGCTGTTCACGACCGGGTACGCGCGGAACGCCATCATCCACCATGGGCGGCTCGACAAGGGCGTGCAGCTGATCGTGAAGCCATTCAGCTTCAGCGATCTGGCGGCGAAGGTGCGTGACGTCCTCGACGGCGCTTCGGACTAGTCCAGCTACGGCTGCAAACAGGCGAGGCGACGACCATCGCACCAAAGTTCCACGGGGTGTTCGTCCACCATCGCTGCGGCCTTCCTTGCTTCGACCTTCGTCGCGCACCAAAACTCACGGCGTTGTCGAGTTCATCGAGCACGTAACCTGATAGATCATCATGATACTTGGCTCGCCGAACGGCTCGACGCGTACGTCACATAAATTAACATAGGTTTGGGATTGCCAGAATTTCCCGGCAGTCGTCAGATTTTAGTTGGCAGAAGCGAATCATGTTGGCATGCTCCTGTGACCGGGGCTGGCACGTTCATCTCGCATCTATTTACACCCGGGTTCTGAAGCAACGGCAACGCTGCGGCAGGCGTTTCAGTACGTGTTATTTAGATCAACTAATGAACTCCTGAGGCCGCCTTTAGGTGGCCTCTTCGTTGAGAATTCAATTCTGCGGGGACATTGCAATGGCAAAACCAGCCGTTTCCCGTGATGCTTTTCGTGGACTATTCGCTTTGTACTGGGCGAAGGCTCATCACGATCACAAAGCCGAAGCCGAGGATTGCCTTTTGACGTTGTTCGGGTCTGCGGAATACATTCCCGATCGCCTGCTGCAGCAATGGTCTGAAAAAGCTGATCTACTCGGTCCAGAAACCGTCGGTAGTGTAGTGGAGCCGCGGGCCCGTGAAATCGCCAGCGGCGGCGCGCGGTACGACCATGCGAGTGATTTTCTCCACTCGCTCCTGAGAGACCTCGGGCGAAAAATGCAGTGATCAGATGCGCCGTTTCCGCCGCTCTTACCGCGCGCCTCTCATCAACTTTGACCTCATTGACAATCTTCTGCCGGCACGCAGCTCGTTAGAGCGGCGCGTAGCCTTTTAGCCCCTCGATCTCAACCCGCGCCTTCTACCTGGGTCTAGGGAGGTGCGTGGCGCCTCAATCTTCGAGGCGAGCGACCAGGCTGCTGGAGAAATTCGAACGCGATACGGAGCCGTCAATAACATTTGGAAGATTGCCCTGGTGGCCTTGTAATGAGCTGCAGTCCTGCTGCACTCGGTGCCAGTCAACAGAGGGGTGCCTGACCGGTCAATGACGGACCACCGCCAGCCACGACCCCGTCTTTGTATGGTCAAATCAAAGAGAGCAAAATCGCCGGCGTTCATTAGGCAAACCTTCAATACGCACTTGGAAATCGAGAATACATTACAAATTTGACAGGAGAACTTTCGGGCGGTGGTAGAGTTCCACGCCCTGCATAGGTCTTATATTATTTGAAGCTTAAATGTATGACGCTACTCGACGATCTCCGGTAGCCATCCATATAGAATGCGACCAAACATCCGCGTCGCAAATTTCCGGGATGCTTTAATCCCGAGTTGCTCCACCGAAAGCCTGGACAGATGTCCCACTCACCTACCGACAAGATCGCGCTCTTCATCGATGGAGCCAATCTCTACGCGACGGCGAAAACTCTGGGCTTCGACATCGATTACAAGCGCCTGCTGAAGGAGTTTCAGAGCCGCGGGACGCTGCTTAGGGCGTTCTACTACACCGCGATCATCGAGGATCAGGAGTACTCCTCGATCCGGCCGCTGATCGACTGGCTCGA
>NZ_JBVVOU010000058.1:0-17160 GCF_055807635.1 Bradyrhizobium sp. Kon56 | reverse complement strand
TACGGCAAAATCGTGTGGTCCTGACGCCCGGGGTCTGTGCGTCAAGCGTTGCGGTGATGTGGGTTGCCCAACCGGGCGCACGCGTCAGCCATCCGCAAGGCGACGGGGGCAATAGTGCATCGCTCCCCGGGGAGAGCGCGACATAAGCCGTAAAGCCACTGCGCAGGGAAGGCCGGATGTTTTGGCTTCACCTGTATGCTGCTGTGCAATTTTGTTCACGACAATCTCGCACAGTGGACCGCGGGTGCCAGCCGGCACCCGGTCTTCCCTGCGCCCTCTTTCATTTGAGGGTAAGGCATCGAGGCAAAGCTCGGGCGAACAAGCCGCGAGGATGCGAAGGTGCGTCTGCGATCCGGAATGCGATGAAAGTGCGACGCTTCCACCCACAGACTCCGTCATTGCGAGCGCAGCGAACCAATCCAGAGTCTTTCCGCGTGGGCAGTCCGGATTGCTTCGCTGCGCTCGCAATGACGAGGATGATGGGAGTATACGCCGCCGAGATCGCAAAGCTGCTCGCCGATTTCGGCGAGCGAGATTCACGGACGGCGTAACTCGGACGGATAGCAGTCGTAGACCAGCGCCTTGAAGGCCGGCGTGATGCGGCTGCGCTCGTTCTGGGTCTGCTGCATCAGCAGGTAGACCATGTCGAGCTTGGGATCGACGCCGAAATAGGTGCCACTGCCACTGTCCCATTTCAACTCGCCGAGTGAGCCCGGCGGCGGCGGTTTGGCGTTGCCGGGATCGGTCCGCACCGCGAGGCCATAGCCATAGCCGAAGCCGTCGCCCGGAAAATAGAAGTAATCGCGTCCGACGCCCGAGCCCGGCCCGACGTGATCGGTCGTCATGGCCTTGAAGGCAGCGGGGCTCAGATAGCGCTTGCCGTCGAACTCGCCGCCATTGAGCAGCATCTGCGCGAATCGCTGGTAGTCGGTGATGGTCGAGAGCAGCCCGCCGCCGCCGGACTGCCATTCGGGGTGATCGAGGCGCTCGCGCTCGGCGGCGAGCAGGATGTTGTCGTTCGGCAGCGGCCGCGCCATCCGCGCAAGCTCGTCCTCGGTCGCCAGCGCGAACTTGGTGCTGCTCATGCCGAGCGGATCGTAGATGCGCTGCTTGAGGAATTCGTACAGCGTCTGGCCCGAGATGATCTCGATGACGCTGCCGAGGACGTCAGTGGAATGACCGTAGCGCCACAGCGTTCCCGGTTGCCGTGCCAGCGGCAGCCTTGCGATGCGTTGGGCGAATTCCCTGTTGTTGAATTGACCTTCGAAGATATTTGCGGCCTTGTAGGCCTGCTCGACCCATTTGCCGCCGATGTAGTCGTAGCTGATGCCCGAGGTGTGCCGCAGGAGATCCTCGATGTTGACGGGACGGACCGGGGCCACGAGATCCAGGTGCAACGTGCCGTCGGGATTGGTGACCTCGAGGCCCACCTTGGTGTCGGCGAAGAGGGGAACGTATTTCGACACGGGGTCGGTGAGCGCGAGCTTGCCCTCGTCGATCAGCATCATCGCGCCAAGGCAGGTGATCGGCTTGGTCATCGAGTGGATGGCGAAGATCGTATCGGGCGTCATCGCGAGACCGGTCCTGGTGTCGCGCACGCCAATAGTCTTCAGATAGACCGGCTTGCCGTGCTGCTGGACCAGCACCACGGCGCCGGGCAGCCGGCCATTCGTCACCTCGTTGTCGAAATACGCTGTGATACGGTCGAGCCCGTCGGACGACGGCGCGGGGACGTCGGCGGCGCGGCTTCGCGCCATCGTGCCGGCCAGCAGCGCGGCTCCGACCAGAAATTCACGACGCTTCATCCGGGCTTCCTCCCTCGCCGGGATCAAAGCCGCAAGACGTCGAAGGCGTCAACACGCCTTCGATTAAAATCGCGTCACGATTTCAGAAAGGACCGGTCGCGGACGGTCTTCGCTCGGCCTGGTCGGCTTGCCGATATGGACGAAGCCCGCGAGCTTCTCGTCCGGCTTGAGGCCGAGGCCATCCAGCACGTCGCGATCGAACGCGAACCAGCCGGTCAGCCAGCAGGCGCCGTAGCCGAGCGCCGCCGCGGCCGTGACGATGTTCATAACGCTGGCCCCGGCCGACAATTCCTGCTCGAAGGCCGGCACCTTCGGATGCGGCTTCGTGAAGCTGACGATGCCGATCACCAGCGGCGCATCCGTGAGGCGTTTGCGCTCGGTCTCGACGTCGGCCGCCGGCGCGCCGGGATTCTTCCGGGCAAACACCTTCGCGATCACCTCGCCGGCGCGCTGGCGCGCATCGCCCTCGAAGATGATGAAGCGCCAGGGCGCGAGCTTGCCATGATCAGGCACGCGCGCGCCGATGGTGAGGATCGTCTCGAGCTCGGCCGGGGAGGGGCCAGGTCCGGACATCTCGCGCGGCTTGACCGAGCGGCGGGTCTTCAGGAGTTCGATGGCGTCGGGCACTGCGGTTTCCTCTTCGGCTGGTCGTCGGGCGTGCAGTCCCCACATAGGAATGCACGCCCGCAACCGAAAGCGAGTTTAGACCGATTTCAGATGTCAGGTCGCGCCACGCGCCCGCTTCACATCCGGCGGGGTCGCTTCGTCGACGAGGGCGGCGATGGCTTCCACCGTCGTCGTCACTTGCTGCCCGTCGCTGCCGAGCCGGCGGATCGAGACCGACTGCGTCTCGGCCTCTTTCTTGCCGACCACGAGCAGTGCCGGAATTTTGGCGAGCGAATGCTCGCGGACCTTGTAGTTGATCTTTTCGTTGCGCAGGTCGATCTCGGCTCGAAGTCCCGCACGCCGAACCTGCTCCAGCACCTGCTTGGCATACTCGTCGGCTTCCGACGTGATGGTGGTGACCACCACCTGCACCGGCGACAGCCAGAGCGGGAAGTTGCCGGCATAGTGCTCGATCAGGATGCCGATGAAGCGCTCCATCGAACCGCAGATCGCGCGGTGCACCATGACCGGCGGCTTCTTGCCGCTGTCGTGGTCGATGTAGAACGCACCGAACCGTTCCGGCAGGTTGAAGTCGACCTGCGTGGTGCCGCACTGCCAGTCGCGGCCGATGGCGTCGCGCAGCACATATTCGAACTTCGGTCCGTAGAAGGCGCCTTCGCCCGGATTGATCTCGGTCTTGATGTGATTGTTCTGCGACTGGATCTCGCGCAGCACCGTCGCCATCACGCGCTCGGCGTGATCCCACATCGCGTCGGTGCCGACGCGTTTCTCCGGCCGGGTCGACAGCTTCACAGTGAGATCGCCGGTGAAGCCGAAATCGGCATAGGTCGACAGGATCAGCTCGTTGATCTTCAGGCACTCGTCGGCGAGCTGATCCTCCATGCAGAAGATGTGCGCGTCATCCTGGGTGAAGCCGCGCACGCGCATCAATCCGTGCATCGCGCCGGACGGCTCGTAGCGGTGCACCACGCCGAACTCGGCGAGCCGCAGCGGCAGGTCGCGGTAGCTCTTCAGGCCATGCTTGAAGATCTGCACGTGGCCTGGGCAGTTCATCGGCTTCAGCGCGAACCAGCGCTTGTCTTCGGCCTCCTCGCCGGCCGACTGCGCCGCGAACATGTTCTCGCGGTACCAGCCCCAATGGCCGGAGGTCTCCCACAGCGACTTGTCGAGGATCTGGGGGGCGTTGACCTCGCTATAGTCACCGGCCAGGCGGCGTCGCATATAGGCGATCAGCTGCTGGAAGATGGTCCAGCCCTTGGCGTGCCAGAACACGACGCCCGGACCTTCCTCCTGGAAGTGGAAGAGGTCGAGTTCGCGCCCGAGCTTGCGATGGTCGCGCTTTTCCGCTTCCTCGATCTGCTTCAGATAAGCGTCGAGGTCCTCCTGATTGGCGAATGCCGTGCCGTAGATGCGGGTCAGCATCGGGTTGTTGCTCTCGCCGCGCCAATAGGCGCCGGCCACCTTCATCAGCTTGAAGGCGTTGCCGACCTTACCGGTCGATGTCATGTGCGGGCCGCGGCAGAGATCGAACCAGTCGCCCTGGTAATAGATCTTGATCGGCTCGTTGCCGGGAATGGCATCGACCAGCTCGACCTTGAACGCCTCGCCCTTGTCGCGGAACACCTGTTTGGTCTTTTCGCGATCCCAAACCTCCTTCGTAAAAGGCTTGTCGCGCGCGATGAGCTCGCGCATCTTCTTCTCGATCGCGGCAAAGTCTTCCGGCGTGAACGGCTCGTTGCGGAAGAAATCGTAATAGAAGCCGTTCTCGATCACGGGGCCGATGGTGACCTGCGTGCCCGGCCACAGCGTCTGCACGGCTTCGGCCAGCACGTGGGCGCAGTCATGGCGGATCAGCTCGAGCGCGCGCGGATCGTCCCGGTTGATCAGCTCGATCCTGGCATCGGCTTCGATGGGATCGTCGAGGTCGGAGACCACGCCGTCGAGCGCCATCGCGACCGTACGCTTGGCCAGCGACGGCGAAATTCCCTTGGCGAGTTCGAGGCCGGTGATGCTCTTGGCGTATTCGCGCCGGGCGCCGTCGGGGAAGGTGAGGGTGATTTTTTCCGGTGGGGTCACGGGTCTCAAATTGCTGAGGCTGTACTGGAAGCCGGATTCGGATTTGGGCTGCTCGGACTTGGATTGGTCCTTGGATGGGTCCTTGGGCTGGTCGGTCATGGCATGTCTCCTGAGGCTCACTCCTGCGAACGAGCGCAGGTAAGCGGGAACGAGCGATATATCAGGCGAGTCGGCCTGCGCAATCCGGCATTTCCAAGAAACCGGCGCGCAAAAGCGGAGGCGCTGCACGAACTATTCCGGGCAACGCCCTTTAACTGGTCGCAAGGCGGCTCTACATGCGTTTGCATGGAAAATGCACGCGCCGGCCGTTTCGCGCCAACCGCCCTGATGCTCGGCAATCTCGTCACCGGCTGCTCAGTACTGGCGCCGGCGGGCATGCTGCCGGAATTGGCGACGGGGCTCGACGTCAGCATCCATGCGGCTGCGCTCCTGATCACCTTCGGGGCTGTCATCCTCTGCATCGGCTCGCCGCTGACGGCCTGGCTCACCAGCCGGATCGAGCGCCGGGCGTTACTCACCACGACGCTGGCGGTGCTCGCTTTTGGCAATCTGGCCTCGGCCTTTGCGCCCGACTATGCGAGCCTCCTCGTCATCCGCCTGGTGATGCTCGCGGTCGGCGCGCTTTACACGCCGCAGGCCGCCGGTACGGCGGCGTTGATCGTGCCGGTGGAGCGTCGCGGCAGCACGATTGCCTACATCTTTCTCGGCTGGTCGCTCGCTGCCGCCGTCGGCCTGCCGCTGATCACCTTCATCGCCAGCCGCTATGGCTGGCGCGCGGCCTATGGCGGAATCGGCGCGCTCGGTTGCGTCAGCTTCCTGCTGTTGCTGATGCGGCTGCCGGGGGGCTTGAAGGGGACGCCGGTGGATCTGAAGACCTGGAGCGCGGTCGGTCGCAACAGAACGATCCGGCTTCTGCTTGCGATCACGATGTTGCAGATGTCCGGGCAGTTCGTGGTGTTCACCTTCATGGGGCCGCTGCTCAACAAGCTGACCGGTGCAGGGCCCGATGCGATCGGCCTGGTGTTCGCTCTCTGTGGCGTCTGCGGCTTCCTCGGCGTTGTCATCGCGACCCGCATCGTCGACACCTCGGGACCCTATCGCACCTCGCTGCTGTTCACCTGCCTGCTGCTTGCAGGAATCACGGGCTGGGCACTCGGCGCCGGCACGCTCGCGTTGATGGCGGGTGCGGTCGCGATCTGGGGCCTCGGTTTTGCCTCGACCAATTCGATGCAGCAGGTGCGGCTGGTCTCGGCCGCACCGTCGCTGGCATCGGCGACCGTCGCACTCAACACCTCCGTCCTTTATATCGGCCAGGCGGTCGGCTCTGCCGTCGGCGGACTGCTGTTCGCCCGCGAGCTCCTGCATACGCTCGGCTTCGTCGCAGTCGGTTTCGTGGTGGTGGCGCTGATCCTGGTCGTCCTGACCCGGCCCCGGCCGGCAACAGCCGCCCCGGCCTGAACGGAAGCGTGCCTGTGTGCGCAAGGTGCTTGGCAAACCGCGCGCCGGGAGGCTAGAAGGCCGGTCATGGGGACCAAAGAGGGTTGACTGAGATGAGGATGATTCTGGCGGTTGCCGCGGTGCTCTATTCAGCTTCCGCTTTCGCGCAAGCCGACAAGCCACCAATGATCGGAGACAAGCCGTTGGTGCAGGTCAAGCCCAAAGGGACCAAGGCGGGCACCAAGGAGGCTGCGGCCAAGCCGGCTGCCGCGCCGAAGGGCAAGCCACAATCCATCGCGGCGCGGCTGCAGGCTTGCCTGGACCTCGATGACGGCACCAAGGACCGGCTCAATTGCTACGACGCCGTGATCCCGCCGACGCCAAAGCCGAAGCCGGCCAAGGCCAAGGGCTACGCCGATTGCCGTTTCTTCAAGGAAGAGGACGAGCGGCTGGCCTGCTTCAACGGCTTTGCCGAAAGCATTCCGAAGCTGCCAAAGACCTGAGGCAGATCAGGGCCTGCGACAGTTACAGGCCCACCTAGCCAAAATACCGACGGCGCAATATCGCGGGCTTACCGGCCCGACGGGGATGGATTGGTGGAGGCCACGCGCGTGAGCGCGAGTGATGGCGTCGCCGACATCTTCACGAGGACGTCCTTGAGCGGGTCCCGCGTCCACGCTCGCGTCACATAGTCACGATGCGTGATGCCGTCCCCGGTTTCGACGAACACCACGCTGCCCGGACGCAAGGGGCCGTCCATGTCTTCGGAGACGGTTATGCCTTTCTGCCGCAGCGTGCTCATCAGTTCGCGGTCGCGCCGTGCGGTGTAGCGGGTGTAGGAGCTGACGAAGAAGCCGGAGCGGTGGCTCTCGATCCATGAGGCGAACTTGTCCATCTCGCCATAGACGGCGTCGAGCAACACGACGCCGCGGACACGGTCACCGATGCCACCAACCTCGAGGCTCCAGGCCGTCGGCAGGAAGCCGCCGCTGTAGCCGACGATCACGATCGGCATGTTGGCGAAGGCGCGGGCGCTGTTGGGATCGCCGGTGAGGCGGGCGAGATGGTTCGCCGACTCGTCGATGAAGCGCTTGAGGCCGCCAGCCTGCCAGAATTTTCCTGCGCTGGAATCGGCGGCATCGACCGCCATCTGCGGTGCGAGCAGGATGGCGTTGGCGCCGGAATCAGTGATCTGTTGCGGCACCAGCTGGCGGTCGCGCACGTCGCGCTCCAGCGTCGCGCCATTGCCGTGGAAGAACACCACGATCACGCCTGGCTTCCGCACGTCGAAATGTTCGGGCACGTGCATCAGGACGCGGTTATCGTTGTAAGTCTCGTCCTGCCAGAACACGCGCCCGGAATAGCTGCGGTGGCCGCGGCGGTCGCCCTTGGAGATGTTGAGGAATGGCGCGTCGGAGGCAGGGTTGTTGCCGAAATAGGGGAAGGCTGACGATTTCATGCTGACGAGCGTCGTCAGGTCCTCGCGTGGCGGACGCTGGTAGGGGGCCTGCGGCGCGAGCGAAGCAACCTTGTAAGGCGCCTGCTCCGGCTGCGGCTGCACGGCGCGCTTGGGTGAGAAGTCCGACATCTGCCGTTGCAGAAAACCCTCGCTCGCGGATGGGAAGCGCTCCCTGAACTGGGGGGCCGGGAAGCGATCCTCGAACGTGTCGCTGCTTGCGAGCTGGTTTGTCTTCGCGACGACCTGGACGTTGGCTGGGACGTTGGCTTGGACGTTGGCCTGCGAGTTCGCCGCGAGTGCTGCCGGATTGGGTGCCTTGCCGCATTGAACCAGCGTCAGCGACAACGGCACCAAGGCTGAGATCAGAGCGGTCCGAAGCGCACGACCGCGTGCGCCGGACGTGGTCCGGTCGGCGCGGATGTCAGCTCTCGGTTTCGGAACGGCCCCGACCATTCACCCATGACCCCAAGTCATGACCACAAGTCCATCGGCAATCATTAAGGCAATTGAGCCGATGGGCGTTTAGGCGACGTTAAGTGTCCGGAGAAACTTCCCCACATCCGGAACGCTCAAAGGGACCACGCAATCGTGTCGCGATTGTGGGGGAGGGAGACGGGATGTCCCGGTGTTTACGACGCTTTATTGCCCGTTCGTGCATTGATGGTGCTGCAGTACCGATTTGGCCCCGCCTCATTTAACCCTTGTTAACCCTGCTTGGATTGACTGGACCGAGCTGCACGATGCTTCCCACGAGGCGTGACGCCTGAGGTTGAGGACGGCGATGACGGCATCAGATGCGGGTACTGCACCCTGGACCGGCCGGCTCACCGGAAGCGGGTCCGGGGTCTCCGTTCTGGTCGCAACCGCCATCGTCGTGGCCGACATGATCGGGGTCGGCGTCTTCACCAGCCTCGGCTTCCAGGTCAAGGACATTCCCTCGGGCTTCTCGATTCTCTTGCTTTGGACGGTCGGCGGGATCGTTGCGCTATGCGGGGTATTCTCCTACAGCGAGCTCGGCGCGATGTTTCCGCGCTCGAGCGGCGAATACAATTTCCTCGGCCGAGCCTATCATCCCGCCTTCGGCTTTCTCGCCGGCTGGGTGTCGGCGACGGTTGGCTTTGCAGCACCCGTCGCGCTCGCCGCGATGGCCTTTGGCGAATACGCCAAATCGGTGGTCCCCGATGTGCCGCCGATCCCGCTTGCCATCGCCGTGGTGTGGCTGGTCTCGCTCGTGCAACTGACCGGGGTCAGGCATTCCTCGACGTTCCAGTTGATCTCGACCATCCTGAAGGTCGTGCTGATCGTTGCCTTCCTGGTCGCCGGCTTCATCGTCGGCGTGCCGCAGCCGATCGCCTTCACGCCGCAGGCGGGTGATCTCGTGCATATCGTCAGCGCGCCTTTCGCGATCGGGCTCGTATTCGTGATGTATTCGTTCTCGGGCTGGAATGCCGCGACCTACATCATCGGCGAGATGAACATGCCGCAGCGGGACCTGCCGCGTGCGCTGCTCGCGGGCACGCTGATCGTGCTCGTGCTGTACGTCGCGCTGAATGCGGTGTTTCTCCATTCTACGCCGGTGGGCGCGCTCGCGGGTCAGCTCGACGTCGCCAGCGTCGCCGGCAGCGCGATCTTCGGCAATCTCGGCGGCCGGATCGTCGGCGCGATGATCTGTTTCGGCCTGATCTCCTCGATCAGCGCGATGATGTGGATCGGCCCGCGCGTGATGATGACGATGGGGGAGGATATTCCGGCGCTGCGCGTGTTCTCGCGGAGATCGGTGCGCGGCGCGCCGGCCTATGCCATCCTGTTTCAGCTCGCCGTCGCCAATTTGCTGCTGTTCACGCGCAGCTTCGAGGCCGTGCTCGACTTCATCCAGTTCGCGCTGCTGTTCTGCTCGTTCTTCACGGTCGCCGGCGTGATCAAGCTGCGCATCACGGATCCCGATTTGCCGCGGCCCTATCGTGCCTGGGGATACCCGTTCACGCCGCTCGTGTTCCTGCTCGTGACCGCGTTCATGATGTACTATTTATTGACTGAGCGGCCGGTGCAATCGCTATCGGGGATGCTCGTCCTGGTCTCGGGCCTGTTGATTTATGCTGTTTTCCGCAGGCGGCCGGTCGCCGCTGGCACGTCACACAATCGCGAATAGACATGTTTCGACCCATGAGAATTGCGGCCGTGGCTCTCGCCTTGCTGGCTGCGGCCGTCTCGTCCGCACGTGCTGCCGAGGCAACCTTCGACGACACCGCGCGCTTCCTCGCGGGCATGCAGCCTTCGGCGGATTCGCCGCTGGTGCCGCTCACAAAGGACTCGGGTTGGCAACGCCACGCGAGATTCTTCGACAGTGCCTTCGCCCAGCTCGAGGAGCGCCAGCTCGCGAAGATCCGCAACTGGGCCGACGTCAATTTGGCGGCGACCAAGCCGACCATGTTTTATTGGTTCAGCGGCCCCGACTTCCTCTACGCCAACGCCTTCTATCCCAAGGCCAGCACTTACGTGCTTGGCGCGCTGGAGCCGGTCGGTGCAGTGGCTGACCTGACGCGATTGCCGCGCAGTTCGGTCGGCGCCGCGCTCTATAATGTCGAGCGCTCGCTCGGCTCGATCCTGAGTTTTTCCTTCTTCATCACCAAGCAAATGAAGGTCGACCTGCACACCAACCAGGTCAACGGCACCTTGCCGATCCTCTACGTCTTCCTCGTCCGCTCCGGCAAGATCATCCGCAATGTCGAGATGGTCGCACTCGACGACAGGGGCGGCGTGCATGTCGGCAACGACAATCCAGGACCGAACGCGACGCGCGGCGCCCGCATCACCTTTGCGGGCCCCGACGGCGAGGCGCGCACGCTGTATTATTTCTCGACCGATCTCTCCAATTCAGGTGCACGCGCGGCAGGATTCCTGAAGTTCTGCGAGACGCTCGGACCCGGCAACAGCCTGATCAAGAGTGCGTCCTATCTGCTGCACTCCGGCAATTTCACCGTGGCGCGCGACTGGTTGCTCGCCAACAGCGCGACCATCGTCCAGGACGATTCCGGCATTCCGCTTTCGAGCTACAATTCGCGGCAATGGCGGTTCTTCCCGTTCGGCCGCTATCTCGGACCGATCGGCGAATTCCCCGGCCGCTACCAGGAACGCTACGCCGCGCTGTTCACGCGCGCCCAGCCGATCGATTTCGGCGTCGGCTACCGCTGGCGAATGCACGAGTCGAACTTGCTGCTGGCGGTGAAGGTGCCGGGAAGCGAGACGGCGCCGGGGGCGGAGACCACCTCGTCCGCCGAGCCGTCGCCGAAACCGCTGCGTCCCAAGCGGCCACGTCCGCCTGAGCCGGTCCCGCCGCCACCCGGACGCTTTTTCTGGTCCCGCTAATTACCAGTGCACGCTCTGGCTCGGCACGATGAATGCCGTCGTGCTAGGCGGCGTGGCAAGACTCGTCTCCAGATACCAGCCGGAGCCGACCACGAGCAGCAGCAGGGCGATGATGGCGAGCATGTCGAGGGTTCTGGGATCGTGGCCTCGCGAACCACCCCGGGAATCCGGTCCAAGTCTGACGTGAAAATGAGGGCTGATTTTCCAGCGCATTGTTGTTTCCTCCCGCGGGAGCATCACAGCAACGCGAGGAGAGAGTTTTGGTTCCACTCAAGGTAGCGACACCTGAGGCGCCGCATCATGCTCAGGATGCGTTGACGCCGCGCCAGCGGCCGTAGCGCCAGGGCAAGTACCAGCGCGCGCCCTGTGGTGCGGTGAGGGGCACGTTGTCGATGCCCGAGGTGCCGAAAGGGTTGCAACGGAGCAGGCGCGCGAGCGTCATCCAGCCGCCGGCCCACAGCCCGAACCGTTCGATTGCCTCGTCGCCATAGGTGGAGCAGGTCGGCAGGTGCCGGCAATTGTAGCCAACCAGCGGCGAGAGCGTGTGGCGGTAGAGCCAGATCAGCGCGCGGGCGAATCTGCGTGGAAGCCGGAGCGCGCCCGCGACGGGATTGGAACAGTGCTCGCAGGCTGATTGCTTCATGGGCGCTTTGCTGAGATCGTGGGCGAGGTTTTGCGCGGTTCCGGTGCAGGGAACTGTAAGCTGTTGTTTGTACGTCATATTTAGCGTGCTTTTTGGGAGCAGTGCAGCAAATGCCTATGGACGAGCTGTATTCCCCCGGATACCATTTTTGTGACGTCCATGTGAGACTCATTGGAATGTCGGAACGGGGCTTGGCTGAGTCGGCTCGCCGTAAGGCTTGGGCTAAGGCTTGGGACTTGGGGAAGGGACCAGTTTGAAACTTCTGAAGGCGCTCAATCTTCGCGGCTGGTTGCTGGTAGGAATCGCCGCTTGTGGAGTCGTGCTGGCTGGCGCCGTCGCGATGCTCGGGTCGTCTGCCCGGGCCGGTGCTGCCCTCGAAGAGCGCAAGCTGCCGATGAAGTTCAATTGGGTCGCCTGCGAACCGAATTGCCGCGGTTGGGTCAGTGCAGTCGGCATCATCACCGCCGATACGCCCCGGGACTTCGAAGAGTTTTCCCGCGGGCGCCAGCTCGGCGGCGCCACCGTGGTGCTGGATTCCAGCGGCGGTTCCGTCAACGACGCGATCACGCTCGGCCGGCGCTTCCGCAATCTCGGACTTCTGACCACGGTCGGCGTTAGCGTTCAGAACCGCGGCGGGCAGTCGGCCCGTCCGGCAGTCGCGCCGGAGGCCTATTGCGAATCCATGTGCGTGTTCCTGCTGTTGGCGGGCAAGAAGCGCTACGTGCCGGAAGCGGCCCATGTCCGGGTTCACCAGATCTGGATGGGCGATCGCGCCGACGATGCCAAGGCGGCGAGCTACAGCGCGCAGGACCTGATGATCGTGGAGCGCGACATCGGCCGGCTTGCCAAATACACGTTCGACATGGGCGGTGCCGGCGATCTGCTGTCGCTCGCGCTCAGCGTCCCGCCCTGGGAAGATCTGCATCAGCTCGATGCAGGCGAGCTCAAGCTGACCAATCTCGTGACGACGGATCTCGTGGCCGACGTGCTGCCGCATGTCGACATCTCCGCGCCGGCAATGGCGGAGCTTGCACCGAAGACCCAGGCGAGGTTCGGTGCGGAACCGGAGCAGCCTGCGAAGTCGACCAAGACGGCGGAAGCCCTGGTGCCCACGGGCGGCGTGGCCACGCCGGTTGCGGCGTCGCAGAAATAGCCTCGAATCTCTGATCTATTTCCGGGTCGAGCGACGAGCCCGGATCAGCCTCCGGAATCAGCCTTGCGCCGCAGCCGGCTGCTTCGCCTTCGCCTCGATCTGGCCGATGGCATCGACCACGGCATCGAAGGTCAGGAGCGTCGAGGCGTGGCGCGCCTTGTAGTCGCGGACCGGCTCGAGGAACTTGATCTCTTCCCATTTGCCTTCAGGAGGCGCGCCGTTCTCCTTCAGCATCTTGCGAACAGTTTCGCGTAACTCACGGAGTTCGCTCGCAGTCGATCCGACGATCTGACTTGCCATGATGGAGGAAGAAGCTTGTCCCAGCGCGCAGGCCTTCACGTCATGGGCGAAGTCAGTGACCTTCTCGCCCTCCATCTTGAGGTCGACCTTGACCGTCGACCCGCACAGCTTGGAATGGGCGGTGGCAGTGGCATCGGGATCCGGCAACCGCCCGAGCCGCGGAATATTCCCGGCCAGTTCGATGATCCGCTTGTTATAAATGTCGTTCAGCATGTGATGGAGTCCAGCAGGACCGGCCTTGGCGTGCGCCGTCCACAGCCTTATATAGGGTCGGAACTGGCGGAAAAACAGTCCAGCGCCGCAGCGATGGTGTGATCCAGAACCCTGCTGCCGGCGTTACGGCTTGCAGACTTTTCGCCGAAACTGTTCTCTCAGGCGTCCGGCGGTTCGCCGCCCGTCTGCCGGTGACACTCCGGCCGCAAGGCCGTCGAACGGAGTCGACATGGACGCTACCATCAAATCCATCCGCCCCAACAAGCCCTCCGATCGGCAGCCCGAGAGCCGTCCGGCGGAGCTTGATCCTTCCGAATTCCTTGCAGCCGCCGTCCGCGCCGACCAGCCGCGCCCGGCGCGCGCCGAGGCCGAGCAGGCGGTGAAGACGCTGCTTGCCTATATCGGCGAGAACACCAACCGCGAGGGACTGCTCGACACGCCGCGCCGCGTGGTCGAGGCTTTCGACGAACTCTATCAGGGCTACCACCAGTGCCCGGCCGAGGTGCTCGATCGCACCTTCGGCGAGACCGCCGGCTATGACGACTTCGTCCTTGTGCGCGACATCGAGTTCACCTCTCAATGCGAGCATCACATGATGCCGTTCTACGGCAAGGCGCACATTGCCTATACGCCGGTGGAACGCGTGGTCGGCCTGTCGAAGCTTGCGCGCCTCACCGACATCTTCGCCCGCCGGCTCCAGACCCAGGAGCACATGACCGCGCAGATCGCGGCAGCGATCGACGAGATCCTCAAGCCGCGCGGCGTTGCCGTGCTGATCGAGGCCGAGCATACCTGCATGTCGGTGCGCGGCGTCGCCAAGCATGGTGCCTCCACCTTCACCAGCCGCTTCACCGGCATGTTCCGCGACAATCCGGCGGAACAGGCGCGTTTTCTGTCCCTGGTGCGAGGCCTGCAGCGCTGACCTCGCGAATAGACCGGCGAGGGCGTTGTGTCCGCTCACTCCCATGAAACCGAGGAAGGTCTCGCCTTCCTTCCGAGATTCGATGCGGCCGGGCTCGTCACGGTCGTCGCGACCGAATTTTCCACCGGCGACGTGCTGATGGTCGCGCACATGAATGACGAGGCGCTGCGCAAGACCATCGCGACCGGCGAAGCCTGGTACTTCAGCCGCTCGCGCAATGCCTTGTGGCGAAAAGGTGAGACCTCAGGTCAGACCCAGCGCGTGCTCGAGATCCGCACCGATTGCGATCAGGATGCGGTCTGGCTGCGCGTCGAGCAGATCGGCGCTGCGTGTCACACCGGCCGCCGGTCCTGCTTCTACCGCAAGGTCGAGGCCGAAGACGGCGGCGCCAGGCTCGTCTTTGTCGATGCGGACAGGCTGTTCGATCCGGACGCGGTGTACAAGAAGTAGTCCTGCCGTCATGCGGAGGGCGGCGCTGGCGGCCCGAATTTACCCCGCATTAACCATATCTGTCCCACGGTGAGACGACAGGGCGTCGAATTGCCGGCGCGCCTCAACGCCATGCGGGCGGGCACTTCATCATGTCGGTCGACAATTCCAGTGTCTCACAGGCGGCGGTCCTTGATCCGTCGCGGGCACGCGTCGCCAGTGCGATCAAGCAGGCCTCGAACGTAGGTGGCGTCAGCTTCCAGTACATGCTGACCACCGCCAAGATGGAATCGGATTTCGATCCCACGGCGGGGGCGACTACGTCATCCGCGCACGGGCTCTACCAGTTCATCGACCAGACCTGGCTTGGCACGGTGAAGGAAGCGGGCACCCAGCTCGGCTATGGCAACTATTCGGACGCCATCACCAGGACGTCGTCGGGCACCTACACCGTCGATGATCCCGCGATGAAGCGGTCGATCATGAAGCTGCGCGACGATCCGGAGGCCGCCTCCAGCATGGCGGCTGCGCTGACGCAGTCGAACAGCTTCAAGCTCACCGGCCTGCTCGGCCGCAGGCCGTCCGACAGCGAACTCTACATGGCGCATTTCATGGGCGTCGGCGGCGCCGCGAAACTGATCGCCAATGCCGAGGACAATCCGCAAGCGGTTGGCGCGCGGTTGTTTCCTAACGCGGCGTCCGCCAATCGCTCGATCTTCTACGCCAAGGACGGCCGCGCGCGCAGCATCTCCGAGGTCTATTCCGTGCTGGATGCACGCTACGCCGGCGCGGCAAATTCGAAAACCACCCGCAGCGCGATGGCGATGTATGGCGGCACGTCGACCACGCAGGTCGCGAGCGCCAACGGCGTACAGCCTGCCGCGCCGCTGATCGACAATGCCGCGTATCTCCAGACCTTTCCGAACACACGCGCGGTGATGCCGGTCAGCGCGACAGTGCCAACGACGGCCGCGGACAATACACCGATCACGCCGGTGTTTCGCTCGATCTATCAGCCCGGCGACACCACCCAGCCGGTCTCGACGACCGTGCAGAAATTGTGGGGCAACAATGCCTCGCTCACTTCGGTCGCACCCGCGACCTCGGCCGCATCGGGGACGCCTGACGTCCGGCCGCCCCAGCCGCTTGATCTGTTCAGCGATCGCAGCGGCACGTTCTCAAGCTAATACGCACTCCCGTGTCTCGGACACGTCGCAGCGGGAACGCTGCTGCGCAGGGCCCGGTGCGTGAACGGGCCGCCTTTGTTCCCTTAACAAAACGTCAATAAAACCAGCCAGTTATGGTGAACGCTTTATTAAGCGTCGTGGTTTATTTTGTGTTGCAGGTGACAAGCCGTCACCGCTTCGTCTTCGTTGCGTAAGCCGGAAGCACCATGATTGTTCGGCAGTTCATCAATTGGATCAGGACGGCGCCCGCCGGCGAGCGGGCCGAGGCGACGCGGGCGCTGGCCCGGGCCTGGCTGATCTCAGACCTTTCCCATGACGACCGTATTGCCGCTGAAGGCGCGCTTCTGATGCTGCTTGACGATCCCTCGCCGCTGGTGCGGCAGGCGATGGCCGAGGCGTTTGCGCGCAGTACCGAGGCACCGGCGTCGATCGTGCGGGCGCTGTCGGCGGACCAGCCGACCGTCGCGCTGCCCGTGCTCGAACATTCTCCGCTGCTGATCGACGCCGATCTCGTCGACATCGTCGCGACCGGCAACGACGAGGTGCAGTGCGCGGTCGCCCGCCGCATCGCGCTGCCGGTATCGGTCTGCGCCGCCATTGCCGAAGTCGGCTGCGCGGCGGCAGCGCTCGAGCTGATCGAAAATCCTCATGCCGAGCTTGCGCCCTTCTCCTGGGATCGCATCGTCGAGCGTCACGGCCATCTCGCCGCGATCCGCGAGGCGATGCTGGTGCTGGAGGATCTGCCGTCTGCCACGCGCGCCGCGCTGGTGGCCAAACTCTCGGAGACGCTGGCCCAATTCGTCGTAGCCCGGAACTGGCTGACTGCCGACCGCGCCGAGCGCATCGCGACCGAGGCGCGCGACCGCTCCACCATGAACATTGCGGCGCGCTCGCGCGGCGAAGACATGGAAGGGCTTGTTCGGCACCTGCGCATCACCGGCCAGCTCACCGCGGGTCTCATTCTGCGCGCGCTGCTGTCGAGCAATCTCGACCTGTTCGATGCGGCGCTGGCTGAGCTCGCCGAGCTGCCGCTGGCGCGCGTGTCCGCGCTGCTGCACGATCGCGGCGGCAACAGCCTGCACGCGCTGCTCCGCCGCGCCGGGCTTCCCGAGGCGACGTTTGCAGCCTTCCAGGTCGCGCTCGATGCCTGCCACGAGCAGGGCTTCGTCGACAGCGACGACAATGCAGCAAGGCTGCGCCGCCGCATGGTCGAGCGCGTGCTCACCCATTGCGAGACCGACCGCGGCGCGACCGAGCCGCTGATGGTCCTGCTCCGCCGCTTCGCCACCGAATCCGCGCGCGAAGAGGCAAGGCTGTTCTGCGACGAGCTGGTCGCGGACGAGACGGTTGATCCGGTCTATGACGATCTGATTGCGGCGTAACGAGACGTGTAGGGTGGGCAAAAGGCGCATTGCGCCGTGCCCACCGTCTCTCCGCACAATTCATGTCGATTGGTGGGCACGCTTCGCTTTGCCCACCCTTGTAATAGCGCGATCAGTTATTCTCGACCTGTTCCGTGAGGAATGGCCTGCCGCGGTTTGCA
>NZ_JBVVOU010000057.1:0-17271 GCF_055807635.1 Bradyrhizobium sp. Kon56 | reverse complement strand
GAGGAATAGCCGACAGTGGTCTGCAGCGCCTGGTTGGCGATCGACTTTGCGCTGTCGATCAGCTTCTGCAGCGAGGTGATGCCGGTGTTGGCAGCCTGCAGCACCTGCACGCCGTTGGCGATGCCGTCGAGCAGGTTGTTGATGTCGCTGGCGCGGTTGTCGAGCGACTGTGCCGTGAAGAAGTTGGTGGGATTGTCCAGGGCCGAATTGACGCTCTTGCCGGTCGACAGACGGTTCTGCGTGGTGGCGAGAAGATCAGCGGTGGACTGGAGGGAGAGGAGGTTCTGACGAACCGAGGAGGAGAGAACGATACCGGACATTGGGTGTTACCTTTCTGGTAAACGACGCTTACTGTTACGCGTCTGCATGGATCGAGTGATCCAGCGACCGGCGGACCGTGGGGCGGAGTCCTCTAACGAAACATGAAATGAAATCGGCGCTTTTGCTGAGTCGGCGCGCGATTCGGCCCATTTGCACACTGGCAACGCCACGCCGCCGGCCGATTTCAGCCTTGATATGATTGAGCTTTTGCACGGCATCGGCCGGGATTTACAACTCGTTAACTAGTCTTGATGGAGTATTGCGCCCTGATCCGCCGCAACACACGCTCGGTTACGAAAGCGTTGATGGAGAACAGGCATGGCCCTCAAGGTCGAGCTCAGACCGCACGAACGCATCATCGTCGGTAACTGCGTGATAACCAACACCGACCAGCGCGCCCGCCTTCTGATCGACGGCGACAACGTGCCGATCCTGCGCGAGCGCGACATCCTCACACCGGAGACCGCCGACTCGCCCGCCAAGCTCGTCTATCTGGCGGTCCAGCTCATGTACATCTCGCCGGATCCTCAGACCCAGCACGGCACCTATTTCAACCTGGTGCGAGACATCGTCACCGCGGTGCCGAGCTCCTGGCCGATCATCGAAGGCATCAACAACAACATCCTCAACGGCGACCTCTATCGCGCCCTGAAGGATGCCCGCAAGTTGATCGCCTATGAAGAGAAGTTGCGCGGCCAGTTCGAGGCCACCCATCCCAAGGCCGAAGCGAGCCAGGACGACGTCAGCACCGCCGCCTGATCCTACGCGTTCGCGCGACCAGCCAACACGACCGACAACGGCCCCGGATCGTCTCCGGGGCCGTTGTCGTTCCAGACCTGCATCGAGCTAGTGTGCCGCGAGCGGCGGCGCATCGACCTCGATCACAGCGTCTCGGCTGCGACGCCCGCCGAATTCCAGCACGGCCGCGACCAGCGCGTCGATGTCGCTCTCGTCGGTACGGTGATTGACGATAGCGGCGCGGATCGCAAACCTGCCGTCGAGCGTCGTGCTTGAGGGCGCCGCGATACCGGACTCCTGGATGTCGGCAACGATCTCGCGGTTGACCTCGTCGGCAGCGCGGTAACGAAAGCAGACGATGTTGAGATTGACCGGCGCCAGCAATTCCAGCCGCGGCTCGGCGAGAACGCGCGTCTCCAGATATTTCGCCAGCGCACAGCTGCGCGCGATCACCGCACCGAGCCGATTTGTGCCGAACGTCTTCAACGTGAACCACGTCTTCAACGCACGGAAGCCGCGCGACAGATCGGGGCCGAGATCGCAGGGCCAGATTGCGCCGGCCGCAAGCCCCCTCGCCTCGCGACGCAGATAGGCCGCGGGCTGCGTAAAGGCCTGTCGATGCTGCTCGCCGTCGCGCACCAGCAGGAAGCCGGCGTCATAAGGCACCTGTCCCCATTTGTGGAAGTCGAGCGCAATGGAGTCCGCAAGCTCGATGCCGCCGAGCAGCGGCGCAAGCTCGGGCGACAGAATCGCGAGCGCACCGAAGGCGCCGTCGACGTGAAACCAGATTCCTTCCTCGCGACACAACTCCGCGATCGCCTTGAGATCGTCGACCGCGCCGATATCGACGGTACCGGCGGATGCGACGACCAGGAACGGCCTGAAACCGACCTCACGATCGATCGCGATCTGCGCACGTAGCGCGGCAACGTCCATGCGATGATCGGTATCGACGCCGATCTTGCGCAGCGCATCGCTGCCGAGCCCAGCGATGTCCATCGCCCGCGAGACGCAGCCATGGGCGGCCCGCGATGTGTAAGCCGTGAGCAGCGCACCGTCATTGCCGATGCCGTACTGCCGCGCCAGCGTGCCGAGCGCGCTGGTGCGCGCCACCAGCACCGCCATCAGATTGGCCATCGACGTGCCGGTGACGAAGATGCCGCTCGCGCTTTCCGGGAAGGCGAACAGGCGTCGCATCCAGTCGACGACCTGGCGCTCCACCTCGATCGGCATGTGGTCGCGGCCGCCGAGATTGGCGTTGAGGCCCGCCGCGAGCATTTCCGCGACCATGCCGACCGCGGTACCGCCGCCATGCACCCAGCCCATGAAACCGGGATGGACGTTGCCGGTCGCATAGGGCGCGACATGTTCGGAGAAGTCGCGATAGACGTCGGCGAGGTCGTTCGCCTCGCGCGGCACATCGGCGTTGAACGCCGCACGAACGCCGTCGGGGATCGGCTGCCACACCGGACGCGCGCGAACGTTGGCGATGCCGTCGATCGTCTCGTCAAGCATGCGATGAGCGAGCGCGCGAAACTCGCTCCAGTCCTGCGGATCGAGCGAAGTGTGCGTGACGGAGCTTTGCGTGTTGCGGATGATCTCGTTCATGCTGCACTCTCCTCACCCGCTCTTGCATGCCGCGACAGCATCGCCGTGAATGCCACAAAGATCTTGCGCATCTGCGGCGGCTTGTACGGAAATACGGCCGGCGGATCCATGTTGTGCACAACGGCGGTATTGTCGGCTTCGAAGACCAGCAGCTCGCGGTTCTGGTTCTCGGCGCAATCGACGATGAAGTAATCGAGGCCGACGCGCCTGCTCATCTCGTCGAGCGCGATTTTGTGGCGCGCGGCGAAAGCATGGTCGAAGTCGAGCATGAAGACGGCTTCCTCGGCCCGCTTCTCCTCGCTGAACGCCATGAAGGCGTTGAGATACCAGATGTCCCAGCGATCGGCGATTGCCATGTGGCACGCATAGGCTTTGCCGTCGACCATCGCGAGACGATATTTGCGGTAGAGCCCGTCCGGACTCGCATAATCGACGAAACGTGCGACGAAGAAGTCCTGCTCTTGTCGCTCGGCGAGATAGGCCGCGAGCGCTCCAGCATCGTCGAGTTTGGCGAGACCGACGCCGGCATGCGTACCGCGCGGCCGCACGATCATTGGAAAGCGCAGTTCGCCCGTGATCTCCTCGCAAACGATCCTGCCTCGCGAAAGCTCCGACAATTGCGCACGCGTCGTGGGGGCGGTCACGGGAATGTCGAGGCCGGGCACGCCCGTCAGCAGACGATACAGCTTGTCGCGATCGAGATTGCCAATGAGATCCGGACGATTGAGCAGCGGCTTCGGCCAGTGCGGCGCGGCCTTCTCGATCAGCGCGAGCGCCTCCCGGCACTCCTCGGAATCGGATGCGATCACGATGGCGACGTCGTGCTCGGGCAGAGTCTCCGGCAGGCCGATGCCCTTGACAACGTAGAGCGTCAACAGCTCGATGTCGGAATCTTCAAGCAGGAAGTCGATCGGCGTGTTGCCGCCCATGTCGATATCGGCGGCGAGCGCGAGCACGCGCAGGCGGGGTTTTAGAGCCGCGCAAGGCGTACGAAACAATTGGTGGAAGGAGAGCACCTCGGTCTGGATCACCAGCCCGGCCTCCTTCTCGCCGAGAAGCTGGGCAATCAGCGAGAGATCGAGGCCTTCGCCGGCCTCCGCCGTTCCCTCCTCGATCCGCGCCAGCAGCCGCTCGCGCAACGGATGCAGGTCGCCGCCCTCGAAGGCGCGGCGCGTCAACTGCGCAAAGCCGATGCGGTCGGCATGGGTCGGCGCGGTCACGCCGCCCGGCGCGGAAACTGGATGTTGCATCTCACACCTCGAACGCGGACTTTGCCGGCACGGCCGCAACCGCGCCACGGTCAAGCAGCAGCTCGATCTTCACCAGCACATGGGCGATGCGATCGAGAACGTGCTGCACATTGCGTTGCGCCTGCATTGTATTCGGCGACCATGCCTCGGTCACCAATCGTGCGCCGACGCAGAGGCGCAACACGGCCTGCGGCGCACCGTCCTGCCGCTCCAGTCGGACCGGCTGGCCGACGAGACAGCGCTGGGCGGCCACTTGCCGGTCCGCCGCGCTGCCGCTGATCTCCTCGGCCATGTCGCACGCCAGCGCCCGATGCACGGCGCTGGTCTCGGCGAGCGAGACCGGCTTGCCGCCGCGCAGCAGCGTGAACGGAAAGATCGTGGCTTGCACGAACTCCTCGTCGTCCGCGCCGGACTTCTCGATCGCGGTGGGAACGGCACGAAGCGACGGCGACAACGCGATCATGCTGTCGGTGCCGGCTGCAAGCTCGGCCAGCATCCTGGCGCGGAAAGCCCCGGGCACGGCGTAGTAGCTGCCGATCTCGGCCAGCGCGGCCTCCCAGCGCAGCCATTGACCGAAATTCGGCCGGCGCTCGAACCGCGAGCGCAGCATCGTCCACGCCACCGGCCAGTCGCAGCGGCCGGCATAATCGAAGATGCCAGGCGCGATCCCGCCCATCCGGTCGATCGACCGCGACAGGCCTTTCGGCAGCAGCAGCGCACCGCTGAAGGCCGGTCCGCCGAAAAATTTCGAGCCGGTGATCAGCACCATGTAACCACGGTCGAGATAGGCGCGCAGCCGCCGGCGACCGAGCCGCGCCTGACAGGCATCGACGACAATTTGAACCTTGCGCGGCCAGCGCCGCGCGATCTCGTCGAGACACGCCTCGCTTGGGGCACGCCAACCGAGTTTTGACGAATCCATGATCTGCAACAAAACGCGCCGGCCTTGCGCGAGGCTGGTCTCGACCGCATGCAGCACCGCGGCATCGGCATCGGTGCGCATCGCAATGCCGGCCGCCATGTCGATCAGCGGCACCGCGATGCTGTCGCCGGCCAGCCCCGTCACCGCGCCGTCCTTGCGCACGGCCATGCCGCCTGCCGTCATCGTGCTGAAATGGTGGCCGCGTGCGGTATGCGGCGTCCCGCTTCCGGTCTGGTCGGCGCCGACCACGATCGTCACCGGCGCCGCGCCGAGCACCGCGCGGGCCACGAACAGGGCGTGAAGCTGGGAGTCCGTGCCGGACGGCGAGAACACGACGCCGATGCGCGACGAGAGCGCAAGGTGGCCGCGCAGCTCCTCGCGCATGTCCTCGCAGCGGGCGTCGAAGGCGATTTCGACCTCGTCGAACAGGCACTTGTGCATCAGCTCTTCGCGCGCCAGCGCGGCGCGGTCGTAGGCCATCTGCGAGATCGTCGATGCGGTCGCGGAGGCGAAATTCCAGAGCTCCGGCTCCGGCGAAGCCGCGCAGCCGTAGGCGTTGACACGGTCGTTCGGATCGAGCGCCAGCCGCGGATCTCCGCCGGAGGCGAGCAGCGTATCCAGTGGTGTGAAGAGATCGCGCAGGCGATAGCGCGAGCCGCCGTCGGACGCGCGCTCGCTGGCTGACAGACGGGATGCGCCGGCGCTCATCCCGAAAGGCTCACGCCGCATCGGCCGCCGCCGCGGGCGCCGGTGCGAATTGCGAGGTGATGTCGCCGTGGAACACCGACGGTCCGACGTGATCGAGCGAGCTCTCGATGTCGGCCCAGATCTCACCGCCGATATCAGTCCAGCGCTTGCAGAAGGCGAAGTCCTCGGACAGATAGGTGCCGGTCGCCGCATCGATCATGCATTCGAACAAGGCAAACCGGTTGTGGCTCGCCGCCAGCGTATCGTGCGAATGCTCGTGGAAGAATTGCAGGGCCGCGTAGTCCGGATGGCGGCACATCGCCTCCAGCACAGAGCGCCGGATCATCAGGAAGCCGGTGCCGGCGTAGCGCACGCGGGTGAAGCCGTTCACTACCACGATGCGGTCGGGGTCCTCGATCTCGAGCACGTAGTCGAGCGATGCGGCCGGCACGTCGGCGCGGCCGGACTGGATCGCCCGCGCGGCCTTGTCCCAGTTGATCCGCTTGATTGGATAACAGCCGGCGACGACGTCCGCGCCGCACTCGATCAGCCGGAACACCTGCTCCGGCTTGAATCCGATGTCGGCATCGATGAAGAGGAAGTGCGTCGCTTCGGGATCGTCCAGGAACATCGCGGCCAGATTGGCCCGCGCGCGCGTGATCAGCGCATCGCCGTCGCGCAGCAGCACCTTGAGCTCGAGATTGGCCATGCCGTGCACGGCGCGCTGGAGCGCGAAGATCGAGCTCGCATAGATGCTCGTCACCTGCCCGCCGAAACATGGCGTGGCCACCACCAGTTTCATCTTCTCCGACATCGTCAGCTCCGCCCCGCTGCAATCCTCACCAAGAGGTAAAGAGGCATGGTTAACGGCGCCTTAACGCCCGCTTACAGGAACTTGACGAGCGAGAGCTGCGCGAGGTTCGAGGTCACCTGGTAGGACGCCTGGAGCGCATTCTGGAGCGACAGGATCTCGCTCGCGACCTGGTCCGGCGAGGCTGATTCCGCCTGGTCGATGATGGTCTGGAGCTGCGCCTTGGCCTGGGTCTGACGCGTGCCTGCGTCCTTCATGGTGTTCTGGGCCATCGCGATGTCGGTCTGGATGTCCTCGATGCGCTGCTCGCCTGGCTGCTTCGTCAGGGCCTGTGTCACCCGCAGACTCAGCGCGGCGACCTGCCCGCCCGAATACTGCCCGGTCGGTGAGGTCGAGAACGTCCCGAACACGGCGACCGCCTGCAGCTCCTTGCGGATCGCGTCCTCGTTCGCCTGCGCGCCATACTGCACCGTGACGGAATCGTCGACCCGGGCCATCGCGGTGGAGCGCGGCGAGCCGGGGCCGTCATTGCCCAGGTACCATTGCACGGTGGTGGCCGAGCCGTTCACCAGCGTCGTCGCCGAGCCGAGGGGCGACGAGCCGACGCGCAGCGGAGCCTTTGCCGCCGTGACCGGGGAGGTCGTGAAGCCGAGCGCCGCGAACGCCGTGCTGTTCGAGCTCGTGATATTGAGGCTCCCGGGATCGTCCGTGTTGATCGTGATCACGCCGCCATGGATCGTCGACGGCTTCGTGGTGCCGGTGATCTGATCGATTTTGCCAAGCAGAGTTGTGATGTTGTCGGTGATGTTGATCTGGTTTGGGCCGCTGGCGCCCGAGGCGACAAAAGTCAGCGTCTGACCGTTCACCGTGATCGTATCGGGATTAACGGCAGGCGGACCCGCCGACCCCGCCTGGAACGCCGCTGAGAGGACTTCCGGGCCGCCCGTAGTCGCAATGCCGCTCAGCACAGTTGAACCGGTGATCTGAGGCGTCGACGCCACGCTGCCGCGCGTCACGCTGCTGAGACCGAGGGCCGTGGCCGCCGCGCCGCCGGTGACCGCCACGTCCGTGCCGGTGCCGGTCGCGATCTGGATATTGCCGCCGGCGCTCAGAGTTACGTTGGCGGCGGGGATGCCGGCGGCCGTCGCGATCGCATTCAAGATATCAGACACCTTCGCGGCGCTGCCCGAAGCCAGTCCGATAGTGGTATTGCCGCTGGCCGTTGTGGTGACGGTAGTGACGGTAGGGTCGAAGGTGATCGTGTGGGCGCCGCTCGCGCCGGTGATGGTCAGTGTGGTACCGGTCGGAGCGTTGGCGAGCGCGTTGAGAATGGTCCCGTTGAGATGGGGTGTCGCCGACGAATCGAGCGACGTGGTCGTAGACGCAATCGCCAATGCGCTGTCCTGCAACGCGACCGAGCCCGTCCCGGTGGTGGAGGTATAGGAGCGCAGATTGCCGGTGGCCGCCACATTCGCGGTGGCGGATCCCGCCGTATTGAAGAAATTGTCACCGGCCGTGATAGCGGACGCCGCCACCAGCGAGGTGCCGGCGAGCTTCTTGATCGCGGTATTCAGCGCAGTGTTGAGGTTCGTCGCCGTGATGTTCGGGTCCGGAGGAACGACCGGAACGACATTGGGATTACCGGGGTCGATCGCAAAGCTGCCGACAGGTGTCGGCGTCGCGGTGGACGCCGTCAGGTCGATCTGCTCGGTCGAGCCATCGGGCAGCGTGAACTGCACGCTGAGCTTGTCGCCATTTTTCGGATTGACGCCGTTGAGGTCGACCGAGAACGACACCGGCGAGCCGCTCGGGCCGGTGACCGTCGCGCCGGTCAGCGTCGAGGAGACCGCGGCGATCTTCAGGCCGAATGGCGATGCCGCGAAGTCCTCGGACACCTTCACCGAGCTCGGCGTCGGCTGTGGCGTCGTCAGCACCAGCCGGCCCATGCCGTTGGCGCCGAGGTCGGCGGCCTGACGCTCCGCCATGACGGTCTTGAAGCCCGCCTGCGTCGTGGTGCCGTTGATGATGTCGCCGGCATTCGCGACCGACGGCGTGTTGAAGGCGGTTCCGGAGAACAGATAGCGGTTGCCAGACTGCGTGTTGAGAACGCCGACCATCGAGCCGAATTGCGCAGCCGCAGTGTTCTGCGCAACCGTCTGGCCGTTGACGTTGAGATCCTGCGCGGTGTTGGCCGAGCCCGTCTGCACCGTGTTGCGGATCGTGGTCAGCGACTGCAACGCGGTATTGGCGAGGTTGATGCTGACGTTGACGTTGGTCATCGTGTCGGTATAGGCGGCAATGTTGGAGAGCTGCGCGCGCCCGGCGATCGCAAAGCTCTCGTTGGTGCCCATCCCGGAATAGTTCTGCGACAGCTTGCCGGTCGAGAGCTGCGTCGACAGGTCGGTGAGCTGCTGGTTGATGTTGCGGATCTGCGAGCCGAGAACCGACGAGGAGTAGTTGATGCTGCTGATCGACATGTTTCAGAGCCCTGTTACTTGTTACACTTGAGCCTGGAGCAACGTATTCATCATGCTCTGCACCACCGACATG
Source organism: Bradyrhizobium sp. Kon56 (assembly GCF_055807635.1). NCBI lineage: Bacteria > Pseudomonadati > Pseudomonadota > Alphaproteobacteria > Hyphomicrobiales > Nitrobacteraceae > Bradyrhizobium > Bradyrhizobium sp. Kon56. Next base: position 8,384 of record NZ_JBVVOU010000057.1, on the reverse strand, counting down.
ACATGGGCGTTGGCGGCATAGGCATTCTGGAGCTGGATCAGGTTCGACATCTCCGAGTCCAGGTTGACGCTGGCGGTCGAGTTGAACTTGGCCTGCAGAGTCGAGACCACGACGCTCTGGCCCTGCTGGAGCTGGGTCGCCTGGGTCGCGGCATTGCCCTGAACGCTCAGGAACTGCTGGAGGTAGTTCGAGACGCTGCCGGTGAAGGGCTGGCTCGCCGAGCCCAGACCGGATTGCGGCGAATAGGAGAACACCGCCGAGGTGAGCTGCGAATAGAGATAGTCCGAGCGCGTGGTGTCGCCGGTGGGCGTCACCGGCGAGGTGTTGTAGACCGACAGCCTGGTCGAGTCGGTGGTGAGCTGCGTGTTCACGGCGATGCGTCCGGCAAGGCCGGTCATCTGCGAGCCCGATGCCGTGATCGCACCGGTGTAGAGCGCCTGCCCGCCATCGGTGAACAGCGGCAGTTGCGGATTGCCCGAGGTCAGCGACGAGATCGTCTTGGTGATCGAGGCCGAATTGACCTTGGCGAGGCCGCTGTTGTCGTCGGTAACCCGCAATGTGGTCGCCGTTGCCGGCGACGGGGCGGCGGCGAACGACAGATGCGAGCCGTTAAGCGCGGTGTTGAGCGCCGAGGCGATCGCGCCCATGCCGCCGGAGAAGTTCACCCCGATCTGCATCGGATTGGCGTTGGTGGGGTTCTGGAGCGGCAGCGCCGCCGGATCGGTCACGTTGACCAGCGTGACCTGCCGCTTGGTATTGGTGGTCGTGTCGGTGTAGGTGAAGTTGACGCTGTTGCCCGGCACCGCCCCGGCAAGGTCGAGATCGAAGCCGGCCGGCGGGCCGGTGACCGTGCTGCCGGCCGTGGTCTTGTCCGACAACGCGCTCGACATCGTCGCGGCGAACTGGTCGATCTGGTTCTGCGCCTGCACCAGCGTCTGGTCGCGCAGCTTCAGATCGGCCGCGATCTGGCCCGAAGACACCACGTTGTTGGCGATGACGTCGACCGAGGATCCGTTCGGGAGCTTGATGTTGAACGCGCCGACGCCGGATTTGGCCGGATCGATGTTGTAGAGCGAAGTCGCCGACAGCGCGCCGGCGGACGCAAAGGTGAATTGCGAAGCCAGCCCGGCGCCGACCAGCTGGATGCCGGTGGTCGTGTAGATGTTGGCCTGATTGGACCCGTCGGTGGTGACGTGGACGTCGACATATTTCGACAGCGTGTTGATGGCCTGGTCGCGCTGGTCCATCAGTGTCGCAGCAGAGGGGTCGTGTTCCGACAGGCCCTGGAGCCGGGAGTTGATGTCGGCGACCTGCTGCATCGCCGCGTTGGCAGCTAGCGCCGAGGTGCTGAGATCCTGCTCGACGTTGGAGCGCAGCGACTGGATGCCCTTGGTGGTGAGGTTGAGCTGCTGCGCCAGCGTCTGCGCGGCGCCGAGCGCAACCGTTTGCGCCGACGACGAGCCCGCGTTGGTCGACAGCGCCTGCAGCGCCGTGGTGAAACTGTTCAGCGCAGTTTCGAGCGTACCGCTGTTGCCGGGCGTGCCATAGACATTCTGAAGCTGCTTCAGGATGTTGGCCATCTGGTCGGCGTAGCCGCTGCCGCCGGTCTCGGTGCGCAGCTGTTTCTGCACATAGGTGTCGAGCTCGCGGCTGACGCCGGTCGTCGTCACCGTCGAGCCGAAGTCGCCGGTGGTGACCTCGATCTGGTTCGGCGTCTGGACGACGTAACCCGGCGTCTGCGAGTTGGCGACGTTCGACGAAACGATCGAGAGCGCAGCCTGATTGGCACGCAGACCGCTCATCGCACTGGCGAGGGCTGAACTCAAACCCATGTTGACTTGCCGCCTTTGGTTACGTCACGCCCCAATCAGCGCAACACGTTCAAAAGATCCTGAACCATCGTATTCGCCGTCGTGATCACCTTGGTGTTGGCCGAATAGGCCTGTTGGGTCACGATCAGCTTGGTGAATTCGTCGGCGATGTCGGTGTTCGAGCCTTCCAGCGACGAGCCGCTGATCGAACCGGAAGCACCGTCGATGGCAGGGCCCGACTGTTCGGTCGCGGCGTAGGCGCCGCCGTCCTGCGCCTTCAGGTAATTGGTGCCGTTGAAATGCGACAACGAGACCTGTGCGAGGTCGAGGTTCTGACCGTTGGAGAAGGTCCCGACCACGAGGCCGTTGTTGTTGACGGCGACCGATCGAAGCTGACCGGCGGCGTAGCCGTTCTGGGTGATGGTGTTGATGGTGACCGCGCCGCTGGTGCTGGCATATTGCGTCAGCCCGCCCGAGGAGATGTTGAAGGAGACCGAGCCCAGCGACTGGCCGCTGACGCTGACATTGTTGATGGTGATACCCGAGCCGCTCGGCGAGGTCAGCGAGCCGTCGGCGGCAAAGGTGAAGGCCTGGCCGGTATTGACCCAACCGACCGTCGTGCCGGTCGCATTCGGGTCAGTCTGGTAAAACATGTTCCAGGTATCGGCATGGCCCGCGCCAAGCGAGGCACTGTCGGTCTTGGCCCAACGCAATTGCAGGTTCACCGGCGTGCCGGCTGCGTTGTAGGCGGTCACCGCGCCACCGCTGATCGATTCCTTGGTGAAGGTGGCGATGTCATTGCCGATCACGCCGCCGGTGCCGGCAACGCCACCACCGTCACGATTCTTGGTGATGGTCGAGGTGAACCCGAGCGCGGCGAAGGCGGCGCTGTTGGAGCTCGCCACCGAAAGGTTGGAAGCTGTGCCGGTGTTCAGCGTGATCACGCCGCCACTGCTGACCGACGACCCCGTTGCACCGGAGAGAGCGTCGATCTTGCCGAGCAGCATCGTGATGTTGTCGGTGACGTTGATTTGGTTCGGGCCTGACGCGCCGGCGGCCACGAAGGTCAGCGGCTGACCATTGACCGTGATGACGTCGCCGGCGGAGAAGCCCGATGTGATCACCTCGGCGCCGCCGGCCGCCGCCGCGCCGCTCAGCACCGTGGCGCCCGAGATCGCGGGCGAGGACAGCACGTTGCCGCCGCGCGTCACGCTGCTGATGCCGAGCGCCGTGGCCGCCTGGCCGCTACCAACCGCTACGTCGGTGCCGGTGCCGCTGGAGATCACGATGTTGCCGCTGGCGCTGAGCGATGCGGTAACGCCGGCGCCGCCGGCGGTCTGGATCGCGCTCAGGATGCTGGCCACCGTGGCCGTCGTGCCCGCGCCGAGACCGATCGTGGTGTTGCTGCCGACCGTCGTGACGGTGGTGCCGCCGTTGAACGTGACCGTGTTGCCGTTGATGTTGAGCACCTGGCCGCTCAGCGCGGTCAGGGTGGTGGAGGCGAGATGCGTACCCAGGGCGTTGTCGAGCGAAGTTGTGGTCGATGCGACCGCCGCAGAGTTGTTCTGGAGCGCCGTTGTGCCGGTCGCCGTGGTCGACGAGTACGGCGAGCGGACATTGCCGGTCGCGGCAGCGCCGGACGTCGTGGCGTTTGCATAGGGCGGAGGCGGCGTGCCGACCGGCAGCGGGTTGGCGGCGAAGTCCGACGGGTTCAGTCCGCCGGCGGCCAGCAGCGTCTTGGTTGCCGCCGTCGTGCTCGCCACGGTGTTCGGCTGGGTCGGCAAGTTCGCCGCGTATTGGATCGAGGTCGTCGCCTGCGCCGGGATAAAGTTGTTCTGGAATTTCAGGACCGTCGCAACGTTGCCTTGCGGGTTGCCGGTCTTCGGGTCGACTGTGACACCCATCAAATAGTAGCCGGCGCCGTTGACCAGATTGCCGTTGGCATTGAGCTGGAAGTCGCCGCGCCGCGTGTAATAGGTGACGCCGCTGAACACCGGCGCATTGTCGACGACGCCCGTCGCCTTCTGGATCGAGAAGAAGCCGTCACCGGTGATCGCCATGTTGGTGGCGACGCTGGAGCCCGAGATTGTGCCCTGCGTGGTGATGGTGGCCTTGGCGTTGGCGGTCACGCCGCCCGCGACCTGCTTGCTCGGGACCGAGGAGTCGGGAATGAGATCGACGAAGCTGGTGCCGATGCCCTTGTAAGCGGTGGTGGATGAGTTCGCGATGTTGCCGGAAATGTTCTGCAGCGCGTAGGACTGCGCCTGCAGGCCACCCACCGAGGTGTTCATTGCATCGAAGATACCCATAACTTTGTCTCCAGATCCGATCTCGGCGGCCGGTCGACCATGGCCGCAGTCGGAGGAGACTGTCGCAAGGGCTATGCCAATGCGGGTTTTCTCATGAAATCAATGGCTTGACGAAAAAGCCCCGGTCTGATGACCGGGGCACAATTGCCGGGACCGGCAACAATTGCCGGGACGAAACCTAGGTTGCGGACGCCGCCGCGGGATGGAAGACCAGCCCGAAACCGTCGATGCAGTAGCGCAATCCGGTCGGCTTCGGACCGTCGTCGAAGACGTGGCCGAGATGGCCGCCGCAGCGCCGGCAATGCACCTCGGTGCGGAGCATGCCGTAGGTGCGGTCCTCGGTCTTGCCGACATTGCCCTCGATCGGCTGGTAGAAGCTCGGCCAGCCCGTGCCGCTCTCGAATTTGGTGTCGGAGGCGAACAGCGGCAGGTCGCAGCCGGCGCAGGCGAAGACGCCCTTGCGGTGCTCCTTGAGCAGCGGGCTGGAGCCCGGCCGCTCGGTACCCTCCTTGCGAAGGATCTCATATTGCTGCGGCGTGAGCTGGGCACGCCATTCGGCGTCGGTCTTCTCGATCTCGAATTTTTGCGCGGCTTTCTCTCCAGCCTCAGCCGGCGATGCTCTGAGCCAGCGAAAGGCCGCAAGGCCGAACAGGCCGGCGACGGTCGTCAACAGGATGCGGCGGTCAAACATCTCATTCTCCATGCGGGAGCGTCTACGCCCTGAGATACGGGCTCTAACCGTCGACGTTACACTTCCGGGCGGAGTTTTTCTCACCTTATCGCGAGGCGCTGTCGTCCTGCGGGACTGGTTCCACGGCTTCCGCCACAGGCTTCGGCGGTGGGGCCGGCCGGGGCCGAACCCCGGGCGGCGGACGGCGCGGACCGGTCCCGGCGGCCCGGTTGGCTTCGGCCAGCCGCGCCTCGCGTTCCCGGTCCTTGACCCTGGCACGCTCGCGATACCTGGCAAGCGAGCCTGCGGCGGCGGAACTCGCCCTGCCCCAGATTCCGACCAGTTGCCCGGCAACCCGCCCGGTCGTTCCCCCCGCCCAGACCAGCTCGAACGGCGAGAACAGCTTCCAGCGCTCGTCGCCCCACAGGATGCTGCGGGCGATCATCTGCCCGGCCATGGCCGAGGTGTTCATGCCTTGGCGGCCGAAGCCGCTTGCGACCCAGAGGCCTTTGCGCAACTGGCCGATCTGCGGCATGCCATGCACGGTCTGGCCGGTGGCGCCGCCGAACATGTCGGTGATCTCGACATTGCCGAGCTGGGGAAAGATCGACCGGATCCGCCGCCTGACGCTGCCTGCAAAGCGCTGCGGCCGTGCGGCCCAGGTGGTCTCCGGACTTTCCCACATCAGCCGGTCGCCATCGACGATCCGGAAATGATCGACGCCGTCGGAATCCATCACCGATCCCTTGAAGGCGATGATCTCGTGCACGCGCTCGCCGAGCGGCGCGGTGATGCCGGCATAGCGCCAGACCGGCAGCAGCGTCTCCGACAGGCGCCGCAACGGCGCGCCGAGATGGATGTTGCCGGCGAGCACGATATGGGTGGCGCGCAGCCGCGCCGAGGGCGTGACGATGCGCTTGCGGATGCCGGAATGATCGATGCTGACGACCGGCGTGTCCTCGAAGATGCGGGCGCCTGCGCGCCGCGCCAGCGCCGCGAGGCCGTGCACATATTTGCGCCCGTCGACCTGGAACGCCTTCGGATAATACACGCCGTGGAAGTAGCGATCGGTCTTGAGTGCGGCGCGGACGCGATCGACCTGCCAGCCCTCGGCCTCGGTGTCGAAATCCTCGTTCAGCATCTGCAACCGGCTGATCAGCCGGTCGCCGGCATCGACGTTGGAGACCTCGAGCACGCCGTCGGTCGGGCCGATCCCGGGCATGTTCTCTTCGGTGGCGTTGGCCCGGACGAACTCGGCGCCCTCTTTCGACAGTGTCCACAATTCCCGCGCATCCTCGAAGCCGATGCGCTCGATCAGCTCGGCGAGCGGCAGCGCGAAGCCCGGCATCACGGTGCCGAGTTGATTGCCGGAAGCGTTCCAGCCGATGTGGCGGCCCTCGAGCACCGCGACGCTGGCCCCCAGCCGGGCCGCCTCGAGCGCAATGGAGAGCCCTGCAAGCCCCGCCCCGATCACGCAGATATCGGCGTCGAGATCAAACGACAGTCGCGCGCGTTCACGAAAGCCGGCTTCTTCCTGGGACACGCTTGTGAAAGTCTCGCTCATGCCGTTTCTTAGAGCATGATCCGGAAAAGTGTGCAGCGGTTTTCCGAAAAGATCATGCTCAAAACAAAAATTTAAAGCGCGATGGGGATTGTCCTAATCTCATCGCGCTTTAGAGGACTGTGCAGGCCCTTGTCACCTTGCCCTCAACCGGCACCTGTAGATTATTCTGGAACGCGTAACGATTCGAGAGTGCCATGCGCCGTTTGATGCTGCTGCGTCACGCCAAGACCGAGACTGACGCGCCGAGCGGCCGTGACCAGGACCGCCGGCTCGACGACCGCGGCCACAAGGATGCCGCCGAGATCGGCGACTGGATGGCCTCCCATCCCCCCTTTCCCGAGGCCGTACTGGTATCGCATGCCGTCCGGGCTCGGCAGACCTGGGACATTGCCTGGGAGACCATGAAGGACCGCGTCGCAGCGCCGCAGGTCGAGGTCCTGCCGGAACTCTACGCCGCCGATCCCGCCCAGATCCTGGAATCCATTCGCACTGCAACCATTCCGGCTGATCCGAGGCAATTGCTGCTGGTCGGCCACAATCCGGGCATGCACGAGATCGCCCTGATGCTGACGGGCGGCGGCGATCCGGCCGCCGCCAAGGCGCTCGCCGACAACCTGCCCACGTCGGGGCTTGCGATCTTCGATTTTGACGTCAAGGATTGGGGTGACGTGGCTTACCGCCACGGTAGGCTGGTGCTGTTCGTCAGTCCAAGGCTGCTTCGAAGCTAAGGCTACTTCGAAGTTAAGGTTGCTTCGAAGCTAAGGCTGTTTCGATCGGGTTGATCGCGCGACGTGCCGGCAAGACGTCCTGACTGGAAGATTTGGAGGCGCAGATGTTCAAGTCGATCCTCGTGCCCATCGACCTCGCCGACACCGACCTGGCCAAGCCGGCGATCGCGACCGCCGCAACGCTGTCGCAGACCTGGAGCGGCGTGGTCCGCCTGCTCAACGTGCTGCCGATGACGCCGGTAATGCTGGCCGAATACGTGCCGGCCGATTTCGACGAGCAGCAGCGCCAGACCTCGGAAGAAGCCCTCGCCATCGTCGCACGCGAGTCCGGCATCGAGCCTTCCCGCATCTCCAGCGTGGTGCGCCAGGGCGGCATCTATCACGAGATCCTGGAGGAAGCCGTTCACATGAAGGCCGAGCTGATCGTGATGACCTCGCACCGGCCGGCGATGCGCACCTATTTCCTGGGCTCCAATGCCGGGCATGTCGTGCGCTACGCAAAGTGCTCGGTGCTGGTGGTCAGGCACTGAGCTCGGAGCAATGTCGTGAAGCAATGGTGGCGGAGATGGACGTACGGGATCCCGCTCGCGATCGGCGATGCTTTATGGGAGGTGCTGGTCGTGCAACTGGCCGCACTGCTGGACAGGCTGACGGTGCGGAAGGTGATCGCCTTCATCCCCGTCGTGATCCTCGTACTGGCTTACTACCACAGGATCCCAATCCCGCCGGAATTGATGCTGGTCGGCGACTTCCTCGTCTATATCGACATCTTCTCGGTGCTGATCCTGCTCGGCGCGCTTAGCCGCGTCACGACGATGCTGTTCGTCCTTAAACAGGCCGCCGCACGTATCGCCAAGTTCGCGGGCAACGTCGCTGCACATTTGCGGCGTCCGGATGTCCGGCATCGGCGCCAACGCGGCGCAGCGACACGACCTCACCGCAAGCCCGAGCGCTCTGAAGACGATCGAGCTCTAGGCGGTGTTTGGGACCAGGCCGCCTTCGCCTGAGCCATATACAAGCTCGTAGCCCGGATGAGCGAAGCGATACCCGCGACGACTCGTATCACAATTCCCGGATATCGCTTCGCTCATCCGGGCTACGAGCCCTTGCATTGCCCGTCGGGCAAAACACCCAAGCTGTCGGTCAACGCCCGCCGCTGAAAATATTCCACTTTACCGAAATTCGGAAATCACGTATGTGTCACCGCAACCCGGCCCAAGGAAGAGGGCGTATCGCGATCGTCACGAACGCGGGCCGGACAGCGGCGGACGCTGGGCCACACCGGCGCGAATGGTTTCGCAG
>NZ_JBVVOU010000056.1:0-18567 GCF_055807635.1 Bradyrhizobium sp. Kon56 | reverse complement strand
GATGTGACTAACGTCCACCGCCGTCCGGCCCGCGTTCGTGACGATCGCGATACGCCCCTCTTCCTTGGGCCGGGTTGCGGCGACACATACGTCCTTTCCGAAATTCGGTAAAGCGGAATATTTTCGCGGCTCGCGTTGACCGACAATTTGGGTGTTTTGCCCGTCGGGCAACGCAAGGTCTTGTAGCCCGGATGAGCGAAGCGACATCCGGGATTCCGACCACGAGCTGTCCTGGGTATCGCTTCGCTCACCCGGGCTACGGGACTTATCGGACTGCACGCGCAGTCCCGACTAGTCCTCGCTGGACGTCGCCAAGCGGTTGCGCAGATGGGCCTGCGACAACAGAAAGAACAATGCGCGCTCGCCATGATATTTGGCGGACGGCCGAGTGCGCTCGAAGCCATCGGCAAATTTCTTGCCGGATTGGTCGCACACCTGCCACCGCCAGCCGAACCGCTTACGCCTCGTGAGGATCACTTCGAACATGCCGACGAGCTTGGTCCCCTGCTCCTTGCCGGTCTCGCAGACGCACGAGCCTGCTCCGGCCTCCCCCGTTGGAGTGATGTCCGACATATAACGCGGCAGGATGGAAAGCGAATAAAATTGATTATCGGAAATAGGTATCTTGCACCGGCTGTGAGGAAGTCGCGGCGCCGCTGGAATAAGCCGGCGGTGCCGGTGTTGATCGGTCCTGCTTGGTAGCGCTGCCAGAGCTGTTCAAATCGAAACGCCAACAATCGCAACAGCAAGCGGAGCAGCGGAAAGCATCTGCTTTCGCACACGGGACTGGCGGTAATAAGATATGAGAATCCATGCGCTGAATGAGAAGTGTTCACCAGGCACGAAGACCAGCGTCGGGCCGCATGCGGCATCACCGCTCAAGCACTACCGCGCGACGACCTCGACTTCGCCGTCGACGCCGTTGACGACATTGAAGCCGCGCTCGTAGACCTTGCCCTCGTTCTTGGCGATGGCGCGGTATTCGCCTTCGGAGAGCACGACGCGGGGAAAGGCGCCGATCGATTCCTTGATGACGTCGCCGCCCGGGGTCAGTACCGACCAGGCGGTGTTGGCGAGCGCCTCGCCGCCCCTGTCGCTGACGAGCTTGAGCGTGATGACGGCAGCGCGGTGGGTGATGGTGACGTCGGTGAGCTTGCTGGCCTGGACGCGGATGTCCGAGCGCACCACCGAATTGGCGTCGCCGTAATTCGAGATGATGTAGTAGGTGCCCTCCGGCAGCAGCACGACGTCGCCGGCGGCGACGTTCGGCACCAGGGAGGCGCGTTCGCCGGATTCGAACTGGCTCCCCTTGTAGATCGCGAACGAGATCTGGTTCTGCGGAATGCGACTGGTGCCGACGCGGCCCTCGATGCGCAAGCCGCCGGCGGGCAGCACGAAGGACTCGCGATCGGTCTCGGCTTTCAGGCTGACGGTGCGCACCGCGCTGACGAGGCCAAAGGCGACATGCACGACGTAATTGCCGGGCGGCAACACGATGTTTGGCGTGGCATTACGATCTTCGCGAATCAGCTTGAAGGTGCCGTTCTCGTCGGGACGATCGGCAAACACGCGCCAGACCAGGCCGCTGGTGATCGGCGGGGTGTCCTTGCCGTATTTCGCGGTCAGCGACAGCACGCCCTGTCCGGGCACCGCCGCGTTGAGCGGCGGGGCGGATGGCACAGTCGTGACCGCGGGCGGCGGCATGCTGGGCGTGGTCGGCTGCAACAGGGTCGGCGGCAGGCTCGGCGGTCCGGCACCCGGGCCGGAGGGCGGCGCCAGACTGACGGCACCGCCGGGATCGGGCACCGAAGCGGGCGGCACCGGCGGCGGACGATCGGAGAAAAGCTGCGCCTGCGCAGCATTTTGGCCAAGAGTATAGAGGCAGGCAGCAAGGACCAGCACCGGCAGCAGCGATGTGCTGCGCCGCCATCCGATGATGCCGTCACCCCCGAGAGTCATGCCACCTGCTTTTCACCGAAAACGCGGCAAATTCAAGCCTCTGGATCCCCGAGAAATACGGCCAATACGGTTCTTTGGAACCCGGCTGACGCCTGCGTGATTACCCCAGGGGCACCCGTTCCTCGCCATACTCCTGCCCCGCGCGCTTCCCAAACCGGCATAAACCATGCTTCGGCCCGGTTCTGGCGGAGCGCGAGTGCGGTGCCTAGTCTGATGGCGGGTCCCGGCGTAGGAGAGTTTCGGTGCTGGACATATTGAAGGGTCGGGGTTCGAACAGCGATAAGGTCGGCGAGAAAGTCGGCTTGGGCAGCATCCGCCGGCCGGTCATCGGCCTTGCCCTCGGCGGCGGCGCGGCGCGCGGCTTCGCTCATATCGGCATTATCAGGACCCTGCTCGCCAACGGAATCGTGCCTGACGTCGTGGTCGGCACCTCGATCGGCGCAGTGGTCGGCGGCCTCTATGCGGCCGGCCGGCTCGATACGCTGGAAGAATGGGGCCGCAGCCTGCAAGGCATGCGCAACATCCTCGGCTATCTCGACATCCGCCTCAACGGCTCCGGCCTGATCGGCGGCGAGAAGCTGGCGACCCGGCTCGAGGCTGCCTGCGGCCAGAGCCAGATCGAGGATCTCCCGGTCAAGTTCGCCGCCGTCGCGACCGAGGTCCGCACCGGCCACGAGATCTGGCTGACGCGCGGCCGCGTGGTCGACGCGATGCGCGCCTCCTACGCGCTGCCCGGCATCTTCTCTCCGGTCCTGATCGGCGATCGCTGGCTGGTCGACGGCGCATTGGTGAACCCGGTGCCGGTCTCGGCCGCCCGCGCGCTCGGCGCGGAAATCGTCATCGCCGCAAATCTTTCCAGCGACATCTTCACCTATTCGACGACGGTCTATTCGCACGGCGCGATGCCTGAACCGGTGATCCCCGCGACCGAAGAGCCGGCGTCAAAGCGGCGCTTCCCGAGATTCTTCTCGCCTGAGAAGACGGTGAAGCGCGAGTTCTTCGGCGGCGGCAGCGCCCGGCCCGGCCTCTCCTCGGTGATGGTCGACGCTTTCAACATCATGCAGGACCGTATCACCCGGGCCCGCCTCGCCGGCGATCCGCCCGACATGCTGATCACACCGCGGATCGGCCAATTCGGCTGGTTCGATTTCCACCGCTCCGAGGATCTCATCGCGCTGGGCACCCGCGCAGCCGAGCGTGCGCTGGAGTCCATCCAGGAGGCAATCCACGAACTGGCGCCCGCGCCCGAGGGCGCCGCGCCCAAAGCCGACCAGCAGGCCTGATCAGGCGGTCTACTGATCAGGCAGTCTTGATGTAGTCGCGCAGAGCTTCCTGCTCGGCCTCGTATTCCTGCACCCGACGCTTGACGATGTCGCCGATCGAGATCAGGCCGACCACCTTGCCGTTGTCGACCACGGGCAGATGGCGGAACTTGCCGGTGGTCATCATCTCCATGAGTTCGGCGACCGTGTCGGTCTCCTTGCAGGTGACCACCTTGCGGGTCATGACCTGCGAGACCGGCTCCTCCAGCGCGCCGGCGCCGCGCTCGCCGATCACCCGGACGATGTCGCGCTCCGACAGGATGCCTTCCAGCCGGCTCTGGTTCATCACCAGCACCGCGCCGATCTTCTTGTCGGCGAGCAGTTTGACCGCGGCAGCCAGCTTGGCGTCGGGCTCGACGCTCATGATCTGGTGGCCCTTGGTGTTGAGAATCGAACGTACCGTCATTGTCGCCTCCCTGAATCGCAACCGTCCGCTGTTCGCGGTCCGGACTTGTTCTTCGAGTCTTCAACTAACAGTTTCAGCGCCGGTTTCACGTTCAGGCGCTTTGCGAAGCATCGCCGCTAGCGGCCTGTCGCTTCGGAACATTCTTCTCGGGAATGATGGATGAATTCGGGCGGCGCCGCAAGCGCCGCTTCAAATGCGGTCTGAAATGTCCCGTGATGACGCATCCGCAGCATCACTTCGCACGCGCGGCACCGGATCGAACAACGCGAACAGCAACAGGCCGGCAAGGAAGCCGCCGATATGCGCCTGCCAGGCGACGCTCGTGGTCTCGCTGTCGATGCCGATCGCGCCGACGCCGAAGACGATGTTGACGCCGAACCACACCGCAAGAAAACCGAGCACCCGCCCGTCGCGCAACGCGCGCGACAGCGGCAGCGCCGGAACTCTTGCGGCGGTATCGGCATCCGATCGGCTGAACGACAGGAAGCTGCCGCGAACGAAGGCGAAGCGGATCGCCGCCGCCATCGCGCCGGACACCGAGGCCGAGGCGCCGATCATCGGCGCCACCGCGTGCTCATGGGTGACGAGATGGGCGAGCGCGCCGGCCGCCGCCGTCACCGCGAGGAACAGAAAGAACCTGATGGCGCCAAAGCGCCGCGCCAGCGCGCTGCCGAACGGCAACAGCCACAGCACGTTGAAGCCGAGATGGGTGAGGTTGGCGTGCAGCAGCGAATAGGTGACGAAGGTCCAGACCTTGGCGCCGGCTCCGCCGGGGATCTCCAGATTGAGCAGCGAGGAATCGTAGCGCTTGGGGATGAAGCCGAAGACGTCGATGGTCCAGTTCTCGAGCTCCGGCGGCAGCAGCACGCGCAGATGGATCACCGCGAGCAGGAGGATATAGGCGGTCAGCGCGAACGGCAGCGTCAGGATCGGCTCGCGCGGAGCCTCCTCAACGACGGCCGGCACCCCCAGCGAAGCATCTTGCGACGAAGGATCTTGCGGCGGAGAATTTGGCGGGAATTCCAAGGGCGGCTTCGCTTTCAGGCGCGATCGGAGCGACAGGCTTCACGACAAGCCTTGGAGATAGTCGCCTTTGCCCGCGCTGCGCAAGTGCACAAAAGGAAAAGGCAGGGCCCTGGGAAAGCCCTGCCTATCCGTGTCGGACTTCCGGTACCCAGAGAGACGGGAGTATCCCCACCCCTCCCCGCGGCCGGTGACCAAACTGTTTGACGCCTGTGTACAGGCCTCGCCGAGAACCTGGAGAAAAGCGGCGAGGCTTGCGACCGCGATCACCATAGCAGCGGGGCGGTGCACGGAAAGCGCATAGTTAATTTAACGTTAACGACGCAAAGGCAGCGCCAGGAGCACCGAAAATGCCGCTGCGGCATGGACGCTGCAAAGCCCCTCCTGCACAACAACACAGGGATCGCGGCTGCACTGAAGCGGGACAGGTTTGTCCCGCGAGGTTGCGCCCCGGGGTAAGCGTTCAGCCATGAAACATCCGTCGAGCCGCGAGTTCTTCGCATATTGGGACACCAAGCGGGGCACCGCGCGGGCCCCTGACCGGGCCGATATCGATCCGGCCGCCGTGCGCGGCCTGCTCGGTGACATCTTCGTGCTGTCCTGCGAGCCCCATCTCGGCTTTCCGTTCCGCGTCGCCGGCACGCGCGTCTGTGCCCTCGCAGGGCGCGACCTCAAGGATGCGAGCTTTGCGGCGCTGTTCAACGAGGCTAGCCGCCGCGAGATCGAGGAGATCACGACCATCGTCGCCGATGAGAGCCTCGGGGCAATCGCCGGCGTCACCGCCGCGCGCGAGGACGGCAGCAAGGCGTATCTCGAGCTGCTGCTGCTGCCGTTCAACGCCCGCCCGCATACACCGGTGAGCGTGACGGGCGTGCTCGCGCCGTTCGACGACGAATGCGGCGCGCTGGGCCCGTTCGCCCTCACCTCCTGGCGCTATCTGCACCAGCCGGAAAAACTGCTGCCGCGCGCGATCCGCAAGCTGCAGATCGCACGCGGGCTGATGGTCTATGAGGGGCTGCGCTAGCAGTGCACCGCGCTCACGGCATCGCCAGATGCCAGGCGCCGTTCAGAAAGCCGTCGCCGGTGACGTCGCCGGGCTTGGTGTCCTTGGCAAAGGTGTAGAGCGGCTTGCCCCTGTAGGCCCACTGCTTCGAGCCATCGTCGCGCGTGATGACGGTGTAGCCGTCGGCGGCGGCATCGCTCGCCTCGGCCTTCAGCACCGGCCAGTTGGTCGCACACGGACCATTGCAGGCCGACTTGCTGTCACCATCCTTGTCGAAAGTATAGAGCGACATGCCCTTGGCGTCGGTAAGCACGTTCCCTTTGTCGGTCTTGCCGGTCTTGGTCGGCGGTGCCGCGAAGGCAGCGGGAAGCAGCGCCAGCGATATTGCGAGCGTGAGCGCGAGGCGGATCGATGACGTCATGGTCTCTCCTGTCAGGCAATGGGCTTGCATGGGTAGGACGCCGCGCGAGCCGTCGTATTCCTGAGATCGCGGCAAAGATATTTTTCGCTGCAAGCCTCGTCGCATCGGAATAAACTGGGATGATGGAGATGGACGACGGATCGACATGAGCAAGCCGCATTGGCGTCCCGCCCGCGCCTCCGATCTGCCGGCGATCAGCAAGATCGCAGCGCAAATCCATCCCGATCTGCCTGAACGCCCCGAGGTGCTTGCGGAAAAGATGCGGCTCTATCCCTATGGCTGCCGCGTGATCGTCGCGGACGACGGGATCGTCGGCTACGGTCTGGCGCATCCCTGGATGCAGCACCGGATTCCGCCGCTCGACGGCTTCCTCGAGCAATTGCCCGGCGATGCGGATTGCCTCTATTTGCACGACGTCGCGGTGCTGCCCGACTTTCGCGGCGGCGTCGCGCGCGACTATGTCATCGCGATCGAACAGCTCGCGCGCACATCAGGAATCGCGACGCTCGCATTGGTGTCGGTCTACGCCACGCGGCCGCTGTGGCAGCGTCTCGGCTTTCGGCCGGTCACCGCGGATGCGGAGCTGCGGGCGAAACTCGCGTCCTACGGCGACAGCGCGACCTACATGCTGCGCGACCTCGCTGCGACGTAACGCCCCTCCCCGTCGACGCCGGTAGGCTGCCGTCAGGCGCGATGCTTCTTTTTAGTCTTCGGCTTCTTCCCGGCGGCGCCCTTCTCAGACCACGACGTGACCGAGGGCTCAGCGTGGCCCGGCTTGTTCTTGTGCTTTTTCTTCTTTGCGAAGGAAGGAGCATCGTCGAATTTCGGCGTGCGCTCGGCGTACGGCTTTTCGTGCGGTTTGCCGTGTATCTTGCCGTGTGGCTTGCCTTGTGGTTTGAACCCGTTCGGCTCGCGCGCGCGTTCGCCCTGGCGTTCACGATGATCGCTGTCGCCACTCTCGCGCCGCGGCGCGTGGGGCCGCTCTTCCGATGCCGCCTGCCGTTGCGGCGCATCCGCCATCGGCTCGAGACGGATATTGTCTTCCTTGTCCGGACGCTTGATCTTCACGGCGAAGGATTCCGCGACCCGCTCGGAAATTTCGAACTCGGTCGTGGTGTCCATGATCTTGATCGCGCCGATGTCGTTCTTGTCGATGCCGCCACGACGGCAGATCATCGGCAACAGCCAGCGCGCTTCCGCATTCTTTTTTCGCCCGATGTTGGCCCGGAACCAGACGCTGCCATCCGCCATGCCATGTTTCGACGACGATTTTCCCGCTTTGGGCCGCGCCCTTTCGGGCCGATCATCGCCACGCGATGCGCGGATATCGTCGCGCGGTGCGCGCGTATCATTGCGGCCGCGATCCTCGCGCGGCCGACTGCTCCGCTCGCCGGGATCCATAATGTCTTCGGGCGACGGCAGCCGCGCGCGATAGAGCCGTGCGAGTGACGCGGCGATCTCCTCGGCCGACCGCTCGGCCAATAGCGCCTGCGCCAGCGCCAGATCGTCGGCGGTGGTCTCCTCCGTGAACAGCACGTCCTTCATGCGCTCGTGATCGAGCTTGCGGATCTCATCCGGCTGCGGCGCCGTCCCCCAGACCGCGTCGATGCCCGAGACGTTCAGCAGCATTTCCGCACGCCGCCGCCGCACGGGCGGCACCAGCATGACGCTCGTCCCCTTGCGGCCCGCGCGGCCGGTGCGGCCGGAGCGATGCTGCATGACCTCGGCGTCGTTGGGCAGGTCGGCATGAATGACGAGATCGAGGCTCGGCAGATCGATGCCCCGGGCGGCGACGTCGGTCGCCACGCAGACGCGCGAGCGTCCGTCGCGCAGCGACTGCAGCGCCGTGGTTCGCTCGTTCTGCGTCAATTCGCCTGACAAAGCGACCACGGAGAAGCCGCGCTCCAGCAGTGCCGCCTGCAAGTGCCGGACGCCGTCGCGCGTGCTGCAGAATACCAGCGCGCTCGGCGCCTCGTAGAAGCGCAACACGTTGACGACGGCGTGCTCGGCATCACCGGGCGCGATCCGGATCGCGCGGTACTCGATATCGGCGTGACCGCCTTCGTCGCCGGCGACCTCGATCCGGAACGCCCGCTGCTGATACTGCTTGGCCAGCGCGACGATGCCGCGCGGGAACGTCGCCGAGAACATCAGGGTGCGGCGCGTGTCCGGCGTGGTCTTGAGGATGAACTCCATGTCCTCGCGAAAGCCGAGATTGAGCATCTCGTCGGCCTCGTCGAGCACGACTACCTTCAATTCCGAGATGTCGAGACGGCCGCGGCGCAAATGATCGCACAACCGGCCGGGCGTGCCGACGACGATATGAGCGCCGGCCGCAAGCTCGCGCTGCTCGCGCCTGGGGTCCATGCCGCCGACGCAGGAAACGACGCGCCCGCTCGCATGCTCGTACAGCCAGGCCAGCTCGCGATGGACCTGCAAGGCAAGCTCGCGGGTCGGCGCCACGATCAGGGCAAGCGGTGCACCCGCCCGCTCGAACCGCTCGGCGTCGCCCAACAGGTCCTTGGCCATGGCGAGCCCATAGGCCAGGGTCTTGCCGGAGCCGGTCTGTGCCGAAACCAAGAGATCGCGGTCAGCGGCCTCGTCCGTGAGTACGGCGAGCTGAACGGGGGTCGGACGGTCGTAATTGCGCTCGGCCAAAGCTCGGGCGAGCGGCGCACTCATGGTCGGAAAAGACACGGGATAAACCTTGGTTGGTCCAGGCGCGGAACGTCGAGCCGCGCGACCTGAAGCTGCGTAGGCGGCAAATGGTCCAGCCGCACGCGTGGTGATCTGATTTGGACGCTCTTTACGCCAAGTGCGGGCAAATCACCATGCCTATGACGCATGGCTTTGGTGATGCCGAGAAGAAGCTTACTGGCCAGCTCGACCCACTACATCCAGCGTTTTCGGGGCATTTTACTGCATATAGCGGGATTTTGGGGCGAGGCTGCAGATTTTCACGGCCACCTCGCTTAAATTATGCGCGGTTGAAGCTGCCGGAGACGCACAACAGGGCTAAGCTCAGGCCGATTGGACTAGGGAGCACGACGATGCGATTGGCAGTCATTTCCGATATCCACGGCAACCTTGCCGCGCTCGAGGCGGTGCTGGCCGACATCAAGGCGCGTGGCGTCGATCGTACGGTCAACCTTGGCGATTGCGTCACCAGCCCGTTGTGGCCGAAAGAGACTTTCGAAGCGCTCGAGGCGCTGTCGTTGCCGACCGTACGCGGAAACCATGATCGCTGGATTGAGGAGTTTCCGGACGACAAGCTCTCGTCGGCGGGTCTGTTTGCGCGCAACGCATTGACTGCGGAGCAACGTCTCGCACTCCACAGCCTGCCTTCCCAAATACGGCTGGACGATGGGATCCTGGCCTGCCACGGCACGCCCGAGAACGATACGACATGCCTGCTGGAAGAAACGCTCGACGACGGCCGCTTCGTACCGGCACGCCGCGACGTGCTGGCAATGCGCCTCGCGAGTGAGCCGACGGCGCG
The DNA here is from genome assembly GCF_055807635.1 of Bradyrhizobium sp. Kon56. NCBI lineage: Bacteria > Pseudomonadati > Pseudomonadota > Alphaproteobacteria > Hyphomicrobiales > Nitrobacteraceae > Bradyrhizobium > Bradyrhizobium sp. Kon56. Next base: position 8,934 of record NZ_JBVVOU010000056.1, on the reverse strand, counting down.
TGTGGTGCTGTGTGGTCATAGCCACCGCCAGGCCGTCGTTCACGGACCTCATGACTGTCTGGTTCTCAATCCAGGGAGCGTTGGTTGCCCGGTCTTCGCAGACATTCCCGTTGCCGCAAACCTGGAATACCGCTCGCCGCACGCGCGATATGCAATCCTCACGAAGCGACAAAGGGGCTGGCAGGCCGAACTCTTGGCCCTCGAATACGATTGGGACGCCGCATCGTCCCGTGCCCTCGCCAACGACCACCCGAAATGGGCGCAGGCCATATCGTCGGGATATGTCAAATAGCTGCTGGCATCGCTCGACCCAAATTGTGCCGCACGGAAGAACGGGAGAACACATGGCCGACGGAATCTCGCTTGCCGACAAGCTCGCGACATTTGGGGATTTCTGGTCCCCACGCACGATCACGACCTTCAACGATTGCGACGTGATGGTGGTGAAAGTGAAGGGAGAATTCACCTGGCACAAGCATGACGACACCGACGATTTCTTTCTCGTCCTGAAAGGCAGTTTGGAGATCGAATTACGGGATCGCACGGTGACGCTTGGTCCGGGCGAACTCTATGTCGTGCCCAAAGGTGTCGAGCATCGCCCGGTCGCGCGCGAGGAAGTTCATCTCCTGCTCATCGAGCCGACCGGCACGCCGAACACGGGCGACAAGGCCACCGCCGCGGACCGCAAGCTCGCATAGATGGCAACTCGCCCAGCGCAGCTCTATGCCTGCAGCCTTAATCCCTGGAGGTCACCAGGCTGCTGAAGCCGCCGACCAGTCTAGCTCTTGCCCGCACAAGAGTGTCCCTGGCCGCGCGGCTCAGTGCGCGGATGGCGCGCCAGGCGTCGGTTGCCTGCAGCCACGCCTTCACCTCGGAGTACTTCCCATAGGCCCAGGCGAAGGCCGGAATCCGCATCAGCTTGTCGCGCGTGAGATGGAACAGGCGCTCGACCAGCACCAGCTTAAGCAGTTCGCCGACAAGAAAAGTCACGGCCCCCATCACGATTTGCCCGGTCGCCGCGAGATAGGCTGCCACGGGCTTGACCGGCTCCAGGATAATGACGGGTACCGAAAACAAGGCGAGCGAGCAATAAGGCGACAGCGATCTGATCCAGCCCCGCAATCGCTTCAATTGGAGATGCCGCCCGATCCAGCGCGAGATTGGCCTCGCCACGGCCATGAAGACCGCATCCACCAGGAAGTAGATGGCGGCCGCGATGTAGGTCAGGGGCTTCAGGTTCTGCTTCACGATGAACTCTCCCGTGAACTGAAAGCCGTAACCTGGGCCTAAGTTTCACCCCGGCTTGAATAACTCGCGGATTTTCGATGGAACTTTTCGTGTACGGGCCCGCCGCTGCCCGGTTCAGATCTCCGCATAGATCTCCAAAAGATTACCGTCGGGGTCGCGGAAGAACAGCGTCCGATGCCCGAACGACTGGTTCGTCGGCGGTGACAGCAGCGCCACGCCGTGGCGTGCGAGTTCGTCGGCACACGCATCGACTTCGGCCGCGGACACCTTGAAGGCCAGTTGCAGCGAGGCACTGCCTGCCGGCGTCGGCGCGTCAGCCGCGGTCCGGCTTGGCCTTGCAAGAGCCAGCGTGTTGGGGCCCAAGCCGTACTCGATCCAGTCCGGCGACAGCTCCCGCAGCAGCGGAAATGCGAGAACCTCCTGGTAGAAGCGCCGCATCGCCACCATGTCGCGCGCGAAAATGACGGTGTAGTCGATCGCACGGATGGCGCGGAAGGGCGAGCGGGTGCGTTGGATCGGTTCGGTTGTCATCTCGTCCTTCATTCAAAACGCCGGCCCGTAGCCCGTATGGAGCGTAGCGGAATACGGGGAGCCCCAGGCGAGAATCCCGGATTACGCTGCGCTCCGTCCGGGGCTACAGGGCTCGCCAGACTTTATCGCAACAAACCGCCACTGTAACGGACCGCATAGAGCGGCACGCCATCCTGCCGCGCAATCGTCTCGACACCGTGGAAACGATCGAGCGCGCCCTCGACCTCGTTTCGATAAATCATGCCTGCCTGCTCGAACAGATGCGGGCCCCGAAACGGATACTCGACGCTGACATCCAGCAACGCCTGGCGCAGGAATTTGTAGATTGCGAGGAAGATGTCTCGATCCGTGATCTCCGCACGGACGCCACCGCTGTAGCTCATCGACCAAACGACGCGGTCATCCCGGGACACGGTTTCTTGGCCAACGAAAAACCCCATCCCGAAATAGATATCGCGATAGGCATAGGGTGCCGCACGATGCTCGAGCTGCTTTGAGCCTCTGAGCAGCGGAGCGGCGGTGGCGTCGTCGTCCATCCCCGCATAGGTATGGCGCTTGGCTTCGACCAGGAACGCTGCGAGATCTCCGGGGATGGACGACATCGGTTATTCCACCAGTTCCGGCCACGGCACGATGGTCGACTTCACCGTCTTCATCGCCATGGCATCCCTGACCGCCTGTGCGACGCCTTCTTCCGTGAACGGATAGATTGTCTGCATCTTCAGCCAGGGATATTTGCCCGCCGTGCGATGGAGCATGTCGACGCCGAGCGGCAGATCGTTGGCGGTAAAACCCCAGGAGCCCAGCACGTTGATATCCTTGGTGCAAATGCGGTGCCATGAAGTCTCGATCGAGCCGGCGTCGGTGAACTGGCCCATCTCGACATAAGTGCCACCGTCGCGCAGCATCTCGATGCCTTCGGGGCCGGCGGAGGGATGGCCCGAGCAATCCATCACCAGATCGGCGCCGAAGCCGCCGACGATGTCGCGCACGCGCGCGATGCGTGCCTCGGGCGATTTGATCTCCTCGATGTTCACCGTCGCCTCGGCGCCGAACTCGCGCGCGAGCTTGAGCCGCGGCTCCTCCGGCGCCCCGACGCAGATCACGCGCCCTGCTCCCATCTCCTGCGCGGCGGCGACCGCGAGAATGCCGATCGGGCCCGAGCCCTGGATCACCACAGTGTCGCCCCAGGAAAAACCGCCGGCGCGGCTGGCGCGATTGAAGGCGCGGATGCAGGACGTCAGCGGCTCCGACAGCGCACCCAACCGCAGCGACATGTCGTCAGGCAATTTGTAGATCTTGGTGCCCGGCAGCATGTCGAGATCGACATAGACATATTCGGCCCAGCCCCCCCACATGTGAGGCGCCTTGTCGAAGCCGAGATAGCGGCCGTAATAGACCGGCGTCAGGCATTTGTTGGCGGTCAGGGGATAATGGATGCAGTAATAGCAGCTGCCGCAGGGCATCAGCGGCGGGATCATCACTTTTGATCCGACCTTGAGCGGCTTGCTCATGAAGTCCTCGGTGAATTCGTCGCCGCATTCGACGATGATTCCGCCGAGCTCGTGGCCGAGCGTGAACGGCCATGGCAGCGGCTTCGGCCAGTGCCCTTTCAGGATGTGCAGGTCGGTGCCGCAGACGCCGCACGCGCCGACCTTGATCAGCGCGGCCTTTTTGCCGACCTTCGGCCACGGCACGCTGCGGATGACGGGCTCGCTGCCCGGCCCTGCGTGGGTGCAGACGCGGATCTGGTCCATGGCGTGTCCTCGATGCCCGTCTGTTATGATTGATTGGTGCGGGCTGAAGCGAAGCGTATGTGAGATGCGCGCTGGTGCCAAGCCGCGGTCTCGTAACCCGCATGAGCGAAGCGACATGCGGGGCCAGCATTCCCGGATATCGCTTCGCTCATCCGGGCTACGGGACCCTGGTCTCCACACACCCAAGTGCCTTGAGCGCTCGACGGCGAACGTGTAGGCACGGCGCCAAAGTCCCACCCCAGGTGCCCGCTTGAACCCCCTCCCTCAAAATCCCGTGGTCGCGTCCGGCTCGTTCGCAGCGATGAGGTCGGTGCCCTACCGGCTCCAGTTCATCGCTTACGTGCTGGCGATGATGGCCGACAATATCGAGCATGTGATCAGCTATTGGGTGGTGTTCCAGAAATTCCATTCGCCGGCGTTGGCCGGCTTTGCGGTGCTGTCACACTGGCTGCCGTTCCTGCTGTTCTCGGTCGCGGTTGGCGGACTGGCCGACCGGGTCGATCCGCGCCGCATCATCCAGTGCGGCATGCTGCTGTTCATTGTTGCCTCGGCCGGATGGGGTTTCTTCTTCATCACCGACGCCATCCAGATGTGGCACGCCATGCTGCTGCTGGTGGTCCATGGCTGCGCCGGCGTGTTGTGGCAGACGCCGAACCAGCTTTTGCTCTACGATCTCGTCGGTCCCGCTGATCTTCCGAGCGCGGTGCGGCTGAATGCGATGGCGCGCTATCTCGGCATTCTGGTCGGACCTGCCGTCGGCGGAATCATCATGCTGACGCTCGGCACCTCGCACGGCATCATCTTCAACACGCTGTTCTATCTGCCGATGCTGCTGTGGCTGTTCTGGGCGCCGGTGCGGGACAAGAGTGTCGCGGTGCGGCGCTTCGCCGTGCGCGGCCTTGCCGACATCATGCTGACCATCCGCGCCATCGGCACGCAGCCGGTGCTGACGGCGATGACTTGGCTTGCCGGCCTCACCTCCTTCATGATCGGCAATGCCTATCACGCCCAGATGCCAGGCTTTGCCGGCGATCTCGGCCACGGCGATCCCGGAATCTCCTACAGCGTGCTGCTCGCGGCCGATGCCGCCGGCGCACTGCTCGCCGGCATCGCGCTGGAATCCTGGGGGCGGCTCAAGGGCACGCCGCGCACCGCGATCATGCTCGCCATGCTGTGGAGCGTGGCGCTGCTCGGCTTCGCCTCGGTGCGGATCTATCCGGTCGCGATCGTGCTGTTGTTCTTTGCAGGCTTCTTCGAGCTGTCGTTCAATACCATGGCGCAGGCGCTGGTGCAGTTGAACGCGCCGTCCGACATTCGCGGTCGCGTCGTCGGCCTCTACAACATGGCGGGGCTCGGGATGCGGGCGTTCAGCGGCATCACGGTCGGACTGTTCGGTGCGGCGATCGGCATTCACTGGTCGCTCGGGCTCTCGGCCGCGGTGCTGCTGGCGCTGCTATGTCTTCTCTATGGGCGCGCGACGAGGAAGACGGCCGGTTGACTCCGGCGTCTCCCCACCGCACGCTTGATATAGGGTTTGGGGAGATGAAGCGTTGCGCAATCGCTGGGGCATACTTGCGATCCTGTTCGTCGTTCGCCTCACCATCGCATTCCAGTTCCAGAGCGTAGCCGCGGTCGCGCCGCTGCTGCAGCAGAGCTTCGGCGTCGGGCTCGCCGATATCGGCATCCTGATCGGACTCTATTTCACACCGGGCATCGTGCTGGCGCTGCCGGGCGGCGCGATTGGCCGGACGCTTGGCGACAAGCCCACCACGATCGTGGCGCTGCTGCTGATGACGGCGGGCAGTCTCGTCATGGCCATCACCGACGTCTGGGGCTGGCAGATGGCGGGCCGGCTCGCCTCCGGCGCCGGCGGCGTGCTGCTGACCGTGCAGCTCACCAAGATGGGCACCGACTGGTTTGCGGGGAAGGAGATCGCTACCGCGATGGCGATCTTCGTCAACTCCTGGCCGGCCGGCGTTGCGATCTCGCTGCTGGTGCTGCCGGCGATCGGCACGGCCTATGGCGCGGGCGCCGTGTTCCTCGTGGCCGGCGCGCTCACCGCGATCGGCATTGTGCTGATCACGTTCTACCAAGCACCGCCGGGAGCAACCGCCAGCGCGGCCGGCTCCGGGCGGCTTGATCCGCTCGCGCTTCTGGCGGTGATCGTCGCGGGCGCGATCTGGGGCCTCTATAATGTCGGCTTCGCCATGATCTTCTCGTTCGGCCCCTCGCTGCTCGCCGAGCGCGGCTGGAGCATTGCCGCGGCGGGATCGGCGATCAGCCTCGTGATGTGGCTGTCGGTGATCTCGGTGCCGGCAGGCGGTTATCTCGCCGATCGCTTCAAGCGGCCGTTCGTGCTGGCTATCGTGGCCAGCCTGGTGGTGGCCGGGCTGCTGGCCTGGCTGACCCGGTCCGACGCCGTGATCACGATCCTCGTCCTGATCGGCCTGATCGGCGGCCATCCGGCCGGGCCGATCATGAGCCTGACCGCCCGCGTGCTCGTGCCGGAAACCAGGGCGATCGGGATGGGCGTGTTCTACACTCTCTTCTATGCCGCGATGATGCTAGGACCGGCGGTGGCGGGCCGGCTCGCCAAATCGGCCGGCACGGCCGCGGTCGCGCTCGACCTCGGCGCGCTGACAGTGCTGGCCTGCCCGCCCCTGATGTGGCTTTTCGAACGCATTGTGTCTGTTCGTCATCGCCGCGCCCGATCCTAACGCGGCATTAACCCTGTGCACCTTAGGGTCGTCCCGGACTCCGCCAGGCGGGGGGTCGGGTTGTGAAAATGGCGTTGGCGCACAAAAGATTTCTTCCGGCCGCCGAGGAACGTCGGCGTTTCCAGCGGGTGAAGGTTCACCTGCTCGGCCGCTACATGCTGCCGGACCGCCGTGAATTCCCCTGCCAGGTGATCAACATGTCGCCGGGCGGGCTGGCGCTGCTGGCCCCCGGCATCGGCAATGTCGGCGACCGCGTGGTCGCCTATCTCGACCATATCGGCCGCGTCGAGGGCAAGATCACCCGCATCATCGACAATGGCTTCGCCATGACGGTCGGTGCCACGCCGCGAAAGCGCGACAAGCTTGCGGCACAGCTGACCTGGCTCGCCAACCGCGACATCCTCAATTTGCCGGAAGACCGCCGCCACGATCGTATCGTGCCGCGCAATCCGATCGCGGTGCTGACGCTCGAGGACGGCACCAAGATGACCTGCCGCATCATCGACCTCTCGCTGTCGGGCGCCGCCATCGCCGCGGAGAACCGCCCCCCGCTGAAATCGACGGTTCTGCTCGGCCGGGTGCAGGGCCGCGTGGTCCGAAACCTCGAAGATGGCTTCGCGCTCGAGTTCATGCATTCCCAGCCAATTGAAACTCTCGAAGAGAGCGTTACCGCGCGGTAAAGCGCGAAGGCACCAAAACCACCGCATTTCCAGTACTGAAGGCGGCCTCCGCGATGCGGACGCCGCCTTTTTCATGGGTGGCGTCGAGGCTCGCGCGGGTTAACGCGGAGGCTGCGGGAGCGTGCAAACAACGGTTCCGCCAGCGTTTCCGCGTTAATCCATAAAATTTGAATCAATTGCAGTCATATCGAATTTTATTCAAGTTTGACTCAAGTATAGATCGAATTCGCCGCGTGTTTTACTTGCATTCGTCTCGACTTGACTTGACTGACTTAGCGGCAACTCAAAAGCTGCCTGCGCAATGTGGTCCCAACAAGAAACGGGGGCCGCAATGTTTGATTTCAGGGGACAGGGGAAGGGATTGGCGCTCGCCGCCATGCTCTTCGGAATGAGCGCGGCAGCGCAGGCCGGCGAAGGCCGTCTGCTCTACGCAAGCCTCGGCGACACCACGCGTGCGCCGATCGGCTGGGTCGAGTTCTGTGCGGACAATGCCGCTCAGTGCCAGGGCGCACCGACGCAACCGCGTGACATCGTGATGTCGCAGGCTGCATGGCGCGACCTCGTCAAGGTCAATCGCTGGGTCAACGAGACCGTCAAGCCTTTGACCGACCAGGAGCACTGGGGCGTGATCGAAAAGTGGTCGCTGCCGTCGGACGGTTACGGCGACTGCGAGGACTACGTGCTGTTGAAGCGCAAGATGCTAATCGATGCCGGATGGCCGCGCGAGGCCCTGCTCATCACCGTGGTGCGCGACAAGAAGGGCGAAGGACACGCGGTGCTGACGGTGAAGACCGACAAGGGCGAGTTCGTTCTCGACAATCAGAACGAGAACGTCGTTGCCTGGACGGAGACCGGCTACCGCTTCGTCAAGCGCCAGTCGCAGAGCGATCCCAATGTCTGGGTCTCGCTCGGCGACACCAAGCCGGCGGTCTCCACCGCCAGCGCAAGGGATCAGTAGAGACAAACGAAAGAGATACGCGACCCGGTCACATCCCCACCCCTCCCCGTCCCAGACCGGTTCGCGCGCGGCCAGCCATCCCCCAATGGCTGGCCGCAACTTTTTGAACTCGCCGGGAATCGCCAAATTCCCGTGGAATCAAAGCAGTATAGCCGGGTGGGTAAAGACGTCTCAATACGCCTCGGTACGGAACATTCCCCAAACACGACACCCCGACACGGGGAAAAGCAGGGGAATTTGTTCTCTCTGCGTTCGCATGCGACAAGCGGTACTGGCCTCCTAAGTTGATTGTCGCAGTGGCCCATTTTGATCTGTCGCGATCGCCCAGCTTGCCCAAGGCGTCCGCAACCCAGCCTGCCTTTCGGAGCCCGTTCACTCTCCGCCAAGGTTCGGTAGCTCCGTTCCATAGATTCCCAATCTTGCTTCCGAAGACAGCAAAGCCCTCGGCAGTTTCCCGCCGAGGGCTTTGAGGAGCTCTCGGCAGTTACCTGCCAAGAGCTCCCGTCTCTGTCGTCTAGAGCGAACTTACCAGTTGCGCTGAGCGCGGAGGAGCAGAACGAGCGTGTCCTGATCCTTCAGCTCGTACACAGTGGCCGGCTTGGCTGTGACACCGGACGGAGCAACAGCAACCGTACCAGCGTACTTCTGGTCCAGATGGGTCCAGGAGAGGTCGGCCGAGAACGTCAGGTTCTTGACCGGGGTCCAGCGGGTGATGACACCGACCTGGCCGATGGCGAAGTCAGGATTACAACCCGTCACACCAGCGAGACCGCCGAACACGCCGCCAGCACCACCAGCGCCGCAGATTGTGGTCTTAGCCAGCGAGCCGAACTGTGCCTGAGCGTAGGCACCGTAGATCGCGGTGTTCCAGTATGGATCCCAGTTGTGGGTGTAGGCACCACGGAAGCCCCAGGTCTTCACAGTCTCCTGCGAGCTACCGGTGGTGAACACGGTGTCCGGAGCGACGGCGAAGCCGACGCTCTGGTAGGCAACGCCGGAGCTGCCGAACATCGAGTAGCTGCCGCCCGCCAGGTTCTGGAAGT
>NZ_JBVVOU010000055.1:0-20529 GCF_055807635.1 Bradyrhizobium sp. Kon56 | reverse complement strand
GTCAAGCGGCAGGACATCAACATTCAGAACGCGCGCACGCCCGAAATAGCGATGGCGATACGCAAGGTGGCGCCGGGGCAGGGGCTCCAGGACTCTGACGCGGCGGAGTGGGTGAAATGACGATCGGGCTCGGACACTATCTTGCGGTCGGCGCGATCCTGTTCACGCTCGGGATCCTCGGCATCTTCCTGAACCGCAAGAACATCATCGTCATCCTGATGTCGATCGAGCTGATCCTGCTCGCGGTCAACGTCAACCTCGTGGCGTTCTCGACCTTCCTCGGCGACATCGTCGGGCAGGTCTTCGCGCTCCTGGTGCTCACCGTCGCGGCCGCTGAAGCCGCGATCGGTCTCGCCATCCTGGTGGTCTATTTCCGCAACCGCGGCTCGATCGCGGTTGAGGACGTCAATCTGATGAAGGGCTGATCGCATGATCCGGAAAAGTGGACACCGGTTTTCCGACCAGATCATGCGGAAAGAGTAAATCATGGTCCAGGCAATCGTCTTCCTGCCTCTGCTGGGCGCCATTCTGGCTGGCCTGATCGCGCTGTTCGGCGCGCATGCCCGCAACCCCTCGGGCGACACGGTCGAGCATCACGATGATCACGGTCATGGCGCGCACGCCCATGCGTCGGACACGATCAACGAGGATGCGTCGGTCGTCCACGAGACTCATCACGAACCCGGAGATGGCCACGACGACCACCACGTCTCCAAGCCGCCCGCGGCGGGCTCGCGCGCTGCCGAGCTGATCACCACGGCGTTGCTGTTCGTGTCGGCGGCGCTGTCCTGGATGACGCTGGTCGATGTCGGCTTCATGCACCACGACATGCGCATTCCGCTGCTGCCGTGGATCCTCTCCGGCGATCTCCAGGTCTACTGGACGCTGCGGGTCGACACGCTCACCGCCGTGATGCTGGTGGTCGTGACCACCGTGTCCTCGCTCGTGCACCTCTATTCCATCGGCTACATGGACGAGGATCCGAACCGGCCGCGCTTCTTCGGCTATCTCTCGCTGTTCACCTTCGCCATGCTGATGCTGGTGACCGCCGACAACCTCGTGCAGCTGTTCTTCGGCTGGGAAGGCGTGGGTCTGGCAAGCTACCTCCTGATCGGTTTCTGGTACCAGAAGCCGTCGGCGAACGCCGCCGCCATCAAGGCCTTCGTGGTCAACCGTGTCGGCGATTTCGGCTTCGCGCTCGGCATCTTCGCGATCTTCCTGCTGGCCGGCTCGACCGATTTCGAGACCATCTTCCACGCTGCGCCCGGGTTGACCGGCAAGACCATCGACTTCCTCGGCTGGCACGCCGACGCGCTGACCCTGACCTGCCTGCTGCTGTTCATGGGCGCGATGGGCAAATCGGCGCAGTTCCTGCTGCACACCTGGCTGCCGGACGCGATGGAAGGCCCGACCCCGGTGTCGGCGCTGATCCACGCCGCGACCATGGTCACCGCCGGCGTCTTCATGGTGGCGCGCCTGTCGCCGCTGTTCGAACTCGCGCCGAACGCGCAGGCCGTCGTGATGTTCTTCGGCGCCACTACGGCGTTCTTCGCGGCGACCATTGGCCTGGTCCAGAACGACATCAAGCGCATCGTCGCTTACTCGACCTGTTCGCAGCTCGGCTACATGTTCGTGGCGATGGGAGCAGGGGCCTATTCGGTAGGCATGTTCCATTTGTTCACGCACGCCTTCTTCAAGGCGCTGTTGTTCTTGGGCTCCGGCTCGGTGATCTACGCGATGCATCACGAGCAGGACATCCGCAACATGGGCGGCCTGTGGCGCAAGATCCCCTACACCTACGCGGTGATGGTGGTCGGCACGCTCGCGCTCACGGGATTCCCGCTGACCGCGGGCTATTTCTCCAAGGACGCGATCATCGAGTCCGCCTACGCCTCGCACAATCCGTTCGCGATGTACGGCTTCCTGATGACGGTCGTCGCGGCCGGCCTGACCTCGTTCTACTCGTGGCGCCTCATCTTCAAGACCTTCCACGGCGAGCCGCATGACGAGCACCACTACGAGGCCGCGCATGAAGCGCCGATCTGGATGCTGATCCCGATCGGTGTGCTTGCGGTCGGCTCCATCCTGGCCGGCTTCCCGTTCAAGGAGCTGTTCGCCGGTCACGGCATCGAGGAGTTCTTCCGCGAGTCCGTGAAGATGAACCCGCATATCATCGAGGAGATGCACCACATTCCCGAGACCATCGCCTTCCTGCCGACGGTGATGATGGTGCTGGGCTTCCTGGTGTCATACCTGTTCTACATCCGCCGGCCTTATCTGCCGGTCGAGCTCGCGAACACGCAGCCAATGCTGTACAAGTTCCTGCTCAACAAATGGTACTTCGACGAGCTCTACGACATCATCTTCGTCCGTCCGGCGAAGTGGATTGGCTATCAGCTCTGGAAGAAGGGTGACGGCTTCATCATCGACGGTCTCGGCCCCGATGGCGTCTCAGCCCGCGTGCTGGACGTCACCCGCAACGTCGTGAAAATCCAGACCGGCTATCTCTACCACTACGCGTTCGCCATGCTGATCGGTGCCGCCGGCCTGATCACCTGGTTCATGTTCGGCTTTGGAGGCCAGTAAATGACGACCTGGCCAATTCTATCCGTCACGACGTTCCTGCCGCTGGTCGGCGCGCTGATCGTCTATCTCAGCCGTGGCGACGACGAGGCGGCCCGGCGCAACTCGCGCTGGATCGCGCTGTGGACCACGCTGATCACCTTCGCTGTGTCGGTGATCCTGGTCATGCGGTTCGATGCGTCGAGCGCCGACTTCCAGTTCGTCGAGAAGGCGAACTGGCTTGCCACCGGCATCACCTACCACATGGGCGTGGACGGCATCTCGTTGCCGCTGGTGATCCTGACCACCGCCATCATGCCGTTTTGCATCATCGCGAGCTGGAAGGCGATTACCAACCGCGTCCGCGAATACATGATGGCGTTCCTGATCCTGGAAACGCTGATGATCGGCACCTTCTCGGCGCTCGATCTCGTGCTGTTCTACCTGTTCTTCGAAGGCGGCCTGATCCCGATGTTCCTGATCATCGGCGTCTGGGGCGGTCCGCGCCGGGTCTATGCATCTTTCAAGTTCTTCCTCTACACGCTGCTCGGCTCGGTGCTGATGCTGCTCGCGATCATGGCGCTGTACTGGAACGGCGGCACCACCGACATCCCGACCCTGATGCACACCGCCGTGCCGCGCTCGCTGCAGACCTGGGCGTGGCTCGCCTTCTTCGCCTCGTTCGCGGTGAAGATGCCGATGTGGCCGGTGCACACCTGGCTCCCCGACGCCCACGTCGAGGCGCCGACCGCAGGCTCGGTGGTCCTGGCCGCGATCCTTCTGAAGATGGGCGGCTACGGCTTCCTGCGCTTCTCGCTGCCGATGTTCCCGCTGGCTTCGCACGACTTCGCGCCGCTGGTCTTCACGCTTTCGGCCATCGCCATCATCTACACCTCGTTGGTGGCGCTGATGCAGGAGGACATGAAGAAGCTGATTGCGTACTCCTCGGTGGCGCATATGGGCTTCGTCACCATGGGCATTTTCGCCGGTACCATGCAGGGTGTCGCCGGCGGCGTGTTCCAGATGATCTCGCACGGCATCGTCTCCGGCGCGCTGTTCCTCTGCGTCGGCATCGTCTACGACCGCATGCACACCCGTGAGATCGCGGCCTATGGCGGCCTCGTCAACCGGATGCCGCTCTACGCGCTGACCTTCATGGTCTTCACCATGGCCAATGTCGGCCTGCCCGGCACCTCCGGCTTCGTCGGCGAGTTCATGACGCTGCTCGGTACCTTCAAGGTCTCGATCCCGACCGCGTTCTTCGCCACCTTCGGCGTGATCCTGTCGGCCTGCTACGCGCTGTGGCTCTACCGCAAGGTCGTGTTCGGGGCGCTGGTCAAGCCGTCGCTGGCGAGCATGAAGGATCTCACCTTCCGGGAGGGCTTGACGCTGTTCCCGCTGATCGCGCTGACGATCCTGTTCGGCATCTATCCGAAGCCGGTGCTCGACATGTCGGCGGCCTCGGTCCAGCAACTCGTCAACAATTACAACACCGCTGTGACGGCCGTGAAGGCCGCCGCACTGCTCCAGTGAGCGGGCAGGTCAGGATATCGCCATGAGCTTTGAGACTGCAGGTTATCAACTGGCGCCGGTGCTGCCCGAGCTCGTGCTCGCGGTCGGGGCGATGGCACTCCTGATGCTCGGCGCCTATCGCGGGCAGGAGACCACCAAGACGGTCACGACGCTTGCGGTGCTGCTCCTGATCGTTGTCGGCGTGCTCGAATACATGCTGCCCGCGGGCAAGCACGTGACCTTCGGCGGCAGCTTCATCGTCGATGATTTTGCCCGCTTCATGAAGATCCTGGCCCTGATCGGCTCGGCGGTGACGCTGGTGCTGTCGACCGAGTTCCTGTCGGATCCGTCGCGCCGCATCTTCGAATATGCGATCCTGGTGCTGCTCTCGACGCTCGGCATGATGGTGCTGATCTCGGCCGGCGATCTGATCTCGCTTTATCTCGGCCTCGAATTGATGTCGCTGGCGCTCTACGTTGTCGCGGCCTCGAACCGCGACAACGCCAAGTCGACCGAAGCCGGCCTGAAGTACTTCGTGCTCGGCGCGCTGTCCTCGGGCATGCTGCTCTACGGCTCCTCGCTGATCTACGGCTTCACGGGCACGGTGGCCTTCACCGGCATCGCGGCGGCCGCGACGATCTCGAATGTCGGCCTGGTGTTCGGCCTGGTGTTCCTGCTCGCCGGCCTCTGCTTCAAGGTCTCGGCGGTGCCGTTCCACATGTGGACACCCGACGTCTACGAGGGCGCACCGACGCCTGTGACGGCCTTCTTCGCCTCGGCCCCGAAAGTGGCCGCGCTCGCGGTCTTCACCCGCGTCACGCTGACCGCATTCCCGGGCATCGTCTCGCAGTGGCAGCAGATCCTGGTGTTCGTGTCGATCGCCTCGATGGCGCTGGGCTCGTTCGCCGCGATCGGCCAGAGCAACATCAAGCGCCTGATGGCCTATTCCTCGATCGGCCATATGGGCTTTGCCCTGGTCGGTCTTGCCGCAGGCACGGTCGAGGGCGCGCAGGGCGTGTTGATGTACATCGTGATCTATGTCGCGATGACGCTGGGCTCCTTCGCCATCATCCTGGCGATGAAACGCGATGGCCAGCCGGTCGAGCAGATCAGCGATTTCGCGGGTCTCTCGCGGACCAATCCGCTGCTCGCCTTCATGTTCGCGATGCTGCTGTTCTCGCTCGCCGGCATCCCGCCGCTCGCCGGCTTCTTCGCCAAATGGTACGTCTTCGTCGCCGCCATCAAGGCGAACCTGTTCACGCTCGCCGTGATCGGCGTGCTCTCCAGCGTGGTCGGCGCCTACTACTATCTCAGCATCGTCAAGACGATGTATTTCGACGAGCCGGCCGGGCAGGTCGATCCGGTGCGCGTCGAAGTCAAGACGGTGCTGGCGGTCGCGGGCCTGTTCAACATTCTGTTCGCCCTGTTCGCGGGCCCGGTGGTGAGCGTCGCCTCCGCCGCCGCCAAGTCGCTGTTCTAGGATGGCATTCGCGCTCGGTCCTCGTGCGGCGTCGGCGGGCTACAAGCTCGCAGCTTTCGAACGGACCGGCTCGACCAATACCGAGGCGATCGAGCACGCGAGGCGCGGCGAACGCGGCCCGATGTGGTTCGTGACGTCGGAGCAGACCGCCGGCCGCGGCCGCCGCCAGCGCCCCTGGATCGCACCAAAGGGCAACCTTGCAGCCAGCGTCCTCGAAGTCCTGGACGTTGCCCCTTCCGTCGCCGCGACGATCGGCTTTGCGGCCGGGCTGGCCGAGGAGGCCGCCCTGGAGAAGGTCAGCCTGGAGGCTGCACTGCGCCTCGGCGAGGGCCGTCCCCGCTACGCCCTGAAATGGCCGAACGACGTGCTGGCCGGCGGCAAGAAGCTGGTCGGCATCGGCCTGGAGGCCGAAGCCATCGGCGACCGTCTTGCCATCGTCGTCGGCATCGGCACCAACGTCGTCGCCGCGCCCGAGGGTACGCCGACGCCTGCGGTGTCGCTGGCCGCGCTCGGCGTCCACATCAGTGCGGAGGAGTTGTTCTCGGCGCTCTCCGATGCCTGGGTGGAATTCCGCGGTATCTGGGACAATGGCCGTGGCTTTGCCGAAATTCGCAAATTGTGGCTGGAGCGCGCCGCCGGCCTCGGCGAGCGGGTCGCGATCCACACGGGAGTGATGACGCTGGACGGCATTTTTGACACGATCGACGACACCGGCTGCCTGATCGTCCGCACCGCGGAGGGCCGGCGCGTGCCGGTCGCCGCGGGCGAGGTGTTCTTCGGCACGGCCGCCTCCGTGGGAGCTGCGTGATGGCGAAGCCGGAAGAACTGGTATTTGCACCGCTCGGCGGGGTCGGCGAGATCGGCATGAATTTGTCGATCTACGGCCTCGGCAACCGCCAGCAGCGCGCCTGGCTGGCGATCGATCTCGGCGTCTCCTTCGGCGACGAGGAGCATCTGCCGGGCATCGACCTGATCATGCCCGACGTCAGCTTCCTGGAGAAGGAACGCAAGAATCTGATGGGGCTGGTGCTGACCCACGCCCATGAGGATCATTTCGGCGCCATCATCGACCTTTGGCCGAAGCTGAAATGTCCGATCTACGCGACGCAGTTCAGCGCCGCGCTGTTCGAGGCCAAGTGCGCCGCCGAGCGCAATGCGCCCAAGATCCCGGTGACGGTGGTGCCGTCGGGCGGGCGCGTCGATATCGGCCCGTTCAACGTCGAGTTCATCCCGGTCGCGCATTCGATTCCGGAGTCGCATGCGCTCGCGATTCACACCGAAGTCGGCACGGTGCTGCACACCGGCGACTGGAAGATCGATCCGACCCCGATCATCGGCCGCCCGACCGACGAAAAGCGGCTGCGGGAGCTCGGCGATGCGGGCCTGCTCGCCCTGATCGGTGATTCCACCAACGCCGTGCGCGACGGCCGCTCACCCTCGGAGGCCGAGGTTGCGAGCTCCATCACCGAGCTCGTCAAGGCCGCCAAGGGCCGCGTCGCGGTCACGACCTTTGCCTCCAATGTCGCGCGCCTCAAGGCCGTCGCCATCGCTGCGAAGGCCGCCGACCGTGAGGTCGTCGTGGTCGGCCGCGCCATGGAACGCGTGGTGCAGGTCGCGCGCGAGACCGGCTATCTCGACGGCGTGCAGAGTTTCCGCTCCGCCGAGGTCTACGGTCATCTGCCGCAGGACAAGGTGCTGGCGCTCTGCACCGGCAGCCAGGGCGAGCCGCGTGCCGCGCTGGCGCGCATCGCCAATGACGACCATCCCGAGATCACGCTCAACCGTGGCGACAGCGTCATCTTCTCCTCGCGCACCATTCCCGGCAACGAGAAGGCGGTCGGGGCCATCATCAATGGCCTGGTCTTGCAGGGCGTGGAGGTCATCACCGACCGCGACCAGCTGGTCCATGTCTCCGGTCATCCCCGCCGCGACGAATTGCGCGACATGATCGCCTGGACCAGGCCGCAGCTCCTGATCCCCGTCCATGGCGAGGCCCTGCACCTGAATGAGCACGCCAAGCTCGCGCGTGCCGCCGGCGTGCCGCGCGTGCTGGTCTGCCGCAACGGCGATCTCGTCAAGCTCGGCCCCGGCGATCCCGGCATCATTGGGCAAGTGCCTGCGGGCCGTCTCTACAAGGACGGCACGATTCTGGAGGACTCCAAGTCCCGCGCGGTGGGCGAGCGGCGCCGCATGGCCTTCTCCGGCTGCGCCTTTGTCGCCATCGCCATGACGGAGCAGGGCGAGCTTGCCGACGATCCCGCGGTCGAACTCGTCGGTATCCCCGAGAAGAACAAAGCGGGCGAGCCCTTCGACGACCTCGTCTTCGACGCCGTGGTCTCCACCGTCGAGGGCCTGCCGAAGGCGCGCCGTCGCGACCCGGATGCGCTGGCGGAGTCGGTGCGACGCGCTGTCCGCTCCGTGATCAACGAACATTGGGGCAAAAAGCCCCCCTGTCTGGTACATGTGCTGACAGTGTAACGGGAGAGAAACATGCTGGGCCGGCTCAACCATGTCGCGATCGCGACCAAGGACGCCGTCAAGGCCGCCAAAATCTATGGCACCGCATTCGGGGCCCAGATCTCGGAGGCCGTCGCGCTGCCCGAGCATGGCGTCACCACGGTGTTCGCGACGCTGCCCAACACCAAGATCGAGTTCATCGAGCCGCTCGGCGAGGCCTCGCCGATCGCAAAGTTCCTGGACCGCAACGCCGACGGCGGCATCCACCACGTCTGCTACGAGGTGGTCGACATCATCGCCTCGCGCGACACGCTGGTGAAGGAGGGGGCAAGGGTGCTCGGCGACGGCGTGCCGAAGATCGGCGCCCACGGCAAGCCGGTGCTGTTCCTGCACCCGAAGGATTTTTCCGGCGCGCTGGTCGAAATCGAGCAGGCATAGGCCGAAGCCATGGCCATCCAGATCTCAACCGCGATCGCGATCTACTTCGTCATCTGGTGGGTCGCGCTGTTCCTGACGCTGCCGTTTGGCGTGCGCAGCCAGCACGAGGACGGCGTCGGAGTGCCGGGCAGCGACCCCGGTGCGCCGATCCTGACACGGATGGGGGGCAAGCTGATCTGGACCACCATCATCTCGGCGGTCATCTACGGGATCGCCATGGTCGCCTATCACGCCGGCTATTTGTCGATCGAGCGCCTGTCGAAATTGATGGGCATGCCGTTTTAGGATTTCGTGGTTGGCTTGGTTGGGGGAAGAATGACTTTTCAGCGGATCGTCGTCGCGCTTCTGGTGCTTATCGTCGCCGGTCTCGGTGCCATCGGCTATTTCGAGTGGAAGATGGCCGTGCAGGTGCGCACCCTGAAGGCGTTCGTCGAGGGCTATGTCTTCAATGAGGCCGTGATCGCCTGCGAGCAGGCCAAGAGCTCGACACCGTTCAAATGGAACGGCGGCAAGAGCACCGCGGTGATCGGCCTGAACTCGGTCAAAACAGACAAATACACCGTCAGCGCCAGCTACACGCTGGTGGCGGACAGCGTCTATTGTGAGTACGATCCGATCAAAAGAAAGGCCGAGATCGGCTCGAGCTTCCTGGAGCGGGAGTAACGATTCGGCCATGCCAAGCATGGGATGGGATCGTCATGGCGCAGGGGCAGGGGGACTACCGGATTTTGCATGAGGCGGCGTTGCGGGACTATCTCGCGGGCGTTGCGGATCTCGCCGCGACCCTCGGCGGCGAGCCGGCCTCCTGGTCGATCACCGAAGTCGGCGACGGCAATCTCAATCTCGTTTTCATCGTCAAGGGCGGCCGCGGCGGCGTCGCCGTGAAGCAGGCGCTGCCCTATGTCCGCTTGGTCGGCGAGAGCTGGCCGCTGCCGCTGTCCCGGGCGCATTACGAATATCTCGCTTTGTCGCGGCAGGCTGAGCTCGCGCCCGGCCTCGTGCCGGCGCTGCTGCATCACAACGAGGCCCTGGCGCTGACGGTGATGGAGCTGCTCGAGCCCCACATCATCATGCGCAAGGGGATGGTTGCGGGGACTCGGTATCCGCGCTTTGTCGATGACATCACCACCTTCATGGCGCGGACATTGTTCTTCACCTCCGACCTCGCGGTGTCGGCGGCCGAGAAGAAGCAGGGCATCGCAGCTTTCGCCGGCAACCATTCGCTGTGCAAGATCACCGAGGATCTGATCTTCACCGATCCCTACCGAGTCGCCGAGCAGAACCGCTGGACCGCGCCATATCTCGATGCGCTCGCCGCAGAGCTGCGCGAGGATATGGACCTCCACGTCGCGATCTCCCGGTTGAAGCTGAAGTTCATGGCGAGCCCCGAGGCGCTGCTCCACGGCGACCTGCACACCGGCTCGATCATGGTCACGGGCGGCGAGACGCGGGTGATCGACCCCGAATTCGCGTTCTACGGCCCGATGGGTTTCGATGTCGGCGCCGTGCTGGCCAACCTCCTGATGGCCTATTTTGCCTCCGCCGGGCATGAGCGCACGCCGGGCGAACGGCGTGCTTTCGAGGCCTGGGTGCTGGAGACGGTGGAAACGGTCTGGAACGATTTTGCGCGAAAGTTCCTCGAGCTCTGGCGCGCTGGCGCCGCAGGCGATGCCTATCCCGCCTCACTGTTCGCCGGCGAGACAGGCGCGGCACGGCTGGAAGCCGAGCGGCAGGCCTACATGCAGCGGCTGTTCGCGGACACGGTCGGCTTCGCCGCGGCAAAAACCATCCGCCGCATCTTCGGCCTCGCCCACAATATCGACTTCGAGCTGATCGAGGATCCGCGCCGGCGCGCGATCAGCGAAGCACGCGCCGTCAGGCTGGCAAGGGCGATGATGCTCGAGGCGGGGGCATTTCCGACCATTGCGGACGTTACCGCTGCAGCGCGAAAATTGCGCGACTGGCAGCCGGAGTTCTAGCGGGCTTCTGCGCAAATCGGTGGGGCCCGCGCGCGACGCTCGCATACGTCACCCCCTTCAAGGTGCTTGCGCTCGACGTGCCGTGGATGGTCAACTCTCGGACCAGAGCACGGCTTGCGTTGTCGGAGGGACCATGATGTTCAGGATAGTGGCGATCGTCGCGGGTTTGGGGCTGGCGCTGGCGGCCTCGGCGGAGGCCCAGACGCCGCGCAAGGGCGGAACCATCCGCATGACCGCGCCTTATGGCTCGAGCTTCACCAGCCTGGACATTCTTACCACGCAACGCGCCCAGGACGAGATCTACGCCAAGGCCCTGCACCGGTCGCTCTACATCTGGAATTCCACGGAAGGCAAGCCTGTTCTGGAGCTCGCCAAGGAGGACGTCGTCTCGGGCGGAGGTCTCGTCCACACCTTCAAGCTGCGCGACGACGCCTATTTCCACAACGGCCGCAAGATGACGGCCGACGACATCATCTGGACCTACAACCGCATCATGGACGGGACCAAGGCTTATCCCGGTGCGCGCTATGTCCGCGTGATCGAGGGCGCGGCGGCGGTCGAGAAGGGCCAGGCCAAGGAGATCTCCGGCCTGAAGAAAGTCGACGACTTTACCATCGAGATGAAGCTGACCGAGAAGGTCGATCCAGGTTTCTACTTCTGGAACGCGATCACGTCGATCTATCCCGCCGACGAGGCCGCCAAGGAGAGCTTTCTCCAAAAGCCGATCGGCCTTGGGCCCTTCAAATTCGTCGAGCACGTGCCGGGATCGCGCATCGTGCTGGAGCGATGGGACCGGTTCTACAAGCCCGGCAAGCCCTACGCTAACAAGATCATCGTGTCGGTCATGGGCGAGGCCGCGGCACGCGATGTCGCCTTCCGCAACAAGGAGATCGACACCTCGGTGCTGGGACCGGCGCAATATGTCGCCTATCAGAACGACGCCGACCTCAAGGGCACGGTCGTGGAAGTCGCCGAGGTCTTTACCCGCTACATGGGGATGAATCCCGCGTTCAAGCCGTTCGCCGACAAGCGGGTCCGGCAGGCGATCAACTACGCGATCGACACCGACCTGATCATCAACAAGCTGGTCAAGGGCAAGGCCTACCGGGCCACCAGCTGGCTGCCGCTCACCTCTACCGCCTACGACAAGGCCATGAAGCCCTACGCCTTCGATCCCGCCAAGGCCAAGCAGCTGCTCGCCGACGCCGGCTATCCCTCAGGCTTCGAATTCGAATGGACCACCAGCCAGAACGAGAGCTGGGGTCTGCCGATCGTCTCGGCCGTGATCCCGATGCTGGACAGGGTGGGCATCAAGGCCAAGGTCAAGCAGGTCGAGACCGCGGTGCTGGCGGAGGTGGTTCGCAGCGGCGACTACCAGGCCTTTGTCTATTCGCAGGCGACCGGACCCGATCCGCAGGCCGCCCTCAAATGCTTCCACTCATCGACACCGCAGTCGGCCTGCAACTACATGAACTTCAAGAATGCCGAGTTCGACAAGCTGATCGACGAGGCCGGGCAGTCCGATGACGCTGCAAAGCGTACCCAGCTGCTGCAGAAGGCCAATGCTGTTCTCTACGAAGAGGCGCCGGTCTGGTTCTTCAACTACAACAAGGCGGTCATGGCCGTGCAGCCGTGGCTCAAGGGGGTTCAGCTGAATGCGACCGAACTGACCCATCAGAACGTCGAAGACCTCTGGGTCGACGAGACCTCGCCCGCGAAGTGACACGCGCTCTCGCGCTCCCTCCGTCGCCATGAACGACGGAGGGAGAGAGGAAAAGTGCCGATGCTCTCCTTCCTGTTCCGCCGCCTGCTGCAGACCATTCCGACCGTGCTCGCAGTGGTGGCTCTGGTGTTCGTGCTGTTCAGCGTCGTTCCCGGCAGCATCGTCTCGTCGATGAGCGACGATGCCGATCCGCAGGTCGAGCTGCGCATGAAGAAGCAGCTCGGGCTCGACGATCCCGTCTATGTCCGCTTCGGAGCCTACATCGCCAAGCTTGCGACGGGTGATTTCGGAACGTCGTTCCGGACGCGCGAGCCTGTGACGTTCATGATCGCCAAGCGGATATGGCCGACGCTCCAGCTCATCTTCACCGCCATGGCGTTTTCCGTCGTGATCGGTGTTCCCCTGGGTTTCATCGCCGCGCTGAAGCCGGGGGGTATCGTCGACACGCTGGCCATGGTCGTGGCGGTATCAGGCCTTTCGATCGCCAAATTCTGGCTCGGACTGGTGCTGATGTACTTGTTCGCGTTGAAGCTCGGCTGGCTGCCGAGTTTCGGCTATGGCGATGGCGGACTGAAATATCTGATCCTCCCGGCCGTGACGCTCGGCGTCTCGCCGATGGCGCTGTTCGCGCGGACGACACGCGCCGCGGTCCTCGAGATCATGACCGCGGATTTCGTCCGCACCGCGCGCTCCAAGGGCATGAGCGAGACCCGAGTCGTGAAGTGGCATGTGATGCGCAACGCGCTTGTCATCATTCTCACCACCGTCGGCCTGCAGTTCGGCGGGCTGATGGGGCAGGCGGTCGTGGTCGAGAAACTGTACTCCTGGCCGGGCATCGGCTCGCTGCTGGTCGACAGTGTCCTGCAGCGCGACATTCCGGCCGTCCAGGGCTCCATTCTTGTCGTGGTGCTGTCCTTTCTCGCTATCAATCTGCTGATCGACGTGCTCTACGGCGTGATCGATCCCAGGATCAGATACGCATGAAGCTCCGCGCCAATCTCATCATCGGTGGCGCGCTGTTCGCGCTTGCGATCCTGGTCGGCCTGCTCGCGCCATGGCTGGCGCATACCGATCCTGTCCTGGACGCCAATCTGCTCAACGCCGAAGAGCCTCCGAGCTGGACCTGGTGGTTCGGCACCGACGACCAGGGCCGCGACATCTATTCCCGCGTCGTCTATGGCGCGCGGGTTTCGCTGACGGTCGGCATCGTCTCGCAGCTCATCAATAGCGTCATCGGCGTCGCGTTGGGCCTGAGCGCCGGCTATTGGGGCGGCTGGTGGGACGATGTCGTCAACGGCCTGACCAATCTCATGCTCGCGATCCCCTCGCTGATCTTCGCGTTGGCCATCATGGCGGTGCTCGGTCCCGGCCTGACCAGCCTGCTGATCGCACTCGGCTTGACCAACTGGTCCTTCACGTGCCGGATCGCGCGGGCCTCGGCGCTGTCGCTGAGGAGCCAGGGCTATGTGCAGGCCGCGACCGTGCTCGGCTACGGCGATCTCCGCATCATGATCACGCAGCTGCTGCCGAACATGCTAGGGCCGATCGTCGTCATCGGCACGCTCGGCATGGGCAGCGCGGTCTTGTCCGAAGCCGCGTTGTCGTTCCTCGGCCTCGGCGTCCGCCCGCCGTTTCCGAGCTGGGGCAGCATGTTGTCGGATGCCCGCGATCAGATCACGACCGCGCCGTGGCTCTCGGTGTTTCCCGGCCTTGCGATCTTCCTGACGGTGCTCGGCCTCAATCTGCTCGGTGACGGCCTGCGCGACATTCTCGATCCGCAATCGCGGAGCCGGCGCACATGACCCGCACGCCGCTGATCGAAGTCGAGGATTTGCGTATCGATCTCGACGATGGATCGCGGCGCGTTGCGGCGGCCGAGGGCATTTCATTCCGCATCGATCGCGGCGAGACGTTCGGCCTTGTCGGCGAATCCGGCTGCGGCAAAAGCATCACGGCGCTGGCCTTGATCGGCCTGTTGCGGCAGCCGTTGTCGATCGGCGGCGGTGTCATCCGGTTTGAGGGACGGGAGATCCAGCACCTTTCAGCCGCCAGGCAACGGGATCTGCGCGGCAATCGCATCGCCATGATCTTCCAGGAGCCGATGACGGCGCTCAACCCGGTCTCGCCGGTGGGCCGGCAGATCGCCGAGATGTTCGTGCTGCACAAGGGCAAGAGCTGGCGGGAAGCCGATAGACTGGCGGTCGAGGCGCTGGCGAGCGTGCGCGTTCCCGCCCCGGAGCGGCGCGTGAAGGATTACCCGCACCAGCTGTCCGGCGGCATGCGCCAGCGCGTGATGATCGCCATCGCGCTCGCTTGCGGTCCGGATCTCCTGATCGCCGACGAGCCGACCACGGCGCTCGACGTGACCGTGCAAGCCGAAATCATCGAGCTGATGCGGAATCTGTGTGCCGAGCGGGGAACCGCAATCCTGATGATCAGCCACGATCTGGGGCTGGTCGCCAATGTCTGCCGCCGCGTGGCCGTGATGTATGCCGGCCGCATCGTCGAGGAGCGCGGCTCGGCCGATATTTTCCGGGCACCCTCGCACCCCTATACGCGAGGCCTGGTTGCCTCGCTGCCGCGGCTCGGCAGTCGCGCAGCGCTTGGCCGCACCCGCCTGACGGAGATCGCGGGTGTGGTCCCGGCCATCACGAATTTCCCCAACGGCTGCCGGTTCAATCCGCGTTGCGCGCAGGCGACCGATATTTGCCGGACCACCCCGCCGGAAGCGGATTTGCTGGACGCCGGCGGCCTGGTCAGGTGTCACCACCATGCATGAGCCGCAAGCTAGTTTGGTTGAAACACGGCCGGACGACGATGTCATTCTCAGCGTCAGAGATCTCGCGGTCCATTTTCCGCTCGGAGGCGGCCTGCTCGGGCGCGGCCGGCGGCTGCTCCGTGCCGTTGACGGCGTCGATCTCACCCTGAAGCGGGGCGAATGCCTCGGCCTCGTCGGCGAGTCCGGCTCCGGCAAGTCGACGGTCGCATTGTCGATCCTTGGCCTCGTGACCCCGACGCGCGGCCGCATCGTGCTGGACGGACAGGACGTGACCAACCGACCATCCGGCGATCGGAAGGCGCTGGCCCGCATCGTGCAGATCGTGTTTCAGGATCCCTACGCCTCGCTCAATCCGCGCCAGACCGTTCGCCGCACGCTGGAAGATCCCCTGCGCGTGCATGGCGTCACGGCCAAGAGCGAGATCGAGGACCGCGTCGCGAAGATGCTGCGGCATGTGGGCCTGCGGCCGGAGCAGGCCGACCGCTACCCGCATGAATTCTCAGGCGGCCAGCGCCAGCGCATCGGCATTGCGCGTGCGCTGATCCTCAATCCGAAGATCGTCATCTGCGATGAACCGGTCTCGGCGCTCGACGTCTCGATCCGCGCCCAGATCATCAATCTGCTGCTGGAATTGAAGGAAACGCTCGGCCTCTCCTACATCATGATCAGCCACGATCTCGGCGTCGTCGAACACATGAGCGACAAGGTCGCCGTGATGTATCTCGGCCGCATCGTCGAGAACGGCCACTGGCGCGAGATCTTCGAACGGCCCGCGCACCCCTATACGCAAGCCCTGATCGCCGCCATCCCCGATCCCTTGCGCCATGCGCCGCTGGCGACGACAGGGGGCGACCTTCCCAACCCGCTCAATCCGCCGAACGGATGCGCATTCAGCCCGCGATGCCGGTATGCGGAGGCTGTGTGTCGGCGCGAGCCGGGGCCTGTGCTTGAAACGCGGGCGGACGGGCACGCGGTGAGGTGTTGGCGAAGTGACGAAATTGGTGCAGCGAGCGTCGCTCTATCTCCGTTACCCTCCGTGCCGGTCGAGCCTATCGTCTGCCACCAACCAGACGAGGGCGGCGATTCGCTATCGAGTTCTCCGCCGGCAGCGCACGCAGCCACGCGCGAAAACTGACGATCTCCGGACAATCCGCGGTGCCTTCAGGCGAAACCAGCCAATCACCCAAACCCGATCCCTGATCGATCCGGTCGCAGCGATAGCCGGGATGGTGGCCGAGGCCGCGGGCGAGCAACAGGTCGACCTTGCCTTCGACCAATTCGTGCAGGCCGGCCGGGTGCAGCACCCGCAAGCCGATCTCCGCATGCGTGCTGCGAAACGCCGCAAGGTCGAGGCGGCGGAGGTCGAAGCCGCCATGGATGCCCAATTGCAGCAGCACCGCACCTGCCGGTTTCAATTGCGAGGTCGCCTCCGCAATGTGGCGAAAGCCTTCGGAGACGCCGGGCAGATAGGCCTGACCGGCGACGGTGAGGACGAGCTGCTTATGCAGCCGCTCGAAGAGCTGCACGCCGAGGCGCGCCTCCAGCGCCTTCACCTGCTGCCCCACGGCGGCGGGCGTCACGTGCAGCTCGTGTGCGGCCAGTTTGAAGCTGAGATGCCGCGCGGCGGCCTCGAAGGCGCGCAGCGCGTTGAGTGGGGGAAGGGCGTAGGTCATCGGGCTCCATTTTGACACTGATGGGCTGTGGCCTTGCAATAGATTTTCTTGCGCTGAACCGCAGCAATGATGCTTTGCGGAGCGGTGATGGCGCCGGATACGGTCCGACCCGCAATCCGGAGAAACCTCGTGCCCCCAGCTCACCTCGTCAGCCACAATCCCGCAACAGTCCATGCGCCTGCCGGCGGCTACTGCATGGGACTTGAATTGACGCAGTATCGCCGCCTGTTGTTCATCAGCGGCCAGGTGCCGGAGAGACTCGACGGCACCGTGCCCGAAGGTTTCGAGGCGCAGTGCGAGCAGGCCTGGCGCAATTTGATCGAGGTGCTTGCTGCCGCCGGCCTTGGCATCGCGCATCTGGTCAAGGTCACCACGTTCCTGACTGACCGCAATCAACTCGTGACCAACCGCTCCATTCGTCGCGCGATGCTGGGCGAACACCAGCCTGCGCTGACGGTCGTGATCGTCGAGACCGTCGACAGCAAATGGCTGCTGGAGATCGAGGCGATCGCCGCGGAGTGAACCAGCCGACTTTGCAATGAGCCAATCATATCGGGTGTCCCATGGCTGAGATCATCCATCCGTTTTACGAAGCGCATCGCGGTGCAATGGAGGCCGCCATGCGCGATCGGCTCGATTTGGCCGAAGCGATGTTGCGTGAGTGCGCGCAACTTTCCGAGATCGACGAGATCAGGCGCGAGGTGATGGACGAGTTCGAAATCGTGCTCACCCAAATGCCCTATGTCGGCGGCGCGGCAAGCCGCATGAGCGATTTCTTCATGCGTCTGATGGGTTTTATGGCCATCAGCCGGGTGCTGCGGCGCCACGGCGTGCCGGTGCCTGTGATCGGCGAGATCGAGCGGGAAACCTACAAGGCGCAATTGCTCACCGCGCCTGAAGCGGAGCGTCTCGCCTCAGGGCGTCAATTCATGTCGCCGGAGAACCAGGCCTTGCTGCGCGAGCAGGCGGCAAGAAGCGCGACTGAAAGCCATCAGACCGAATTTCCGGAAGATTTCGTCTACGATTTCGTCGAGCCTGATACGGGTGACAGTTTTGAGTTCGGCATCAACTACAAGGCTTGCGGCTTCTGCAAACTCGCGGCGCGCCATGGCGACAAGGACATTTTGCCGAACATCTGCGGGCTCGATTTCGTTGCCTACGCAGCGCGAGGCATCCGGCTGGAAAGGACACAGACGTTAGCGGGCGGTGCGAGCCACTGCAATTTCCGGTTCTCGCGGCTTGCGCCGGATGAGAAAGCGGAGAGCTAAGCCGCGTTCTCATGCTCCGCGATCGAGGTGAGGCTGGATTGCCCCTGCTGTCACGTCGTCATTGCGAGCGCAGCGAAGCAATCCAGAATCTTTCCGCGGCGGCAGCCTGGATTGCTTCGCTGCGCTCGCAATGACGGAGTTTGGGGAGCGACCCTGAGCCCATCCGCGCCCGCTGCCACGATGACATCCTGCTCCTGTTTTGCCCGACGAGTCAAATGCCGCCACGGTCGCAGCTACACAATTTCGGGTTTTTGTAAGTCGTTGAATTCCCTCACAGTCTCTACTGTGCATGGGGTTGTTTTCGCGCTTTTTGTTTTGAGGGGCGGCTATTCCACCGCTTTCTCCCTCAGCCGCTGCGCATAAACATTGATCACAAGCGCTGCCAGCAGGATCAGGCCGCGGATCAGGATTTTCAGGAAGCTGTCGATGTTGACGTGGTCGAGGCCGTTGTTGAGAACACCGAGAACGAAGAGACCGACGATGGTGTTGCCGATGCCGCCGCGGCCGCCGAACAGGCTGGTGCCGCCGACGACGACGGCAGCGATGGAGTCGAGTAGATAGGTGTCGAACTCGTTCTGCTGCGCGCTGCCGAAATGAGCGACACCGAGCATGCCGCCGATCCCGGAGCACACCGCCGAAATGACCATCACCGCGCCAAGGATGAGCTTGACGTTAAGGCCGGAATATTCGGCCGCCTCGCGGTTGCCGCCGACCATGTAGACGTAGCGGCCGAAGCGCGTGTAGGTCAGCACCAGATGTCCCAAGAGGAGCATGATCGCGGCGACGATGACGATCCATGGGATGCCGCCGATCGATCCGGAGCCGAGCGTGGTGATCACGCCGGGCACCTTGTAGGCGATCTGGCCCCGCACCAGCAGCGCCGAGATGCCGGCCGCGATCTGCATCATCGCCAAGGTCATGATGAAGGAGGGGATGCCGATCACGGTCAGTCCCAGCGCATTGACGAGGCCGAGAAACGCGCACAGCAAAATGGCCAGCAGGATCGCTGCGGCCCCGGGCAGGGGAATGTTGGGAATGTTGACGTAGGATTCCTGGAGCGTGAAGTAGGCGACCGCGATTCCGGTGACGTTGGCGATGCTGGCGATCGAGAGGTCGATCTCCGCGCAGAGGATCACGAAGGTGAGGCCGACGGCGATGATGCCTGTGACGGAGACCTGCGTCAGGATGTTGCCGAGATTGTCCAGCGTCGCGAACGACGGACTGGCCAGCGCGAAGAAGCCGGACAGGAAGATCAGCGTCAGGAACGGGGCGATGTTGCGCATCTGCGAGCGCAGGAAGGGCGCAAGCCCTCGCGTCCGCTGCCCCGCCGCCAAAGCCGTGTCACTGCTTGCCATGGTGCTTCTCCGTCACGCCGCTTCCAGCAGGCGGTCCTTGCTGACCGGCTCGTTCTTGAATTCGCGCACCAATGCGCCGCGCTTGAGCACCAGGATGCGGTCGGCCAGCGACAGCACCGTTTCCGGCTCGGTCGACAGCACGATGATCGCGAGCCCCCTGGCGCGGAGATCACGGACGATGTTGATGACGTCGTTCTTGGCGCCGACATCCATGCCGCGAGTGGGCTCGCAGAGCACCAGCAGTTTTGGCGGATAGGTCAGCCATTTCGCCAGCGCGACTTTCTGTTGGTTGCCGCCGGAGAGCATGCCGAGATCGAGGCCGACCACGGGCGGCCTGATCTGGAGCTGCTCGACCTGGCGCTTTGCGATGTCGCGCTCCTGCGCCGGCTTGAGCAGCAACGCCGAGATGCGATCGAGGATGCTGATCGAGATGTTCTTGTAAACCGGCTCCTGGTGAAACAGCATCGCGCGCCGGCTCTCCGGCACCAGCGCCACCCCGGCGCGCCGCGCCGCCGCCGTGCTCGCGAAGGTCTTGGGCTTGCCCTCGACAGCGAGCGTGCCGCCGTCCGGCTTCAGCTTGCCGAACAAGATGCGCGACAGCTCCTGCTGGCCGCAGCCCATGAAGCCGTAGATGCCGAGCACTTCGCCGGCGCGCGCCTCGAAGGAGATGTCCTTCAGGCTGCGGGCCAGCGACAGCTGGTCGACCCTTAGGACAACCGAGCTGTCGCTCGGTTGGGGCAGCATCAAATCGTCGCTGTAGCTGTGCTCGAGCGCTTCGCCGCCGCGGCCGATCATGGCCTCGATCAGCTCGCCTTTGTTGGTCGCGGCACTTGCCGTCTCCGCGACCTTCCGCCCGTT
Source organism: Bradyrhizobium sp. Kon56 (assembly GCF_055807635.1). NCBI lineage: Bacteria > Pseudomonadati > Pseudomonadota > Alphaproteobacteria > Hyphomicrobiales > Nitrobacteraceae > Bradyrhizobium > Bradyrhizobium sp. Kon56. The sequence goes on along the minus strand of NZ_JBVVOU010000055.1, from coordinate 445 downwards.
GCGGAACACGGTGACCGTGTCGGACACGCGCAAGATGTCCTCGATGAAATGCGAGATGAAGACGATCGCCGTGCCTTCCTCGCGCAGGCGCCGCAGGGTCGCGAACAATCGCTCGACCTCGGGCGGAGAGAGGGCGGACGTCGGCTCGTCCAGGATGACGATGCGCGCGCCGGAGAACAGCACGCGCGCGATCTCGATCAGCTGCTGCAGCCCAATCGGGAGGTCGCCGAGCCTGCTCATCGGATCGACGTCGATGCCGAAGCGGGCGAGCTGCTCGCCGGCCTCCCGCGCCATCCGCCGCCATTGCACGAGGCCGAGGGCGTTGGTCGGCTGGTTGCCCAGAAACACGTTCTCCGCAACCGTGAGGTCGGGCGCGATAGGCCTCATACGCAGCCAGACTCTCGAAGGTAATCAGCGCAAACGCGATATTGTTGGTGCCCTCGTG
>NZ_JBVVOU010000054.1:0-21207 GCF_055807635.1 Bradyrhizobium sp. Kon56 | reverse complement strand
TGCCGATATCGATGCCGATGACGGCGGGCGAAGCGTCGAGTTTCTGAGACATGGCGTGCTCCTTGTCTTGGGCGCCCTTGCCAGCTTCTCGTACCGCCAGGGCCGCAGCACGGCCGGACCATTCCATTAGCGGAAGTTCGAGCCGAGGCACGCGGAAAACAAATGGTCAGTAAATTGGAACCTGCCTCCTGGGCGAGGGTTTGAGCCGCGTTGTTTCTGCGTGCTTGAGAGGAATACCGGCGATTTCGCTCCAGAATGGCCTTGGGAATAGGCTGCTGGCGGCAACGCCGCCAGCGGACCTTAACTTGCTCGCGCCCTACACCCAGAAAACGTCGTTCGACCTTGATACTGTACTGGTGCGAACGGGAGATGAGTTCAAGCTGGTCTATTTCCCCCTCAGCGGGGCCATAGCGTTCCTAGTTGAAATGTCGGACGGACGCATTGTCGCGTCAACTCTCATGGGCTCGGAAGGGGCGGTCGGCGCTCTCTCCGTCCTAAGTCCCTCACGCTCCCCAGTCACAGCAACTGCCTACGTCCTTGGAGCCGCGCTCCAGGTCCCTGTTTCGCAATTGCAGCTTGCTTATGAGCAAAGCGACACGATCAGGCGTGTTCTACGGCTCCATCTCCGCACACAATTGTTGCAGCTTAACAACGCGGCAGCTTGCAACGCGGTGCATCCGGTGGAGTGCCGCATGGCTCGATGGTTGCTTGAGATTCACGACCACACCGCAGAGAGCGGAATCCAGCTAACGCATGAGGCGCTCGCACAACTTCTCGGGGTCCGCCGAACGACCGTGACGCTAACGATGGGCAGACTTCAGGCCGCGGGCGGCGTCTTATCGGACCGACGCGGAATGCTAGACATCGACCGAAGGCGGCTCGAGAAGATCGCTTGCGAGTGCTACGCCGTGATGCGACACAGAATCAAGCGCATGTATGACAAGGAGCTGGTGGCCGCCTGATCCGCGAAAGTGAGCCGCCGCTCTTTGTTTGACTGGACCTTCGTGCTTGCCTGCGGCTCAGTAACGGCCGACGGTCGCGGTCTAGCGGTAAGTAGCTCACGTTCACCACGCCCCGACAAGCATTAGACCGATAATGGTCAAACACGAGACGCAAGCCACCGTTACAGTGTAGCATTCTGGGGTGTTCATAGTTGCCTCCCGAGCTGTTGCCTGTCACTGCTGCGCCGGGAGAGGCCGCCTGTCTCGGGGCCGCTGTTCGGCACGCCTGTGACCGGTTCGGTGCGGTGTGTTGGTCCTGTCGTCGCTGCTGTGATCCGCAGGATTGTAATCCCACATGTCTGGAGCTTCAGGGCGTTCAGCTGGGATCAGAAGCTGCTTTCGCATTTCAGCGAGGCAGGCGCGGCAATATTCACGATAGAGCAGGTCGAATATGGCGGGCATCGTCACCCCCACCGTTTGAGTGTCAGTGTCAGATCTTTCCACCGCGATCTTCGCGTGATTGTAGCCACTTCAGACGGCTCTTCGATGTGAGCCCGTTCGCAGACTGCACCAGTTCCAAGCTCAACAGCCGATTGGTTGACCTGATTGTCTGCCCGAAAAAACAAAGTCACGCTAACACAGACTATAGCAGCTCATTGTTTCAGGAAAACTTCGTCAAACAACTCCAGGGCGCCGAACGCCAACGAAAATCCAACCACAGCGCGAATAACTTTACCACTGAGTGAGAGCAACATTCGTTGCAAGCCGACCGAGTATGAGGACAGCATTCTTCCACGCGTTGGCCGACGGCGGCTTCGTAGCCAGCGGCACGCGTGACGCCGCGCTCACCACCGCCTCGGCAGAAGTGAAGTGTATCAGCGGCTGGTCCGGCGTGGCGACGTCGTTTTCCGACGTGAGCCGGTGCTATGCCGGGCAGGGCGTCGTTCCTCGACTTCCGGTGTTGGCCCATCTGCGACCTCGGAGCCCACCCGCTCTTTGGCCGATGTTGGCGGCAAACCGGACATCAGGCGGCCGCCGCTTCATGAGTACGTGCCCTAGTACGGCGCCGGCGAAATAGTTTGAGCTTGTGCATGTGAAACTTGGGGCGTGCCGATTACGGCCGATTGCGGCACGTGCAATGGGACACCGGCCCCGGCTGTTTCTCCCAACCTGGCTGGGGTCTACGCGCCCTGCAGAAAGCTGTCAGCACTGTTGGCTGTTTATTTCGAGCGACGCCGTAACGCAGTTCGCTATATGGTTTCGTTCCCGGTTTTTACATCACCGACTGCCGGGCGATCATAAGAAAGCTGCTCCGCAAGTTTATGCTTTGGACTTTGCCGTCGTCGCCGGGTGTTCCGGGATTTTTGTATGAAATACATATTCATCGCGGTCGGCTGCTCGCTGCTGCTGAACCTGCTCTACATTCTCATAGTCACTCCGCCACGTAGGTCGCTCTGGCCTAGACAGCTCGCTCGCACCATTGCTGCGGTCAAGCGACTCATGCAACGCGGACGGCAGCCACCTACCTGAAGGGAGTGAACTTGGGAGTTTTGTGGCGCCATTCCACCCATAGATCGAATGCATCCGACATACGGCTCACCTCCTTGGCTTGACGCGAAATGGACTGTCGATGGAGAAGGCGTCCGGCGCGATCCCGCTCTCGATGCGCTTCCAGGTCACGGGCGCTGCGATCGGAAATCCCTCGCGCGCTCGCGGGGAATAGGTGCCGATCGCCGTCGTCCCGCGGCCATTGCGCAGATAATCGAGGAAGATGCGGCCGCGACGTTTTGATTGCGCAGACAGAAGGTAGCGGTCTGGATGACGCGCTGCGAGCGCGGAGACGAGCTGATGCGCGATCCGATGCGCCTTGTCGTGCAGCATCGGCTGAGCCAGTGGCGCCATCAGATGAATTCCTTTGCCGCCCGTGAGCTTGGGCCAGGTCTCGAAACCCTCGCACTTCATCAGCGTGCGCAGATCGAGCGCGGTCTCCACGACGGCCTCCCAGCCGACGCCCTCGCCGGGATCGAGATCGATCACGATACGGTCGGCATGTTCGAAGTCCTCGACGGTCGCATTCCACGGGTGCAGCTCGACAGCGCCGATCTCGACGAGACCAAAGAGGCCATCGAGGCTGTCGACCCACAGGCGCGTTCCCTGGCCGCCCTCCCGCTTCTGAATACGAAGCTGGTGCACGGCCGCCGGAATGTCCTTCGGCAGCGGCCCCTTGTGGTAGAAGGTGGTGCCTTGCACGTGGCGCACCAGCTTGAGCGGGCGATGGCCGAGGTGCGGGAGGGCCTTCTTCCACACCCTGCGCCAGTAGTCGGCGAGTTCTTCTTTGGACGGTGCAACGGCTTCGGGCAGAAGCTGCAGGATGTTCTCTCTGGGGACGCCGAGCTTCGGGCGGCCGGCCGCGCAGGGCACGAGGCGCGGCGCCTTGACCTTGCGCACCGCAAGATCATCGCGAAAGCCTTTGAACACGGCCTCGCGAAGCAGGCCATCATCGGTAAGCGCGCCATACCGGACCTCGATTTCGAGGATCGGATCGACCCAGGTCGCCTTCGGCTTTTTGACTGGCACGTCCAGGGGAGACGTCTTGCGGATCAACGGATCGAGCCGCTCGCGCAATTCGCGCGCGGTCGTCTCGGTGTAGCCGGTCCGCACCTTGCCGGCATAGAGCAGCTTGCCGTTCTCGCGCCGGCCGACGTAAAGCGAGGCCACTTTCCGGGGGCGCGCCCCTAACTTCTCCACGAACGCGACGATCGGAAAGGCGTCGCTCTTCTTGCACTTGAGCTTGATCCAGCTCTCCTGTCGGCCCGAGCGATAGGGCTCGCCGAGCCGCTTGCCGATCAGGCCTTCCAGCCCCAGCTGGCACCCTTTTTCGAAGATTACGTTGCCGTCGCCCGCAAGCGCCTCGACGTACATGAACGTCTCGGGCGCGTCCTTCAGAAGCCGCTGCAGCAACCGCTTGCGCTCTTCGTACACGACGCCACGCAGGTCATAGCCGTCGAGGTACAAGAGATCGAAGGCGTGATAGCGCACGCGCTCGCTTTGCTTCGGGCCGAGCTCTCGCCTGAGCTGCTGGAAATCCGGCAGGCCGCCACTGCCGTACACCACGGCCTCGCCGTCGATGACCAAGCTGTTTGCTTTGAGTTTGGCCGCGCCCACCGCGATCGAGGAGAACTGTTCCGTCCAGTCCAGGCCGGTCTTCGAATAGACCTTGGCGTCCTCATCTCCCCGGTGCAGTTGAGCGCGGTAGCCGTCGGCCTTGATCTCGTAGACCCAGTCCTTGCCGCGCGGCGGATTCTCGCGCAGCGTGGGATCACACGGCTCGATGTAACCAGGAATCGCAACTTTGGTGGCGCCATGGACACGCGATACTCCCCAACGAGACTGACGCAACGCCACGGCACACATGGCGATTCAACGCCGTCGCGCTGATTCGTTCCGTTCCGCGGAGGCCGCTTGACGGCCTCGCCAGCGCGGCAGGTCGAGGAGGCCAAATCCGACGAAACCGGGTGGTCGCGCTACGTCTGCACCAGGATATTCCACTTGCGCGTCGGTCTCCCGACAGGAGCACCGGGCCTTCGGCGGAGCTCATGATCGTACCGGCAGGCCGAACCCGCGCCCCGAGCAGGTGCGCTCGATGTTACGGGATGAGTTCGTCGGGCTCTGGACGCGGCGCCGCCGTGTCGGCGCGGCGCAGCGGCGGGCCACGAACATCGCCGCGCTCGCGGGGTGGTGGGCGCGTGGACAGGTCCCGGCCGATCGCGGCTCGCAGCTCCATCAGGTCGGTGAACACGTCCGCCTGCCGCCGGAGTTCGTCCGCGATCATCGGCGGCTGGGTCGCCATGGTCGACACCACGCTCACCCGTACGCCTCGGCGCTGCACCGCCTCCACCAGCGAACGGAAAGTGCCGTCGCCCGAAAACAGAACCATTTCGTCGACGTCGCCGGCCATCTCCATGGCATGCACCGCGAGTTCGACGTCCATATTGCCTTTGACCTTGCGCCGTCCGAACGAGTCGACGAACTCCTTTGTCGGTTTGGTCACGACGGTGTAGCCGTTGTAGTCAAGCCAATCGAGCAACGGCCGGATCGAGGAGAATTCCTGATCCTCGATGACAGCCGAGTAGTAGAAGGCGCGGAGCAGGATACCTCGGCTCTGGAATTCCTGCAGAAGGCGCTTGTAGTCGATGTCGAAGCCAAGGCTTCGGGAGGTGGCATGAAGATTGGCGCCGTCGATGAACAGAGCAATCTTGCTGGGCGAGGACGACATGTTGGCAGCCCCAATGATCCCGGCGGAAGCACCGCTCCCGCTTGGCGGATGGTTTGCTCAAAGATGGAGTTTGGGCACGGGGCGGCCTTGGCCCGCCGCTCACTCGCATTCTGCGTTGCGGCAAGAACGTGAGCTCCGACGGAGCAAGGCTATATCCAAGAATTCGAGCTTTCAAATCCTTTTTCATGAACAGTTGAACCAAGAGCCTGCTGCAAAGATAATGCAGTAGGGGACGCCGTGAATGCCGCACGAATTGCCGCTCTTCGAAATCCACCTCAGGCGGCGCCGCCGGGCATGCAGATGGTGTCTCTGCACGACTGATGGGCAAACCATCATGCAAGGCTCGGAAGCCAACCGGCCGGCTGCCCGGTACCAGGCCAATCGGGCGCTCTTTCTGATGCTGCTCGCTTCCGGGAGTCGCTCGGCAGGCCGCGAAGACCCGTCGCGGAGTCGCTCGCGCCGAAGCGCCTGATCACCCGGGAAATTGCCCGCAAGCGGGCCGACAGCTCGTTATCACGCAATCGCCCGTCTAGCGACGTTCATCGTCACTTGAACGCCCTTGTTCGGCGCGGACTCGACCTTGAAGTCCGGTTTCGCGTTTTCCCTCAAGGTCTGCACGATCAGCGCGCCGATCTTTCCCGGGATCGGCCATGTAATGCCCTCAGGCAACCCGACTCCGTCGTCCGCGATGACCACGCGATACCGGTCTTCGCTCTGGCGCAGACATTCGATCGTGATCACGCCGTGGCCGCGGCCTTCGAAGGCATATTTGAAGGAGTTGGTCAGCACCTCGTTCACAACGAGCCCCACCGACCGCGCGGTGTTGACCGAAACCGGGGCATACTCCGTCTTCTGCTCGAGCCGAATTCCCTGGACGGCGCAGGTGTTCATGACCGCGGCGGCGATCTGGCTGAGGTAATGGCCCAGATCGACCTCGTCGCCGGCGGCCTCGTTCGACAGGGCCTGATAGAGCAGATGCAGGGATTCGATGCGGCCGGCCAGCGTGTGCAAGTCGACCCTCTCGCCCCGTCTTTCGTTGCGTGCTTCGAGCCGTATGAGGGCGACGATCAACTGAAGATTGTTCTTCACGCGGTGCTGCAGCTCGCGCAGCAGGATGTCCTTGTCGCGGATCCGGCGCGCATACTCCTCACGCTCGGCACGCGCCCTGTCGGTGATGTCGATCAGCGCCGCGATGCGATAGTTCTCGGTCCCGTCCTCGTTTTGAATGAGACCGGAGAAGGCCTCGACCAGGAGCGGTCTAGGCCGCTCCGCCCGGAAGGTGCCGAGAAACTCTCCTCCGTCCTTCAGCACGGCCAGATCCAGCGAGACGTTCGGATCGCTTTCGTCCGTGAACCCGGCCAGGATCGACCAGCCCTTGCCGGCGCAGTCTTTCGCGTCCTGGCCGAAGAGCGTTTCGAATTCCTTGTTCGCGTAGCAGATGCGCTGGTCGCCGCGGAAGAATTTCGAGACTGGCATCCTGCTCGATGGACGGCGCATTGGTATGATGCGCTCATCGTCAACATGGCCCTACCACCCTGCTGGACGTCTTCGAGGGCCACAGCATCTCGGGTGGAATTCCTACGAGGTCGAATTGCCCCAACAGCTTGTTGTCGGCCGCCAGCTCGCGTTCGCCCTGGAACACACGTACCGTGACGGCATTCTGATTGTCCTCTGCCGTCGAGAACACCTGGCTGCGTTTTGCGGGAATTGTGGTGTTGCGGTTGATCAGCTTCGTCATCACGCCGCCGAGCGTCTCGATACCCAGGGACAGGGGAGTGACGTCGAGCAGCAGCACGTCCTTCACGTCACCCTGCAGCACGCCGGCTTGAATGGCGGCCCCGATGGCCACGACCTCGTCGGGGTTGACGCCCTTATGCGGCTCGCGCCCGAACAAGGCCTGGACGGTCTCCTGCACCTTGGGCATGCGGGTCTGGCCGCCAACCAGCACGACTTCATCGATCTGACCAGGCTCCAGACCGGCGTCCTTCAGGGCAGCCCGGCATGGTGGAATGGTTTTCTGGATGAGGTCGTCGACGATCGCCTCCAGCTTGGCTCGCGTCAGCCTGATGTTGAGGTGCTTGGGTCCGTGCTGGTCCGCGGTGATGAACGGGAGATTGACATCTGTCTCTGTGCTACTCGACAGCTCGATTTTGGCCTTCTCCGCAGCGTCCTTGAGACGCTGTAACGCCAGGCGGTCGTTCCGCAGCTCGATGCCACTTTCTTTCCTGAATTCATCTGCGAGGTAATCGATAATGCGCTTGACGCCCCTGTGCTGGAACTCCTCGATCTCTTGCTCGCGGCACGAGCGGCATCGGCCTCGCCGGCGCGATGAGGACGGCGCGCCGCCGATCGCGCACGCCCAGACTGTCTCCCAGCCCTACATTGTCGCGCTGATGACCGAAGCGGCCGCACTGAAGTCCACGGACAAGGTGCTCGAAATTGGAACCGGTTCAGGCGCGCGGAGCTCAGTGAACTGCGCGGATCGGACGGCGGACGGGCTTCCGCATCACGCAGCCCGTGCACTTTCTCCGGGTCTTGCAGAGCATACGGTCGGAAGCTTGGACAAGGGAGCCGTGCCGCCGTCGAGATCGATCAGCGCATCAATGGCCTCATTGAGCTCCGAGGCCGCATCCGACTGCATGCCTTGCTTCGCGGACGCTACGAGGCGGTATGCGTCTAACGCCCACCGGCGGAGCAGATCTCGCTTCTGCTCCTCGCATAATGTCGGGTCGCGCAGAACCTCGCTCGGTCGCGTATAGCGATCGCAAGTTCGACCTGCACGCTCTCCTCGGCCGCTAGGCCTTTTGCGGCCGCAGGTTGAGGTGGCTTTCTGGCGACGGCACTCGCCGAAGCGCGTAGCGCGTCTTGCCGGTCGCCACACCCACTGCCGGATTGTCTGACATTTGGGATCTTGTTCGGCATAGAATCCTCCCGATACAGCGGGAGCAGGGGTCAAATGGTATCAGTCCCAATACACCTCCAATGGCGTTGCGCCGCTGGGTGTCTGAGCCAAACGCCGGCGAAGGGCGACAAGCAACTAGTGAGCAGCCAAGGAATTTCAAGAAGGACACCAAGCCTCATTACTCCACAAGATTTCCGAAGCCTGAGGAGTTTGCCTGCAGAAACTTCTCGGGAGCGGGTTGGCTATGCCGTCAGCCGCCGTGCCTTTTGGATGAGCAACTGCCGCAGGCGTTGAGGGTCAGGCATCCCCACAGGTCCGTCGTCCCCAACATGATTGGGCTGCCATCCAGGACCTCTGAGGGCGCGTCCGCAGCGAGCGGCCCCTTCAGCCGCCGTGGGCGGAGCCGTCTGCGAGTTGGCCCCGAATCCACCTAGGATCACGCGGGGGCGGGCGCCCCCTGCGCACCGGCAAATGATGGGTCCGCGATCCAGCCAAAGGTCACTCCTCATACTCTTGAATCGGTGTCGCCGTAGGCGGGTGCTCGCCGACGCCCCCGTTACTACCCCCAACTTGTATCGTTGTGTTGGGCAAGAGCGAAACGCCCGGGCGGCCGGCAGGCACGGCGAGGATCGCAGGATACGTGAGGTGTAACTTAGCGTGCGATAAATTCGCATCTAGAATTTGCGCGGGTTGTCGTTCTAGGTCCTCGTTTGTCTCAGCCACAACACACAGTTCGTACGCGCGGTGCCGATTACTGTTCTCGGCCACGAATTCGGATCGGAGTCCGAGTCCCTCCCGCCGTGCCAGATTGAACAGCCGACGGCATTAGGGACGACAAGGTGGGTGCAACGGACCAAGACAATCGATTGGCGGCGCGTCTTGCGCATTGTCTCACGGACGTGTATTACAGCCTCAGCAAGGCAGCGTGAAAAGCACGATTTTTCATAGGGTTACGTAGGAGTCTTCGGAGGTTCGATCCCTCCCGCCCCAGCCAGATGTCAAGCTGTTGAGTTCATTCGGTAAGCAGTTTCACTTTGGGCGCGTTTGGAAACACAGATTTTAAGGCTCGGTCCAGAATCGAACTAAACGGCGTGGCCATGCTGGCTTATCTCCGAGGCTTCCATCCGAACATATACCGTGGAAGCTGGGCGGGCAGGTGTTTTGCCCTCATCGTAGAATAGGGTGCTACGGCGAACGAAGCGGACAACCGGTCCAGATGCGCATGTGCGGAATTGCAGCCGTGCCGCAGTCGGCCCGGCCGGTGGCCTCGGGCGCGGTCGTTGCCCCGCTACCGGGGACCATTACGACTGCAAATCGCGTGGCCTTCGTTTCCTTGGCCGACCGGAACGATATAGACCCCGCACTTCCTGCTGTTGAAAGAGCTCCGCGCAGACGCCACGCAGCCATTGGCTTGCCGGGTCATGATGGAAGCGGGCGTGCCAGTATTGCTTCACCGTAAATCCGGCGATTGCCAGCGGGCAGTCGAGCACGCGCAGTCCGTAATAGTGAGCCAGCGTTTCACCAATGTGCCTTGGAAGGGTGGCGATCAGGTCAGTCGTCCCGACGATTGCAGGCAACCCCAAAAAGCCGGGTAGCTCCAGCCCAACGTCTAGGACTAATTTCTGCTCCTGCAGCGCAGCGGCGAGCAACTGATGCCCGGTGCCGGAGCGAATGAGGACGTGTGCCTCACGCCTGAAATCCTTTGCCGTGATGCGGTCGCGGATCCGGGCATGTTTCGCGCTCGCCAGGCAGACCCAATCCTGCGGAAACAGTGCCTGTTGGAAGTGTCCCGCGTCGAGATCCGAGATGTAGCCGAGCGCCAGATCGGCCTTTCCGGACTGCAGCATTCTTGGGGTGTCGGGGCCGATCTGTGTCGCCTCGATACGAACGCCAGGCGCAACGCGACGGACCTGAGCGAGAATGGAGGGAAGCAGCGTGACGTGACTTCCATCCGTCATGCAAATGGCGAAACGGCGTTTCGCGGTTGTCGGATCGAAGTCGCTGCGAAGCTCGGCCAGGCGACGCAGCATCTCCAGCGCCTGCCTCGCCGTGCCGATCAGAGCCTCCGCGCGCGGCGTCGGCAGCATGCCGTCTGCTGACCGGACGAAGAGCGGATCGTCTAATTCCTTTCGCAGACGGGCCAGCCAGATCGAAATGGTCGGCTGACTTTGACCGAGCTTCTCGGCTGCCTTGGTGACGCTACCCGTTGCGAACAATGCGTCGAACAGCCTGAGCAGGCGCGGGTCCAGCAGGTTGGTCTCGATGGGATCCTGGTGCTTCATTGCGATTCACAATAATTGCTATAAAGATCATAATATATCTAAATATCGAGCGGCCGGCTACCGTGCTTCCAACGCCGAGAATGGCGCGGGAGAAGCGTTCGGATGAGGATCTGCTTTATCGGAGCGGGAGCCTTGGGCTCGACCATCGGCGGTACGCTGGCGCGCGGCGGGGCCGAGGTCTGGCTGATCGATCCGTTCCAGGCTCATGTCGACGCTATCAATGCCGGCGGCCTACGGGTGCTCGAAGTTGGCGCCGAGACCGTTGTGAAGGTCACTGCGTGCACTTCCGCGACCCAGGTTGGCGTAGAGGCAGACCTCGTCATTGTCCTCGTCAAATCCTACCACACGCGGGATGCCATCCGTGCCGCGGCGCCGATCATCGGGCCGCGGACGGTCGTGATGTCGCTTCAGAACGGTCTTGGTCACGAGGACATCCTGTCGGAGGAGGTTGGTCGTGACCGGGTCATGGCGGGCAAGACCTACGTCGGCGGTGTGCTGCTCGGCCCTGGTCATGTTCGTTCCGGGGTCCTCGGCAAGGAGACCATCATCGGCGAGCTTGACGGTCGCTTGACGGAACGTGCGCAGCTAATCTCCGGGACTTTTAATCGCGCCGGAATTCTCACGCGGCTCAGCGACAACATCTTGGGCACGATGTGGGACAAGTTGTTCATCAACGTCGCCGGAGGAGGAATTACCGCCGTTACCGGGCTGACTTATGGCGGCCTGTATTCGCTGCCAGTTCTGGAAGATTGCGCGCTGGCCGCAATCTCGGAGGGCATCGCGGTTGCGCAAGCTGCCGGCGTGAAGATCTCGATTACCGATCCGCGACGCGCCTGGACGATGGCGTCCGCCGGACTTCCGCCCGAGTTCAAGACGTCGATGCTGCAGAGCTTGCAGTCCGGCAATCTGACCGAGGTTGACTACATCCACGGCTCCGTCGTGCGTTGGGGCGCCAGGCTCAACGTGCCGACCCCCGTCAATTCCACCCTCGTCGCGCTGGTCAAAGGCATCGAATACGCCCGCAGCGACTATCCTGGAAGGTCTTGAGACAATGTCATTGCCCCGCGCTTATGTCGAACACGTCGCGATCCGTGTGCCGGACGTTGATCGTCACGTCGACTTCTTTCGTGAGGTGCTTGGTCTCGCCAATCGCGATGAGCAACCCGCCGATGGTACGCGCCCGCGTCAGGTTTGGGTGCTCGGAAGCGTGCAACTCATTGAAGATCCGAATTTCGTCGGACCAGAGGGGCGTCTCGCCCATCTCGGCATCATGGTCGACGATTACGAAGGTGTACTCACCCGTGCCGCCGCCTGGGGCGCCAAGGCGTTGCCCGCCGGGCCGAACTGGCTCGAGCTGCCGGGCGGGCTCAACGTCGAAATCTTGCAAGCCAGCGCAGGCGCCGTGGAAGCCGCCCTGGCGATCAATCCCCGTGCCTAGAGGAAGACGCGATATGACAGATGAGCGCTACTGGGACGATGCCAAGGTCGGCGATGAATGCGTTACGCCACCGGTGACGGTCACAGAAGGAATGGTAAATGCCTACGCCGAACTGACGGGCGATTTCACGCCGGTCCATGTCGACGAGGAGTACGCGAAGACAACGCCGTTCGGCACGCGCGTCGCGCACGGGCTGTTTGGTCTGTCGCTGGCCGACGGTTTGAAGACCCGTGCCTACTACCGCTTCCTCCCGGGAATGTCGCTGGGCTGGACGTGGGATTTCAAGCTGCCGATCAAGCTCGGGGACACCGTGCACGTGAAGTTCCGCGTGGGTTCAATGCGCGAGACAAAGCGGGACGGGTGGGGCATCGTGGTGCTGCCCTCGGAGCTGATTAATCAGCGCGGCGAAGTGGTGCAGCTCGGTGAGCATCGGCTGATGATTCCGATGCGCCCGAAGACCGGCGTCGCGGGAGAGCGCGCATGACCGCGCAAGATCTGCCGCTCAAAGGCGTCCGCGTCATCGACTACAGCCATTTCCTGGCCGGCCCGTTCATGGGCCGTTGCCTCGCCGCGATGGGCGCGGAGGTCATCAAGGTGGAGCGTCCAAAGGGCGGCGACGCAGGCCGGGCCCATGGATATTTCAAGGACGAACAATCCGGCTACTTCCTACAGCAGAATATGGGGAAGCAGGGACTTTGCATCGACCTGCGCGACAAGCGTGGTCTCGACATGATGATGAAGCTGGTCGACACAGCCGATGTCTTCATCGAGAATTACCGACCCGGCGCACTCGAACGTCTCGGGCTTGGTTACAAAGCGCTATCGGGGCGGAATCCGAAGCTGATCTATTGCTCGGTCTCCGCCTATGGTCACACCGGTCCCTATGCCGATCGTCCGGGCTTCGGCCTGATCGCAGAGGCGATGTCGGGGGCCCTGGCGCAATTGGGCAATCCCGGCGAAGCGCCGCCACTGCTGCGGATGCCGCTGGCCGATATGTACACTGGCATTCATGGCGTCGCTGCTATCAATGCGGCGCTGGTTGGCCGTGCGTCGTCCGGGCGCGGCCAACATATCGATCTGGCGCTGTACGATTGCATGGTCTCGATGCACGACTATGCGGTTCAGCGTTACTTCCTCTCGGGCGGCGCTGACCTGCCGAAGCAAACCGGCAGCGGACAGCCGGACTCGACCGTTTACGGGGTCTTTCCGGCCAAGGACGGCAATCTTGTCATCGCTGCGCAAGTCGATGATGCGTGGCGACGATTGGCGAGCCTGATTGGAGGAGACACGCTGGCATTGGACGAGCGTTTCGCCAAGCCCGCCGCGCGGAACGCCCATTATGCTGAAGCCATGGAGATTGTGCGCAACTGGACGCTATCACAGCCGTCTCGGGATGCGTGTCTTGCGGCACTCGAGGAAGCAGGTGTGCCGTCCGCTCCCGTGCAGACCATCGAAGAGGTCGCGAGGGATCCGCAGATCCATGCGCGCGGCATGCTGGTCGAGCAGGAGCATCCGGTGCTCGGCAAGGTAACGCTGCCGAACCTGCCGTTCCGGTTCTCCGATTGCGACACTACGGTGCGTACTCCGGCGCCACTGCTTGGGCAGGACAATCGCCGCATTGCCGCATCGCTGGGACTGTCGGCCGAAGCCGTCGACGCGATGGTGCGCGACGGCGTGCTTTACAACGAAGCTGCAGTGCGGGAGTGAGCGATGAGCGATCGTTATGCGGTGATTGGCAATCCGATCGGCTTCAGCAAATCACCCTTGATCCATGGCACTTTCGCCAGAATGACGGGACAGGATCTCGTCTATGAGGCGATCGAGGGACCTATCGATGGCTTCAGCCGACGGGTCGACCAATTCCGGACAGAGGGTGCCAAGGGGCTGAACATCACCGCCCCTTTCAAGCTCGATGCCTTCGCTTATGCAAATGAGCTTTCAGAGAGCGCCAGACGGGCAGGTGCCGCAAACTGCCTGAAATTCGAGGGCGACCGGATCATCGCCGAAAATTTCGACGGGGTAGGGCTGGTGCAGGACATCACTGCCAATCTCGGCGTCAAAATGGCCGGTCGGCGCGTCCTGATGCTCGGCGCCGGGGGAGCGGCGCGTGGCGCGTTGCTGCCTTTCCTGCGCCAGCAACCGTCCGAGTTGGTTCTCGTCAATCGAACGCTGTCCAAAGCCGTGGCATTGGCCGAAGAGTTTGCCGGCTGTGGTCCCCTGATGGTGAGCGGCTACGCTGAACTGGCGGACCTTGCCGAGGGCTATGACGTCGTGGTCAACGCGACCTCTGCCAGCCTGCGAGGTGAAATGCCGCCGCTTCCGGGGAATGTCTTCCAGGGCGCGGAGCTGGCGTACGAACTTGCCTATGGCAAAGGATTGACTCGCTTTCTGCAAGCGGCCCGCGCCGAAGGCGTGGCCAAACTGGCTGACGGCGTCGGCATGCTGGTCGAGCAGGCGGCGGAAGCCTTCGTCTGGTGGCGCGGCGTGCGACCGAGCACGGCCCAGGTCATCGCCGAATTGACTGTTCCATTGAGCTGACGGACGACGCCGACAATGCATCGCAAACCCGGCTTTCTCGTCGGCCTGATCGGCAGCGGCATCTCGGCGTCTCGCACGCCGCCCATGCACGAAGCGGCCGCCGACGCCGCTGGCATCCGCTATCTCTACAAGAAGATCGATCTGACCGAGTTGAACCTCGGCGTCGAAGCATTGCCGGAATTGCTCACGGCCGCAAGGCGGATGGGCTTTGACGGTTTGAACGTAACCCATCCCTGCAAGCAGGCGATCCTTCCACTGCTGGACGAGCTTTCGCCCGACGCCGAGGCGCTTGGTGCGGTGAACACCGTGGTCGTCAGGAACGGCCGAATGACCGGCCACAACACCGACTGGTTCGGCTTCGCGGAGAATTTCCGCCGCAACATGCAAGGTGCACCACTTGGTCGCGTCGTGCAATTCGGCGCAGGCGGCGCCGGTGCGGCGGTTGCTTTCGCGCTGATGAAGCTTGGCGTGCAGGAACTGACCATCATAGACGTCGACCTGGCCAAGGCGCAGAGCGTGGTCGACGGCTTGTCCTCTCGATTTGTAGAAGGGCGCTTGAGGGTCGGCCAGGATGTTGCCGCCGCCGTGGCGGCCGCAGACGGAATTGTCAACGCGACGCCGATCGGCATGGACAAATATCCGGGAACGCCGCTGCCGCTGGCGATGCTGTGTTCCGGTCTCTGGGTTGCCGAGATCATCTACTTCCCGCTGGAGACCGCGCTGCTGCGCGCGGCGCGGGCCCTCGGCTGCCGCACGGTCGATGGTGGCGGAATGGCTATCTTCCAGGGCACCGAAGCGTTCCGCCTGTTCACGGGCGTCTCGCCTGATCCAGACGTCTTCTTCGCAACTTTCGCATCCCTGGGAGGGTGACACCCGGCCGATGGGCGAGCGGCACGCACAACGCCCGAGAGGAAACGCAAGATGGGCTACACGCTCGATTTCTCGGTGGTTTGGCACGCAATGCCCGCGTTGCTGTGGGGTTGCGTGGGGACGTTGGGTTTGGCGCTTGCTGGCATGACGCTCGCAATGATCATCGGCGTCGCGGGCGTCGCGGCCCGCGATCCGAAGGCGGCCTGGTTGCGCGCCATCGTGATCGGCTTCGTCGAAATCGTGCGCAACACGCCGTTCCTGGTGCAGATCTTCTTTCTGTTCTTTGCACTGCCGCTCGTCGGGGTAAAGCTCAATCCGACCGCCACGGCCATTATCGCACTCGGCGTCAACGGAGGCGCGTACGCCATCGAGATCATCCGCGGCGGCGTGCAATCGATTCACAAAGGGCAAATCGAGGCTGGCTACGCGCTCGGACTGCACAAAGGGCAGGTATTCCGTTCCATCGTACTCAAGCCCGCGCTTCGCGCGATCTATCCCTCGCTCACGGGACAGTTCATCATGCTGACGCTGACCTCGTCGATCTGTTCGGCTGTGTCGGCTTACGAATTGACGTCGGTCGCGCAGCGAATCGAAAGCGACACATTCCGCAGCTTCGAGGTCTATTTTTTCGTCACTTTCCTCTACCTCGCGATCTCCTGGCTGCTGATGGCGGGCTTCGCAATCATCTCTCACCGCTTCTTCTCATATCCGACGCGCTGAGGAGCACAGATCATGACACCGCATTTCGGCGTTCCCGAGTTCGGCTTCCTCCTGCGTGGTCTGCAATGGACGGTACTCCTGACGCTGGTTGCATTCGTCGGTGGCTGTACCGCCGGCCTGGTCGTCGCATTGTTGCGCACCTGCGGTCGCACGACCGTGGAATGGATAGTTCGGATCTATATCGGAATCTTCCAGGGGACACCGCTGCTGCTGCAACTGTTCGTGGTGTATTACGGCTTGGCGCTCCTCGGATTGAAGCTGTCAGCATTCGTTGCGGTCGCGATTGGGTTCACCGTCAACGCCTCGGCTTTTCTGGGCGAGATCTGGCGCGGCGCAATCCAGGCCGTGCCTCGCGGTCAGACCGAGGCCGCGATGGCGCTCGGTCTACACTATTCCGCGCGCATGCGCGACATCGTGCTGCCGCAAGCCATTCGCATCGCGCTGCCGGCGACCATTGGCTATCTCGTGCAGCTCATCAAGGGTACCTCGCTCGCTGCCATCGTCGGCTTCATCGAACTCGCCCGCGCCGGTCAAATCGTGTCGAACCAGACCTACCAGCCGTTGCTCGTCTTCGGTGTGGTCGGCGCGATGTATTTCATCCTCTGCTGGCCACTCTCGTGGTGGGGCAGTCGGATGGAGGCCAGGCTCGCCCTGGCCGGTCAAAGGTAGGTTCGGCGCACCTACTCAATCAAACACAGCCATCACCAGGAGGAGATACTCATGTTGTTTTCGCTCAATCGCCGCCAACTCGGCGTTACGCTGCTGACGCTGTCGGCCATCGTTGTCGCAGGCGGCTCGCAGGCGGGCACTCTGGAGGACGTGAAGAAGAAGGGCGTCGTCGTCATCGGCATTCAGGGCGATAATCCGCCCTGGGGCTATGTCGATAGCTCAGGAAAGCAGGATGGGATCGATGCCGACATGGGGCGTGCCTTCGCTGAATATCTCGGCGTGAAGGCCGAGTTCGTCCCGCTGGCGGTGGCCAATCGTATTCCGGCGCTGACCACAGGCCGCGTAGACATTCTGTTCGCGACCATGGCCATGCTGCCCGAGCGTGCGAAGGTGGTACAATATTCCAAACCCTATGTTGCCAATGAGATTACACTTGTCGCTGCCCAGGCAACGCCGATCAACAGTAACGCCGATATGGGGAAGTACGTTATCGGCGTCCCACGCTCCTCCACGCAGGACACCCAGGTAACCAATAATGCTCCTGCGGGCGCCGAAATCCGCAGGTTTGATGATGACGCGGCCACGATCCAGGCACTGCTCTCGGGTCAGGTGCAGGCGGTCGGGGCAAACAGCTTCTACCCGCAGCGTCTGAACGCTGCAAAGCCGGAACTTGGGTTCGAGCCCAAGCTTCACTTCACCGCCTTGTACAACGGGGCCTGCACGCGCCTCGGAGAGAAGGAGTGGAACGAGACGGCGAACAAATTCGTCGACCAGATCAAGTCCAATGGCAAATTGGCCGCTTTCTACGCCAAGTGGATGAAGGCGCCCGTGCCGGTCTTCCCCGACTCGGTCCCCGGCGTTCCGTTCACAGTTCAATAGTCACTGCAAGCGGCCGACGCGCTGGGCGCGTTGGCCGCCGTCCGATAACGGAGGCCGAATCCATGCAGGACCAGATCCTGATCGAAATGAAGGGCGTGCAGAAATGGTACGGCGGGTATCAGGCTCTCCGCAACGTTGACCTCACTGTGCGCAGAGGGGAAAAGATCGTGCTTTGCGGTCCGTCCGGTTCGGGCAAGTCGACGCTGATACGCTGTATCAACCGCCTGGAGGCAATCCAGCAGGGCAGTATCGTGGTGAACGGTCATCGGTTTGACGACAGCATCAAAGCCATCGATGTCGTACGCCAGGACGTCGGCATGGTCTTTCAGAGCTTCAACCTTTTTCCGCATATGACGGTCTTGCAGAACTGCATGCTCGCGCCCATTCGCGCGCGCCGCATCAGCAAGACCGAAGCGGAGGCGAGCGCGCGAAAATATCTCGAGCGGGTGCGCATTGGCGAGCAGGCCGAGAAGTATCCGGCGCAACTCTCGGGCGGTCAGCAGCAACGTGTCGCGATCGCGCGTGCTCTCTGCATGCAGCCCAAGGTCATGTTGTTTGATGAACCGACTTCGGCTCTCGATCCGGAAATGGTCAAGGAAGTGCTCGACACGATGATTGGCCTCGCCAACGACGGCATGACCATGATTTGCGTCACCCATGAAATGGGTTTTGCCCGCCAGGTTGCCGACCGTGTCATCTTCATGGCTGAAGGGCAGATCATCGAAGAAGGTGTGCCCGACGCTTTCTTCCGCAATCCGCAGCACGCTCGCACCAAGCAGTTCCTTGGCGAGATCCTCGCCCATCACTGAACGGAGTTATTCCATGAGCCGTCTTGTCTACGTCCTCAACGGGCCAAATCTCAATTTGCTTGGCAAGCGTCAGCCCCACATCTATGGCCACGAGACGCTTGCGGATGTGGAGCGAGATTGTCGGGGGCTAGCCACGGAGCTGGCTCTGGAGATGCGCTTTCACCAGTCGAACAGGGAATACGAGCTGATCGACTGGATCCACGAGGCGCGCGAGACGGCTGTCGGCATCGTCATGAATCCCGCGGCTTTCACCCATACCTCGGTCGCCATCCTAGACGCTTTGAACACGTTCGAGGGGACAGTAATCGAGGTGCACATTTCCAATGTGCACAAGCGCGAGGAATTCCGCCACCGCTCGTTCGTTTCCAAACGAGCTGATGGCGTTATTGCAGGCTTCGGCACTCAGGGTTATCTGCTCGGTTTGCGTCGGTTGGCCAAGCTGCTCGATGAGAAGGGATAGAATCGTATGAGTGCACCCGTCCGCCTGACGGTCATGGGAGCGGGTCTCATCGGCAAGCGACACATTGAACATATTCTCGCGCGGCCGGAGGCGGTCTTATCGTCAATCGTCGATCCGATGCCGGTTGCACGGGAGTTGGCGGTATCGCTCAAGGTGGACTGGTTTTCGTCCGTTCAGGACATGATCTCTGAAAACCGGCCGGAGGGGGTGGTTGTCGCCACCCCCAACCAGATGCACGTGGCCAACGGCATGGATTGTATCGCTGCGGGCATCCCGGCACTGATCGAGAAGCCGTTAGCGGATGATATCGTGGCGGCACAGACGTTGGTCGAAGCATCCGAGCGGGCGGGCGTGCCGCTGCTAACCGGCCACCACCGTCGCCACAACCCGATGATCCAGCGCGCCAAGGCGGAGATCGACAGCGGCAGGCTCGGTCAGATCGTGTCAGTGCATGGCATGTTCTGGCTGATCAAGCCGGACGATTATTTTGAAGTGCCCTGGCGCGGCGAGAAAGGAGCGGGTCCCGCTTTCGTGAATCTCATCCACGATGTCGACCTGCTGCGGTACCTGTGCGGGGATATCGTGGCGGTACAGGCTGCCCAATCCAATCGGCTGCGTGGAAATGCGGTCGAAGAGACCGCGGTGATCATCCTGCACTTCGCGTCCGGCGCGCTGGGAACGGTCAATGTCTCCGATACCATCCAGTCGCCTTGGAGCTGGGAATTCACCACCGGAGAGAATCCGGCCTACAGCCATACGCTGGAGACCTGCT
This sequence comes from Bradyrhizobium sp. Kon56, assembly GCF_055807635.1. NCBI lineage: Bacteria > Pseudomonadati > Pseudomonadota > Alphaproteobacteria > Hyphomicrobiales > Nitrobacteraceae > Bradyrhizobium > Bradyrhizobium sp. Kon56. The sequence goes on along the minus strand of NZ_JBVVOU010000054.1, from coordinate 1,651 downwards.
ACCAGATCGGCGGCACGAGGGCATCGCTGGCCATTCCGCAACTCGATCTGTGGCATCACCCGAGCAAGGCCAGCTGGTGGGCGCCGATCGAGCGCGAGCGGCTGAGGTTCGAGAAAGAAGACCCGCTTGGCCTGCAGATCGCAAATTTCTGTGGCGTTATCCGCGGCACGGCCACACCTGTGGTGAGCGGGCGCGAAGGGCTAAAAACGCTCAGGGTGATCGACGCGGTCAAGCGCGCAGCGGAAACCGAAGATCTCGTATCGTTTTGACTCTGGTAAGCACAGGTGTCTACGCTGAAGTATCGATATTTTATTTGGCGAACCATCAAGGTGCCGCTGATAGACAATGCTGGGAGCACTATGATCCTGCCACGAAGGCCCGTTTTCGGCCGGATAAACCCAGTGGTGCGATCGGTAAGTCATTGATTGTTCTCTACCCGTCGCTATCTTAATCAGCGGGTCCCAGGTTCGAGCCCTGGTGCGCCCACCAAATAAATCAAGACCTTAGCAAGAGAAACCGTTTGAGACCGACGGACTAAAACGGTTTTTCAAACGGTGTTCTTGACGGCCAGCCGGCGAGTCCACTCTCGGCATTGTGATCTACTCTGTCCGTCTCGACGGAGGCCAAGGCGACTCGAAGGCCGTACGGCAGAACCACTTCCTTGATGTTGTATGTAGATCAGAGCCGCCCGACATAGCCGGCATTTTTCCACTTCTGTTCAATTTCATCAGCGACGCATTGGGCAGCTGCGCAGCGCCTCCACCGAAATAGTGCTTGAAGTCGATGTGAACTCTTATGTTGTCTGGCCAATAAGCCGCCATGCGGTCATAGAGGAGAACCGATCCCGTCTCGAAGCGCCGATAGACTGATTTGTGCATCGGCGATTTTGATCCGCCATTCGGAGGTTCGATCCCTCCCGCCGCAGCCAAGCAGTCACTCAATTATAGAGAGTGGGACCGTATTGGCTGAAAGTGCCGCATTTTACGGGATTTTTGTGCGGCTCTTTAAAGTCTCTGCTCCTCTGAAACCGGCAACCTTGGCGAGAAGTCGTCGAAAGTCTCCAGCCCAAACCGCAGAAATTACCTTTTTCCGTGGAGACGATTGGCAGAGACCGGTTCGATCACCACTGGACAGTGGGGGTGGCAGTGAATTTTGACGGTTTCAAACCGCTCGACGACTATTGGCTCTGCGATGGCGATAGCTATTCTGCAGAAGCGGAAAACGGAACTCGAAATTGCTAAACGGCTCTGTCGAACGGTTGCTATCGCATGCGCGGCAGGGCTCACAGGGGACAGTGGTGATGCGACAGCGCGTTCGCTTTGAAAGCGAGTGCAACCACACCCTTTAAATTGATCACTTCTCTCTCCAGAGGCATACGTAGCCAAGCGCGCATTCACGCTTCGCAGTCGATAACCGCTCCGAGTGGGGGCAAGTGGGACGGTCGGTAAGGTTCATGAGCATACTGAACCAATCTCATTATATACTGTCGAGCCGCGGAAGCCCTTCCCACCAGCACCGATCGTGTCCCGTGGCGTGGTGTAGCTGGCGGCGGGTCACCGCGTTCGCCGGCTGGAGAGCCGGGCTGGTCAGCTGGCGATAGCCGTGATGCTGACGCTCGGATCATCGCTCAACGGCGCGATGGTTTCCAGTG
>NZ_JBVVOU010000053.1:0-22064 GCF_055807635.1 Bradyrhizobium sp. Kon56 | reverse complement strand
TACGAGACGTCGTCCGGCCGCAGTCTCCTGCTTAGCGCATCCGAGCGCGATCTACCGCGCCTTGGACGAGTTGAGGGAGCGCTCTGCGCAGAGACCATCGGTTCTTGTGGTGAAATGCTAACCATCATGGTCGACTACCTTAAAACGCGCGAGCGGTTCGGCGAGAAGATTGGCAGCTTCCAGGTGCAGCATCGGGCAGCCGACATGTTTGTGGAGTTGGAGTAGTCCCGCTCGATGGCCATGTATGCCGCGATGGTGACGCGCGAAGGCAACGCTACAGAGCGCGAGCGCGATTTCGGCGGCAAAAGTCCAGATCGGCCGCTTGGCAAAGGTGATCGGTCATGAATCGATCCAGCTTCATGGCGGTATCGGCATGACGATGGAGTACAGCATCGGCCACTACTTCAAGCACGTCATCGTACTTGACACGTTATTTGGGGATGCCGACTATCACCTGCGCCGCCTCATCAAGCTTAGAAGACTCAGCCGCACGGAAGAGCTGAGGAAGGAGGCGCCGTCGGTTTTGTCTGGTTCACGACATCTGGCCGAAAGGAGGTGAGAGTGTCCCCGTTCCGCGGACAGCGTCAGCTCTCCCAAAGTTGCTCTTGATCTCCGATGGGGCGGCAAGCTATCGAAAGCCCTAGTGCTCATCGGCGCACAACGTCGTGGCGATGACACGACGCGCCGTAGTCGACTGGGGTTTCGGAAGCGGCGCTTTGATGTCCATGCGGCTAAGCAGAGAGAGATAAATACGATGAGGCCATCCTTAATGATCGCCGGCGCCTTGACGGAGACAAGCCTGGCGACGGCGGCTATGTTGGCAAAGCCTGCTTTCTCTGGCGATCGGCTAGCGGTTACCTCCGCGGGCGGAGCCTACCAGGCGGCACGCGCCCCGCGGAAACCTTGGAGATGAGCGCAGCGAGCGGATAGGAACGGCCGAGTCATGTCGCGGGCGCGAAGCTTCGCAATTTCCCAATGGGACACACATTTCCGACCGTTTTTATACTGAATTCGTGGAAATCCGGCGCCTTCGGGCGTCTATAGTCGATCCGTCACACGTTTACGATTTGGACGTCTCAATGGCATCGAAAAACAAAAGCTGTCTTGGAATCCTGGACTTTGATCGTGAGCCCGGTTGGGTCCGGCCGACGCCGCCTCCTGGCTCGCTGATGAGTCCGGACACTTACGGCTTTCCCATCGTCATCGAGGGTGTCAAGGGATCTACGGTGGATCGCACGATGAGCGGCGATCCAGCGCTCGTCCAACCCTACATTGCCGCTGCGCGTAGGCTGGTCGCGCAAGGCGCCGTGGCGATTGGTTCGAACTGCGGTTTTGCGATCCGCTACCAGGGGGCAGTTGCTGCTGCCGTGGACATCCCTGTTATGATGTCGACGACAGCGGAGCACGTGCAGCTCAATGTCGGAGTCGTAAGCCCCAAACTCGAGCCATTTCGTCCGGAGGTTCTCGAAAAGCTGCGGATGGCACGGCAAAGCCAAGGCGAAAGTCCGGCGCGGAATGTCGGTCGCACCGCGAATCTCGACGCCGGAGCGCCGGCTCATTGAGAGGTCGAAACACTCTTTTCTCAATTCCGTCTCGCGACAGTCCCGACGGTACCAATAGAGGAGTCCTTGATGTCCCGAAAAGTCGTTCTCACGTGCGCAATCACTGGCGGGAATGCGGCAGTCGTTGCAAAGCATCCGAACATCCCCAAGACGCCTTCACAAATCGCTACGGCGGCCATCGATGCCGCGAAAGCAGGGGCTGCCGTCGTTCACATCCACGTTCGCGAGGAGGACGGGACGCCTTCGAACCGCTTGGAACTTTATGAACAGGTCGTAAAGAAGCTGCGCGACTCGTCCACCGATGTCATCATCAACCTGACATGCGGAATGAATGGGACCATTGTGCTCGATTCCCTCGACCCGCCAACGCTTGGCAAGGCCACTGCGCTCAAGTGCCCGAGGGATCGTGTCCTTCAAGCGACTACGCTCAAGCCGGAGATCGCCACACTTGATTGCGGTATGTTGGCGTTCGGCGAGTCGATCTATGTGGCGCGAATGTCCGATTTGCGCGAAATGACGAAGCTCATGCAGGATGAGGGCGTCAAGCCCGAGCTCGAATGCTTCGACCTCGGCCACATCGAAAATGCAAAGAAGCTCATCGCAGAAGGTACCCTCAAGGGCCCGCCGCTGTTCCAGTTCTGCCTCAGCACCGGTAATGGCGCTCCTGCTGAGCCGATCGTGATCTTGGCCATGAAAGAAATCCTGCCTCCCGGTGCGATTTGGGCTGGATTTGGCTGTGGTCCGGACGAAATGCCGACGGTTGCGGCAATCGTGAGACTAGGAGGGCATATTCGCGTCGGTCTGGAGGACAATATCTACCTGCGGCGCGGCGTGCTGGCATCCAACGCCGAACTCGTCGACAACGCGGTCGGGATCATTGAGAGGATGGGCGCCAGCATCGCCACGCCGGCCGAAGCGCGACAAATGCTCGGCTTGGTGAAGCGCGGCTAAGAACCGCTTTTTGACAGAAACAGCCGGGCGTCTTGAAGGTGGCCTCACGTCCTCTGCACAAGCAAGCGCGATAGCCTGGTCTCAACGCGCCGATAGTGGAGAAGGGAAAGAATGGCTGAAGTTGTAACCACGCGCCGTGAGGGTGCGATCCTCGAAGTCACGCTCGATCGCACGAAGGCTAATGCCATCGACGCGAAGACTTCCCGGCTAATGGGAGAGGCTTTCAAGACGCTCCGCGATGATCCGCAGCTACGCGCATCCTCAAGACCGCTGGGGACAAGTTTTTCTGCGCCGGATGGGACCTAACCGCTGCTGCGGCCGGAGAATCAGCGAACGCCGATTATTCCTCCCACAAGATCGACAGTGTCACGTGCTTGCGCCGGAGTTCGCGATGCACCGCCGCCCAGTCCGGCTCGACTTGCCGGCGATGGCCTCGCTGGGTGCCAGGACCGACTCCTGCGCTGGCGAACAGCCGGGCCTCCAGCTCAGTGTCGGTGATGTCGTCGGGCAACGGCCAGGTCAGCCCCGATGCCTCGAACCGGCGGATCGCCAACCGCACCGTCGACGGGGGCCGCTCTCACCCGCCGGGCAATCTCGCGGCCCGGCATCCCGGCCGCCTTCAATCGCATCACCTCGCGCACATGGCGCATCGCGAACCTCTCCGTCGGCATCCAGATCCCCCCTTTACAAAGCCGAAAGGTGGGACCGTATCGGAGCCAGAAGAGGCCTCGTCACCCCGGGCGACATCATCCCGGAATGGTGGGCGAGATCATCTCGGAATGGGTGGGCGACATCAAATCGGAACTTTGGGCGAGATCATTCCGAAATGGTGGGCGACATCGAGCGGAATCAGCAGAACAAAGCAAACGGCCTTGCAAAGCGGAGGTCCAGATCCGGCCGGTAACCGTCTTAAGCTTGGCCAGCACCGGCACCGTCGTATCGTCGGCGTGGATGCGTTCCGCGCTCATGATATGGATCCGGATCGCCTCAATAATGGGATCGAGCGCCACCACGCAGGCGCCAACCCGATCCGCCAGGGTCGAGACATCGATCTCGACCCCTTCGCGGGCATACGTCTTGCTCTGCCGGTTCAATGGCTGATGCAGCAGGAACTTGTTGACCAGCACCATTGCCAGCAGGTTCGGTCCGGCAAAGCCTCGTGGGATCGGATGGGAGGCGGCCGGCGCTTCTGTGATCGCCTCGCAATCCCGGCAGGAGAACTTTTCGCGGACATGCTCGATAATCTTCCAGCGCCGCGGCTCGCATTCCAGGGTCTTCTAGACCACCTCGCCGAGCTTGTGCAGCCGCTCGCTGCCGCACTTCCACATGCGCAAGGCGCGGGTTCGACGACGCGCTCGACCGTGCAGATGGTCCGGCAACGGACGTCGCGACGGTCGTGGATTTTGCGCGCGCTTCTCCTTGGCGGCCCCTGGCGCGGCGAGTTCGGCCTTGGTTTCCTGTTCGGCCTGCGTCTCTTCAAGGTCCTCGATGGCAAGCTCGAGCTCTTCGACCAGCAGCTTGCCGCGTTCGGAGGATTGCCCGAACTGTTCGCGCCGTGCCTTGGTAAGCATCAGCTTCAGCCGCTCGATTTCCAGTCGACCGACGGTCACTTCGCTCTTCGCCAGCGCCAGTTGTTCGCGCTGCGCAAGGATCATTGCGTGCGCAGCGGCAAGGTCGGCGGGAAGCGAATCGGAAGGCGTTGTCACGAGGGCAAATCAATCATATTCGCCGCTAAAATTCGCGACGGATCTCCCTCGTGATGTCAATAAGCCACAGCTTAACCGGAAGCCTGCGGACGCCAGGTTGCCTGCGGCATTCGCCAGTCAATTCCGGACAGGAGATAGGATAGTTGCGCAACGTTGATCGTCACAACGCCGTCCGCCAGCGATGGCCACAAAAAGCGCCGCGCTCCAATCGCTTCGTGAACAGACATGCGCCCTGCGATCATGCCAAATGATCTTGATCACGTCGCCGCGGCGGCCCCTAAAAACGTAAAGATCACCAGCGTGCGGATCACGCTTCAAGCTCTCCTGAACTGAGACGCACAAGGCTCGGGAAGCCTCGGCGCATATTGGTATGGCCGGTCGCAAGCCACACCCGTACCTTACCCGGTATGGCGATCATCGGCGCTCAAGCACCTCGAGGACCCGCGCCAGTGCCTCCGGGTTGACGTGCGCATCCACCCGGATGCGTCGCCGGTTGCCAAGATCAATCTCGATCAATCCAGTACGCGCGGATGCTACGGAGCGCACCCGGCCGTCACCCGCAGGCAAAAGCTTCGGAGTTTCCTCCACTTCCGTAGCGACGATTATAGCGCGACAATCTGGATGGGAAGCGCGCGACAATCAGGATGGCGAGTCGGTGTCGCGGCGAGGTGATGATTGCCGCGATGATTGTCGCGCGCAAGAGTTTTGTTCGCTCTGATTGTCGCGGAGCGTCAATCAGCGAGCGTTTTTGGTGTCGCGTGCGAGGGTGGTCGCCCTGGACCACGCTTCCGCTCGAGCGCGGTGCGCCTGCGATAGCTTTCGACGTTCATCTCGACGATGGTGGCGTGGTGAACGAGGCGATCGATGGCGGCGAGGGTCATAGCAGGGTCCGGGAAGACCCTGTTCCACTCTCCGAAGGGCTGATTGGCGGTGATCAGCATGGAACGCCGCTCGTAGTGTGCGCTGATGAGCTCGAACAGCACGCTGGTCTCGGCCTGGTCCTTGGTGACGTAGGCAAGATCACCGCAGATCAGGGGGTCGAAGCGATCGAGGCGGGTAATGGCGGCCTCGAGATTGAGCTCGCGGCGCGCCACCTGGAGCTTCTGCACGAGATCGGTGGTGCGGGTGAAGAGGACGCGCCATCCGTTCTCGATAAGGGCCAGGCCGATCTCTGCCACCAAGTGACTCTTGCCGCCGCCGGGCGGCCCGAACAGCAGCAGATTGGCGCTCTTGCCGAGCCAACCATCGCCGGCGGCGAGCGCGGTCACCTGCGCCTCGGAGATCATCGGCACAGCCTCAAACTCGAAGTTGTCGAAGGTCTTTCCAGCGGGCAGCCGCGCCTCGACGAGATGGCGCTCGACGCGGCGGCGGCCGCGTTCGGCGATCTCGTGCTCGGCAATGGTGGCGAGGAAGCGGGCCGCCGGCCAGCCTTCCTTGTCGGACTGCTCGGCAAATTGCGGCCACAGCACCTTGATGGCTGGCAGCCGCAACTCGTTGAGCAACAGATTGAGGCGCGCGGTGTCAATGGTGTTGGCCGTGCTCATGCGGCACCTCCGATCTCGCCAGCACCGACGAGGCACTCATAGGTGGCGAGCGGTGCGAGCTGCACCACGACGTGCGGCACGCAGGCCGGATCGGGAGCGAAGTAAGCGCGCAGCCGGTTGAGGTCGGGCAGTCGGCCGGCATCAAGCTCGGTCGCGAGCTGATCGGCGAGTTCGGCCTCGCAGCCGCGCTCATGGGCCAGTGCGAGGAGATCGACCATGATCCGGCAGGCTTTCCTGTCCGGCAGCCGTTCGCGCAAGCAATCGAAGGTTCGGCGATAGGCATCGCGCGGGAACAGCCGATCACGGTAGACGAGATTGAGCAGCGCCATTGGCTTGCGCCGCAAGGAATGGATCACGTGCCGATAATCGACGACCTGGTCGTGCTTGCCGTTGGGATGCGGCCGCCCACGCGGCAGGGTGACGAGATGGGTGCCGCCGACGAACACGTCGAGACGATCGTCATAAAGGCGCACCCGCAGTTGGTGCCCGATCAAACGCGACGGCACGGTGTAGAACACCTTGCGCAAAGTGAAGCCGCCGCTTGACGTCACGCGGACAATCACCTCCTCGTAGTCCGAGGTGCGGCGATCTGGCAACGCCTGCAGGGTGGCGCGCTCGTGGTCGATCCGCTTGGCGTTGCGGGCATTGCGGCGGCTGACGATCTCGTCGATGAAGCCGCGATAGGCGGCGAGATCATCGACGTTCGGCAGTGCCGCGCAACAGCAGCGCATCGGCGATCGTCCGCTTGAGATTGCCATGCGAGCTCTCGATCGCCCCGTTCTCGTGGGCGATGCCGCGATTGTTGCGGGAAGGCCGCATGCCGTAGTGGGCGCAGAGGTCCTCGTACCGCCGGGTCAGATCGTCCCTCGCATTGCGATCGAGATTGCAGAAGGCGGCCGACAGGCTGTCGGTCCGATGCTCCCGCGGTGCCCCACCGAGCGACCACAGGGCATTCTGCAACCCTTCGGCCAATGCGACGAAGCTCTCGCCACCGAGCACGAGATGGGCGTGTTCAAACCCGCAATAGGCCAACCGGAAGTGATAGAGGCGATGATCCAGCGGCACGCCCGCGATGGTGACCCCAAGCTCGCCCATATCGGTGAAGTCGGACAGGCCGACCTGGCCCACGTCGTGGGTCTGGCGGAAGATGACCTCCTGCTCCTCGCCGTGGATCGCCCGCCAGGCGCGGATCCGGCGCTCCAGCGTGCGGCGGATTCCAGCCCCCAGCTCAGGATGGCGTCGGAGCATCTCCTCGAAGATGGCCACGGGCCGCACGCCGGGAGCCGCCTTCAGCATCGGCACGACCTCCAGGCCGAAGACGTTGGCCAAGGGATCCGGCCGGCGCCTTTGCCGCGGTGACTTCTTTTGCGACGGAAGACGCAGATCCTTCTCGAGCCGATAAGCGGTCGACGAACTGAACGACACCTTCGCGGCCGCCACTGGCGGCGAATAGGTTTGACGGAACTTCATGTAGAGCCTCATCTGGTGATCGGTGACATGGCAGCCTGGCAACGGGTGATTCCTCTTTGGCGAGAAGAACCATCCATCACCGGCCAGCCGCGATCACCAGACGGCGCGGTCCGCTCGGATCGCGCCGTCGCCGGGCTCGTAACTCCGGTCGGGCTACGCCCTCCCTGCGTCACGAGCCCGGCGAAGCTCTCTCATCCTGATTGATGCTGCACTTCCATCCTGATTGCCGCGCCGCAGACGATCTGCACCCGCGCAAAAGATGGTACAACCTGCTCTGATGTCCGTGCTTGTCGACGCCAGGTAAACACTAGGCTGGCCGCGACTCCGTTGCGGCGCGCAACCTCAGTCACCTTCGCGCCCGGCACCAACGTCTCCTCGACAATCCGCGCCTTGTGGTCCTGCGACCAGCGCCGCCGCCGCTCCAACCCGCCCAAAACCTCGACCCGCATGGCCTGATGACCTTAAAGCTGGACTTAAGGTCACACGCTTCGCGAATTACCTCGCGTCACGCAAGACGGCGCCCGTCGGATGCGTACGTCGCGGTAGCGGCGATGCTAGCTTGACATATGCTCGAGAGTGGTGGTCGGGGCGATGCGGCAGGGAGCTGCGCAGATGCGAGGCGACGCGCTTGCCGCGCAGGAAAATATCGATGGTCCTCGAGGTGATCCGTGCCTCGACCTATTCCTACACGAGGTGGTGAGGCAGGCTGTGAAAATGTTTGGTAAGCTCGAGAAGCTAGCCCACCTATCGATGTCTAAGGGTTGGCCATAGGACGCTGGCTCAAAGCACATGCTCGCTTCCATCTGTGCGTCGGGCCGACCGGGCCTTCGAAGGCGCTGTGCTCGCAAAAAACAAGAGCGGCTCGGACAATATGAGCCGGTGCGTTATGGCAAAACGGCGAGCCAACTATGACGTTGAATGAGATCGCCTGATCTCGAGCCTTTCGATGAACAGATCGCCAAAGAGCGTGATCTAAAGCAGTATTCAAGCTCGGGACGTCCGTTTGTCATCACAGCTTGTCCGGTTGACTACGGCAATGTGGGAAGTCCAACTACCATCAACGTCGATGAGAGAGTAGCCTGGCAGGTCGACGTCCTTCCTCGTCTCAAATAGGCGGCGCACGAAGTTCGCGGGTGGCACGCAGATTGCTAGATGAGGACTGCGGCACTCAGAGGGTTCGCGGCGCCCTATTGCAAGGCGTGCCCGATGGTATCTGCTCGGTGCTCGTCATTAATTTGCTAACTCTGTTTACGGTTTGAACCAAACGCAAAGAAGATCATGTCGGCTTTAGAGGGTTTGGGCAAGAGAGAGCTATCACAGGAAACAAGAGAATGATTCCCGAAGTTTTTGACACCTGTGCGGTAACAAGAGCTGGACCGAATACGGACCATAGCTCTCATCTGACGGTGACCCGGGAGCAACTCGTGCGCTCGGCGAGCGAGGGGGCGCGGGCGGGCAGCAGGGGTGGGCACATCAACGTGTGTGATCCCGAACCCGAGCGGGGCTCGTCGGCTGACGGAGCGCCCGACGATTTTGACGACCTTATGGTTCACCGGCATCCCCTGGCGCGCTGTCTAGTCCGGCCGTCTCGGCCGGACAGATGCAATTCCATACGTTATCGCGGTGCTCCGGTGAGCGCGAACGTGTGCATTGGGTTGGAAGACAAGGTATTTCTCATTAGCAGGCGAGCGACTGATCCAGAACTCGCGCAGGGGCGCCATAGATTCCACGGATGGGGATTGGGTGATGAGCCGGATGAACGGCCGGAAGCTCCCGCTCAAGTTTAATCTACGGAGTTCAAAGTTTATGGCTGAGAGTTCAAAGTTCATATCGAAGAGGCGGCCACGATCGGTCGGACTGCTGGGGGGAGGGGTGATCGGCGGCGGGTGGGCTGCGCGGTTTGTCCTCAACGGGGTAAATGTGCGGCTCTATGGCCCGTCGGCTGGTGCGGTCAAGCGCGTGCAGGAGATGCTGGCTAATGCGCGGCGGGCGTATCGGCGCCTGACGGAAGTCCCGCTCCCGACTGAGGGAACTCTGACGGTAGTGCAATCAGTAGTGGACGCGGTCCACGACGTGGAGCTCGTGCAGGAGTCCGCACCGGAGAGTCTAGAGCTCAAACAGCAATTGCTTGCGGCGGCAAGCCGAGCGGCAGCTCCTGAGACCCTAATCTGCTCCTCGACCTCGAAGCTTCGACCGTCGTTGCTGCAGGCGGAGATGGATCGCCCCGAACGCCTGCTAGTCGCGCATCCATTCCACCCTGTGCACCTGCTGCCGCTGGTAGAACTGTGCGCCGGACAATGCACCGCACCCGAGATGCTGCTGCGGGCGGCGGAGATGTACCGGTCGGTGGGGATGCACCCCCTAATAGTACGCAAAGAGGTAGATGGGTTCATCGCGAACCGTCTGCAGGAGGCAGTCTGGCGCGAGGCCCTATGGCTGGTGCACGACGATGTGGCCACGGTGCAAGAGGTCGATGAGGCGGTCCGCTACTCCTTCGGGCTGCGTCGGCCAATCTTGGGCCCCATCGAGACGTACCGCATGGCCATCCCTAAGATGAGCGGACGCCGCGCCATGGAGGTATTGGGACCCTCGCTGAAATCGCGTGTGTCCAAACTCACCGAGGTGCCCGAGCTCACCGACGCGCTTCTGGACAAACTGGCCGAGCAGTTGGATGCCCAGGCTGGGAACATGACCGTCTCTGATCTCGAACAGAAGCGCGATGACTGCCTCGTGGGCGTGCTGCAGGCGTTGCGTGGTCAGGGCTGTGGCGCTGGCGAGACGCTCGTGCGCTGGGAACACGAGCTGCGCGACCGCGCTCCCCAACCCATTCTCGGGCCCGGTCCGTTGCGAATGCCTTCGCGGCAGATACCGTCTGACTGGCTTGATTACAACGGCCACGTCACCGAGAGCCGCTTTCTGCAGCTCATGGGCAAGGCCACAGATGAACTGCTCCGTTACATCGGCGTCAACGGTGAGTACCTCGCGAACACCGGCAGCTATCACACGCTTGATACGCTCCTGTCCCGCGTCTTGGAACTGCATGCCGGCGACCGCATCCAAGTGCTCACGCAGGTACTTGGCGCCGATGACAAGCGTCTTCACGTCTTTCACGTGATCACTCGTGAGGCCGATCAGAGACCGGCAGCCACAGGCGAGCAGATGCTGATTCACGTCGGTGTTAGCAGCGTAGGCAGCAAACCCACACCTGTACAGGGGAGCGTGCGCGAGCGCGTGCTGGATTTGGCCGGGCTACACGCGCAATTACCCCGTCCGGAGCGCGCCGGTGCCAGCATCAACCTGCGCTGAGGGGTGAACTCACCGGCGGCACGCGATTGTACCTATCCCGCTCGGTGCTCAGTAGGCTTCGAAACACTTCAGAGGACCCAATGGCCCGCAAACAGTTGCTCGGCAGGCGAACCTTCGTCGCACCAGCCCGAGATGTGGAGGATGTGGTGCGCGCTGGCCTGTGCGCAGGCTGCGGTCTGTGCGCGAGTATCGCTGGCGCTGCGATATCGATGGGCATCAACGTCGAAGGCAACATGCGGCCGCTCGTCCGAGGCGACGTTGCGGCCCAGAAAAATCAGGAGATCATGGCTGTCTGTCCGGGCGTATCAGTCTATGGTCCTGGCAGACCAAAGGGCATCAACACTCATCCCATTTGGGGACCCCTGCGCGAGATACACAGGTCCTGGTCCAGCGAACCGGTCGTCCGTCACAAGGGTGCCGCAGGCGGCACATTGACGGCTCTGGGCCGATATCTACTTACCAGCGGCGACGTACAAGCGGTTCTGCATGTACGCGACGACGATCGGAAGCCGTGGCTGACGATATCCACGATCTCCAGGACGCCGGATGAAGTCCTGCGCGGTGCTCAGTCTCGTTATGGCCCATCGTCGCCTCTCGTCAATGTGCACCGGCTGCTTGAGGAAGGTAAGCGGTTCGCCGTGATCGGCAAACCCTGCGACATCTCGGCCGTTCGTGCTCTCGGACGGATCGACCCTCGGGTCGAGCGGCTGATCCCCTACAAGTTGAGCAACTTCTGTGGGGGTGTCCACTCCGTCCACATCGCAAAGGCCGTAATCCGCCACCACGGCCTCGACGAGTCGGAAGTCTCCGTGTTTCGATATCGTGGAGAAGGATGGCCTGGGCCGCTGCGTCTGAAGACCCGCGATGGAACCGCTTACGACTTGCCTTATCCAGACGCCTGGCACATGGGTAAATTCGGCTACGAACTCCCGTTTCGCTGCAAAATCTGCCCAGATGGAGTGGGTGAAGTCGCGGACATTTCCGTTCCCGATGGTTGGATCCTTCGGAACGGAAAGCCTGTTTACGCTGAAGCGCCGGGAATAAACGTCTCTATCGTTCGCACGCGGGTCGGCGAAGAGTTGCTCCATGGCGCAGTTAGCGCTGGCTATCTCGAGGTTGCACCGGTTTCAGTGGAGGAGATCGAGCAAATGCATACCAACCATCACAGGAAAGCTGCAGCTTCCGCTGCTTTGTTCGCACTGCGGCTCATGCGCCAAAGGACGATCAAAGCCGTCGACTATCGTACCAGTGAGGGGCTTAGGCGTGCCGGGTTGCGCGCGATCATCCAGCAATTCTCAGGGACGGTGAGGCGCGTGCTCGCCGGAGAGAACCGAGAGCACTTGATCTAGACGTCTGGCCCCGGAGTGTGGCGGGAAATCAGTCAGACTGATCCTTCAATCTGGGAGGCCCTTTGGTTAGATACTCCAGGCCGCGCCACGACCACGCACGCGGTCCGAGCTGCAATACAGCGATCGAAGGCTCAGCTAAAAGAGCTAGAGCAGATTCTGATCAGACACGATCATAGCCGGCCGCGGCGAAGAAATTCAGGCAGGCTTGGGCGGTGAAGGTGGCCAGGGCGAGGGTGATAGCGTTGTCCAAAGCCTCGATTGATCTGGCGGCGGCCTTTCGAAGAGCGGCTTTGAGCTTTGCGAAGGCCATTTCGATCGGATTCAGGTCGGGCGAATAAGGCGGCAGATAGAGGAGCTTGGCGCCTGCCGCGTCGATTGCGATGCCGACCTCGGCCCGCTTGTGAGCTGCAAGATTGTCCATCACCACGATGTCGCCGGGCCTGAGTGTCGGCACGAGAACTTGGGTCACGTAGGCCGCAAATGCCGGACCATCCATGGGGCCGTCAAGGACCATCGGTGCAGTCATTCCGGTCGCTCTGAGCGCGCCGACGAAGGTCGTCGTCTTCCAATGACCATGCGGCAGCGCTGCGACACAGCGCTGACCGTACGGCGAACGGCCAAAGCGCCGGGCCATCTTGTTCGAGGGTAAGCGCTTAGCCGGAACCCTTGCTTCGGGATATGGATAACTATGCGAAGAAGCCTCCGGCTTGGACGGAGGTTTGTGATGGGATTGGACAGCAAAAAGGACGTCCATTTGGACGGCCCATCGGCGCGGTTGGTGAGTCGGCTGGAAGTTCTTGAAGGACCGTCGGGGCGCCGCGTGCGTTCGGAAGCTGAGAGAGCTCGGATCGTCGCGGAGAGTCTGTTGCCCGGTGCCCAGGTGTCCGAGGTTGCGCGCAAGCACGGAGCGACGCGCCGGCAGATCTACGATTGGCGACGGCGGTTTCAACAGCGAGGCATGTTGCCGCCGTGCGAGGCGTCCCCGCCGACATTCGCGCCGCTGGTCGTGGAACATGCGTTGGAGGAGCGTCAGACTCCGGCGATCAAGCTTGAGATCGCGATCGGTGATGTCCTGCTGCGGACGGATACGGACATTGATGGTGAGCAGCTCTCCCGGGTGATCCGTGCGGTGCGAGCGTCACGATGATTGCGGCCGGTGCTGATCTGAAGATTTACGTTGCAATGCGGCCGATCGACTTCCGCTGTGGCCACGATGGGCTTGCGGCAAAGGTGCAGGAGGTGCTCCGTCTCGATCCGTTCAGCGGCGCAGCCTTCGTGTTCCGATCGAAACGAGCGGACCGGATCAAGATTTTGGTCTGGGATCGAACGGGCCTGGTGTTGGTGCACAAGCGCCTCGAAGGTTGCAAGTTCGTTTGGCCAACGATCGCGGACGGCGTGATGCGGATATCGCCGGCGATGTTCGCTGCCTTGTTCGAAGGGCTGGATTGGAGATTAGTCCGCCCGGAAGAAGCACGGCGCCCGCAGGCGGCGGGATAGCTGCGGCAGAATGACTCGGCAGCTATTTTGATCGTGGCACACGCGGCGGCGATGTGCTCGAAATAGCGCATGAGCATCGCGGCGCTGCGCGACGAAAACGAACGCCTGAAGGCGCTTTTGACGCAAACGCAGGCGGCCTTGAGCGAGCATCAGGGGGCGCTGGCGGCGTCGGAAGAAGCCCGACGCCGCCTGGAGATCATTCTTGGCGAATTGCGACGCGACAGGTTCGGCGCGAAATCCGAGAAGCTGCGACCAGATCAGTATCATTTGCCGCTCGAAGACGTGGAGATCGCGCAAGGCATACTGGATGCCGCGCAGGAGAGAGCCGAGGCGGTGATCCAGGGCCGATCACGGAACGCGCCAGATCATGGTTCTCATCGCAATCGCGGCTGCTTGCCTGTCCATTTGCCGCGGGTGGAACGGATCATCGAGCCTGCAGGCACGCTTTGCCCGTGCGGTTGCGGCGCCATGACGAAGATCGGCGAGGACGTCAGCCAGCGTCTTGACGTGATCCCGGCGCAATGGCGCGTGCTGGTCACGCGCCGCCCGAAATATATCTGTCGCCGCTGCTCGGGCCCCGTCGTGCAGGCGCACGCACCGGAGCACGCGCCCGGCGGGCTGCCGACCGAAGCGGCCATCGCGCACGTGATCGTCTCCAAATTTGGCGACCATACGCCATTTTACCGTCAGGCCGAGATCTATGCGCGCCAGGGGATCCGGCTTGATCGGGCGACACTGGGCAACTGGTCTGGCCGCGCCTGCTTCCATCTTCAGCCCATCGCCGACCACATGCGCCACCACCTGGCCATGGCGGATCGGCTGTTCATGGATGAGACCAAGGCGCCGGTACTCGATCCCGGGCGCGGCCAAACGAAGAAAGGCTACTTCTGGGCGATCGCCTCAGACGACCGCGGCCACAGCGGGCCAAGTCCGCCGATCGTGCTGTTCCGATATGCCCCCGGTCGCAGCGGTGCCTTTGCCGAGCAGTTCCTCGACGGCTTTGGCGGACGCTACCTGCAATGCGATGGCTATGACGGGTATGACCGGTTGAACGAAGTCGTTCGACCGCAAGGGCCATGGACGCTCGTGCATTGCTGGAGCCATTTGCGCCGGCGCTTCGTCAAATTGGTGCGCAACAGCAAGTCACCGATCGCCGAGGCCGCTGTTCGGCACATCGCGCAGCTTTACGCCATCGAAGCCATGGTGCGCGGCTCATCGCCGGACATCCGGTTGGCCGCGCGCAAGGAGCACTCGCTGCCAATGGTAGCCGCGTTAAAGTCGTGGTTCGAGAAACAGCTGTCGATGATCTCCAGCGGTTCGACCTCGCCGAGGATATTCGCTATACGCTCAATCATTGGCAGGGGCTGACCCGCTTTCTCGAAGACGGGCGTCTCGAGCTCGACACCAACCCGGTCGAGAACGCCATCCGGCCAGTCTGCTTGACCAGGAAAAACGCTCTCTTCGCCGGTCATGAAATCGGGGCAGAAAACTGGGCCTTGCTCGCGTCGATCGTCGCCACCTGCAAGCTCAACGACATCAACCCGGCCGCCTACATCGCCGAAACACTCGAGGCCATTATCGACGGCCATCCCCATAGCAGAATCGAAGACCTCATGCCGTGGCGATTCCGCAAAGCGTCAAGCCAGGCTCAATAGGGCCCCGGCTGAGCGCTTACGTTCGAGGCTCCCGTCTCGTCGATGAACACCAACCGATGGATGCCGATCTCAGGCTGAGATGCCTTCCACGCCGCGCGTTCAGCGGCCACGTGCGGGCGATCCTGCTCGCTGGCGTGCGACGTTTTTTTTAACGTGATGTTGCGGCGATCGAAGAATCGCCAGACCACGCTCGGCACGAAACGCTCGCCGTGAACCTTGAGGAGATGGTCAGCGATCTCGGCCAGCGTCATGTCGGGCGTAGCCTTGACCAGGGAGGGGATCTCCGCAGCATGACCCTCGATCCGAGCTGAACGCCGGTCTCCGCCCTGCGCTCCCGCCTCACAGGCGCCGGTGCTTCGCCACTCGTTAACCAGTTCGTCGATGGTGCTACGCCAAACCGGCCGGCGCGCCCAGACAGCTCATGCCTTCCTCTTCCACAGCCCGAATAATGCGAAGGCGAAGGTCCGGCGAGAGCGGTTTAGCCATGGGGCTGGCCTCGGTGATTCACGATTTGCCGCGCAAGGGAATCCCTTCCGACTCCGCTAGGTCAGAAAATGCTCTAGTCGCCCGACACGATCTAAATCAGAAGACGGTCGCCAAGTGGCGCAAGCGAGCCTTCGTTACATGATGCGAAGATTGCCCGAAAACGACATGCTCGGCTGTGTCGCAAGCACACTCTGCTGCCGCTAGACGACTGACTCTACGCCCTGCAGGCAACTCGCGGTATCCTTGCAAGCTGCGCCATCGGATCAGCCGACTGCCCGAGATCGGTGGCGACAAGCCTGCCAAGCAGCCGTTCAAGGCTTATCCCATCGGGATTTCCATATCGATATTGCCGAGGTCCACACCGAACCGGGCAAATTGCACCTATTCGTGGTGGTCGACGGGGCTCGAAAATCGGCTTCGGCCGGTTGCATAAAGGCCGCAAACGTCAGAACCGCCGGGCCTTCCTCGAAGCCTTAATCCCTGCAGTCCTCTACAAGTTGTGCGATATGCCGCAACATCGATCGGGTCGACAGCGCGATAGGCTGCACAGCTTCAGGCGCATCTGCCGGCAACACCACGTCGAACGTCGTCTCACCAAACCAAATCACCCGTGGACCAACCGCTAAGTCAAGCGCATGAACCGCACCTTCAAGGAGGCTACGGTAAGCCGATATTACTACACTCCTCACCAGCAGCTCAGGGAACACCGGATCGCGTTTCTGGAGTTCTATAACTTCGTCGAAGCAAATAAAAGATCCTTCGCGCGCATCACACGCCGCGAGCGACTCTGCAAAGCGTCGACCTGCTGAGTGAAGCGTATTGTTAGCCCTTCTTGATCCACACCGGCGCTGGCAGCGCGACCCGAGACATGCGGTTCGGATGCGTGTGACTTCTTCCTCAAGGCTCTCCTCGGGAAAGACGCGGTTGACCAGTCCGTGCCGGAAGGCCTATTGGGCGTTGAACATGTCTCAAAGTCGCCCGCTCCTTTGATAATAATCAGACGGAGGTCCGGATCGCGCCCGGCAATTGTGAGCGCATCCTGGAACTCGGCAAAGATCTGCAAGGAAATCGCATTCCTTCTGTTCGGCCTGTTGTGTGTGATCCAAGCGACACGATCCTCTGCTGCATTGCCGATCAAAATCGGCTGGCCGCGGCATTGCCCACCGAGCTATTCGCCTCCGTTGCCCTGCACTGGACTCGGCCCTGCAAATCGCTCTCACGGTACGAATTTGACCCAGCTCAAACATGAGAGACGCTCTAACGAGTTCTTAATTGCGGTGGACGCGGTGTCAGGACGTCGTGCGCACTCATTCAACCCCGTTCGTATTGGATGCACAACGAGCGTTAGGTGCTTTAGTCCTGGTTCTCCTCCTCAGCTAGGCAAATATTCGCGACTCCAGCTTTCGCTTATGGCGCCCCCGGCCAGCAACCCGTCTATCTCCGCTTCAGCATATTGCAATGACCGCAGAACTTGCCGTGTCGAGGCGCCATATTTTTCTGCGGGCGGCAGTGGATATATCTTTCCAACGGCCAAGCGTATTGCGTAAGGATCAACCTGCGTTACCGCGTGGCCGCTGGGATGGGCATCAAATATTGAGAAGGAGTAACTGCCCTGTCCGGTTGTCGAAGCACGATCCGCGGGCTTGGAATTTGCAGATCGAATGGCCTCGATGTCCTCGCAAATTGCAGCGCCGATATCGGCTGCCTTGAATCGTGACAACCATTCTTCAGCGGAAGCCTTGCCGATGGCGTTGGTGAGATAGGAGACGCGACCATCCTTCGGTACATCAGGTAGTCCTTCTAGCCCTTCGATCCACGCAAAGCGCGGCACGTCGCCCTCTAAGGCGCTGAGCAGAAGGCTGCGGCCGGAGGCCGTCGCATAGAGGCGGGTCAATGCATCATAGCCCTTCACGTCAGGACCGGCCGGCTCGTCGAACGGTCCACGCCCTTCATAATCGTAACAGAAAGGCACCTGCGCGAGGCCGGAAACTGCGGAGAGCGAAGTCCGGGCTCGCCCTGCGTGGCCGGTCCTAAGTTTTTGGTACAGTGCGGCAGCAATGCTAAGACCTGCACCAAACCCGCACATCACGTCAATCGTGCCGTCGTGCGCGTGGTCCTCGGGCTTGTCTGCGGAACCACCGAACCTCATCATAATGCCCGTTGTCGCCTGGACGAGGTTGTCATAACCGCGATAGTCGCTGCGGGGGCCGCGACGGACGCCGCCGAAGCAATCGAGCTGACAGAAGACTGCGGCCGGATTGAGCGCTTGCAGGCCCTCCATATCGAGCCCCATGCGCTTGACCTGTTGGTCAGTCGCATTCCAGACGATGACATGAACCGACCTTATCAGCCTCTCGAAAACCTCCCGGCCACCTGATGACCGGATATCTACCAGAACCGACCGTTTGCCCCGCATATGAGTCATGCCAACGATGACCGTGTTCGAGCAATCGTAAAGAGGGCGCGCAGGTTCGATCTTGATAACCTCTGCCCCGAAACGGCCGAGGTAGTACGTGGAGTGCGGACCAGCTATCACGTTGGTTAAATCGAGGATCCGTACGCCGTCGAGCCATCCCGCGTGGGTCTCCGCAAGCGGGGCTACCGGCCCCCGAGATGGGCTCGCCGAGACCGCGGCGAGTGCCTGATCGAAGTCGCACCACTTCCTGGGCTTCGGGGTTAGCATCGCATCCCCGCTTTCCTCCAACCACCCCACCGGCCCGGGCTGGATCATCCGCCCATACACGGGATCGTCGACCTCGATCATGAGACCGGCGCATTCAGCATGATCGTCGCTGATCCACTCCTGCAGCCAGCGCTGAGGCGCACCGGGCAACTGCGCTTTCCCGAAGATGCGCTCCCATTCCTTTGCGGTTCGGGTCAGGAAGACGGTCTTCATACGGCCGGCGATCTTGTCGGCCCAGATCTTCGGTAATGGAGACACGCAGAACGAGTGATCGGATCTCCATTCCCGGATCGGAAGATAGGAATCGGCCTCCTCCGCCAGACCCTCGGCAACGAGCTCGTTGTATAGTCCGAGAACTTGCAAGCAGCGCTTGGCATGATGCTTGTGGCCTAGGCAAACGACATAGAACATGCGCCCGTCCTTGCATTTGTAGTTGCGGCAAAATGGATCGAGCAACTCCTGTGAAGATTCGTAAGAAAGATCCATCGGCATGCCTGCATCGCGCCGGCGGTCGATCTCGCGCTCGCGCCGTTTCTTATAGCGGAGCGGAAGGTCTTTGATGTGGATGGAATTGTAGGCGAGGCCCTCCATGACGGCGCAGGCAAGAGGTACCTCGATGTGGTCGCCAGTCCCGCTGCGCTCCCGCGCTTGAAGTGCGAGAACCGTAGCCGATGCCGCGAGCATCGTACCGTAGGCCGAAGCCAGAGGCAGCGGCGAGAAAGACGGATTGACACCCATCAGCACGCGGTTGACACCCATATTGGTGAACACTCCTGAGGATGCCGCGATTACCCCTTCAAAGGCGCGCCACTCGCGACGAAGTTGGTCGTCCGAAGCAAATCCCGGAACTGACACGGTGATCAGGTCGGGCCGGACGCTCCGCAGGGCCGTGAAGTCAATCCCAAGACGCCTTAGTACCCCCGGTCGGAAGTTCTCGACCACGATATCAGCCTCTCGGACGAGCGTCTGCGCCTGGGATACGCCTTGCTTGCTCTTCAGGTCGATCTGGACGATCAATTTGTTTCGATTAAGGGTCGCATTAGCCGGGCTATCCCAGAGCGGACCGGTTGGCGGGTCGATATGCACGACGGTGGCCCCAAAGTCCGCAAGGATCATCGCAACTGCTGGGCCGGCAATGTACTGGCCGAAATCGACGACCTTGACACCGAAGAGAGGAAGGGTTGAAGTTCGCATTGCTATCACTTTATTAGTTGTCTGTGAGAGGCGTTTGGGGACGCTAGATACTTCGCTAGTGATGCTTGGCATGATCTCAGCGTCCACAACGCGTAATCCGCGCAAATGGACCATCGGCCTCGACTTCACGGCCCACCTTCCCGGATACCGACGAGGCTAAAGATGGTGTTTGCTCCCCGCCAGCTTCGACAAATAGGAATCGCTCTGTTGGCTCCGCCATGATCCTGCGGATCCGACCTACGTGGCATGCCGTGGTCTTGCGGTGTCCTGGGCTCAGCGGAACATGCGGACTACACTCCACAGCATATCTTTCTCCTGTGACCCCACAGGTGATTAACATCTCGGAAATCATCTTTAGTTTTCCTTCTGACTAGAATCTTGTGCTTGCGAGCTGTGGGGAGTTGGCTTTAGCGCCAGCGCGTCTGCTCAGTGCCATAAGAGCTGGCAAGACCGCCATCAGTTCATGTTTAAGCACTTTGTTGCTTGATGTGTCGTAAGCCGAATGTACGCAGCGCATGAGCATATTTGTTCGACAATTCGATCCAGCTCGGGGTAAGTCGCGCCCTCCCCGCGATCGAAAACGTCAATTCTGGTCATTGAGCCATGTGTTCTCGCCCTGCCTGGAGACAAGCTGGCCGATGGTAGTGGTTTCATATGCGGACTCCGCTGCCGCGATCCTACGCATCACACTTGCGACGCGCTCTGCTGGCTGGCTTTGTCTTAACTTTGCGGACACATCACTGGACCTTAGGTTCAGGGCACAAGGACAAGTCTAGTCAACATGTGAAATTTTGATACCTGGCGGACAGGCGCTCGCCAGCGCCTGTCGCAGGAGTCAGCGTAGCGGGCATCTCAGAACCAACGCCTGCCCGTCCAGCATGAGCGCGAAATCGAGGACCGTTGATTAGGCGCACCGTCAACACGGGGATGCACATGCCGAGGCGTAGTTTCTGCTTTCCATTGATGTCAACGGGCGCGGACGTAAGAGGATGCGTTGTCCTTCCTTGTTGAGATCCATCATAGTTGAGCTCCATCATAGGCTATACGGCGAGTAGTAATTTATAGTACACGGCGAAAGAGGCTCAAGACACTACCAGCCCTGATGGGTAAGCTGGATGGCTGCTGGATGATGCGTAAGACCGTATGTCCGCCTCGCCGATGGGGTGGCTCGCCCTACACTGCGCGTCCAAGGGTTGCTCGGGCGAACCGAGCCGATCCTCATCACAGGAGGACGAGCCGTGGCAGATTATAGGGAAGCATTCGTCGGAATCGATGTGGCCAAGCTGAGAAATGCCGTCGCGATTGCGGATGCAGGCCGGGAGGGTGAGGTTCGGTTCTTCGGCGAGGTTGATGCTTCGGCCACCAACATGCGCCGCGTCTTAGGGCGGATCGCCAACCGGTTTGACCGCGTCCACTTCTGTTACGAAGCCGGCCCGACTGGCTATGGTCTTTATCGCCTGATCCGGTCGCTCGGCCACCAACGCATGGTGGTGGCGCCGTCGCTGATCCTAAGGAAGCCGGGTGATCGTGTGAAGACGAACCGCCGGGACGCCGTTTCTCTCGCGCGGCTGCTACGCGCCGGCGAGCTGACGGCTGTGTGGGTTCCCGATGAAGGTCACGAAGCGATGCGCGACCTCGTTCGCGCTCGATCGGCAGCGGTTGAGACGCTGCGGATCCACCGGCAGCAGGTGAGCGCCTTCATGCTCAAGCATGGCCGCACTTATCCCCGCGAAAAGGGCTGGACGATGCGCTATTTGCGTTGGCTCCAGGAACAACAGTTCGACCACCCCGCACATCAGATCGCGCTACAAGAAATGGTCGAAGCAGTTCGCGTCGCCAGGGACCGGGTCGACCGGCTCGAGCGCACGATCGAAGAGTTCGTCTCGACCTGGTCTCTGGAGCTCGCTCGTGCGGGCGCTTCAAACATTGCGCGGCGTCGATCTGGTCGTCGCAGTGAAATTCGCGACCGAGGTCGGTGACGTGAGCCGTTTTGAGGGCCCATGTCAACTTATGGGTCACCTCGGTCTGGTGCCAAGCGAGCGATCGACGGGAGAGACTGTCAGGCGTGGCGGCATCACCAAGGCCGGCAACGGCCGTGTTCGCCACATGTTGGTCGAAAGCGCCTGGACATATCGACACCCGCCGAAAATCGGCAAGACAAAACTATACCGGCTTGAGCAGACGTCGCCAGCAGTGCGAGAGATTGCTTGAAAGGCGCAGAGCCGCTTGACGGCCCGCTACCGGAAACTGGCGGCACGCGGCAAACGAACGACGGTGGTCTGCACCGCTATCGCCCGTGAACTGGTCGGGTTCATGTGCGCGATTGCCAGGCAAGTGCAGACAGCCTGATCGAGCGCCCTTATCATCGTGCATGGGCGGAGGCGGGACCACGGCAGAGGGAATGCCCGTCAGACGCTTTGTGGCCGGCAAGAGCGCCGACGCCCGCAGTAAGATAGGAGCAGACCTCGGACGCACAATCGGGAATGCGGTAGCCAATCCGCGCATCAGAGCTTGATCACCGACGTCCTTCGGTTCTGCCACCACCTATGCACGACCATCTCTATGAATAGCCGATCGACGATCGGTAAGCGCTGTTTCGGTCCCACCTTCCATTGAAGGCCTCGAGCGAGGAATGATCGATCTCTGATTGGAGATCGGCTT
>NZ_JBVVOU010000052.1:0-22804 GCF_055807635.1 Bradyrhizobium sp. Kon56 | reverse complement strand
CGGTCAATCGGCTGGTGGCGGTTCGCCCGCACTCCGCTGCAAACGTTGAGGCGCCCGATCCGGACATCATCATGAGGTGCTCGCGACCTCGGAAAGGACCATGACCCCAACTACGACATCAACCCAACCCGACGAAGCCGCCAACGACGTCGATTGCCAAGCCCTCTAGGCAATCGTCTCGCCATCCGCGATCGCTCCGTCTCCGCAACCTGACCAGCTCCGACGGAGCAATCGCTACCGGCGTGTCACTGGAGAGAGGAAGAGCTTGACAACAAACCGCAATTAAAGGGCCGATTGACCCTCTCCGGACCTGTCGCAGCGCATGAGCACGTGAAAGGAAAGCATGTCCTCCACAAGGCATGAAAATACGGGATCGGCAGCGCGAACCCGCCGCGGCCGCCCGCCTAGCCAATGCGAGGACGCAACCGGCCACCGAGCCTCGTTGGGGTAAACCCGCTGATCGTTCGCGATGGCGCGACACGTCGGAATAGTGATTCCTTCGCTTAGTCTGACCCCGGCGTTGGAAACGTCGCCCGGAGTGCCGGGCGCCCCCCAACAGTCCACCTTGTCACAAACCGCAGCGCGACTTCCTGCCCGTTCAGTCGAACCAGTTCGCAACGCCGGAATGCCAGCCCCGTCGTGGACAGCAATAGGAAACACCGACGCGATTGCAGGACATCCGTCGGTCCACTTATTCGCAGTCTCGCGCCAGTTTCAGAAACATCGATGAATACGCAATCGCGCCACCATGTTCCATCAGCCCCCAAGAGAGTGGCTCTGTGCTGATGTTCAAATTGAACACGCCTCGCCTTCCGCTTATCGCACTTCATAGGCTCACGCTGTTCAATAACAGCTTCAATAGTCATTTAAAGAATTAGACCGAGATACTTCGGCTCAGAGCGAGGGCTTCTACAGAGACACAGTCCGTCAGCAGCGGGTAACCAGCTTGAGACAGCGCCGAGAAGATCGGCTTTTAGCTGAATGCAGAGAGATCGAGTTGAGCAGAGTGATCCTCACTGCGGTGAAGGCAAATTACATAACCGCCTCGAACTTGAGAGCGCTAATTGCTGCCAAGTACGCTGCCTGAACCGAGATTGTCCTCCAAATTGACCGCATAATTACTGCTGTTTCCGCGCAAGAGCGCAATTTGTCAGCGGATTTGCCGAACCGCCCGCCGTTTTGCGGCGGCAACAAAGGATTTCGCGTCTGAGACAGAGAGCGAGAGACCGCCGCCGCGACCGACGGGGCAGCCGCTCGACGGATGGGTCCTGACGGCTCCGCCTGCTAGAGTGGCCTCGCAAGGCTGCTTCACACTCACGATGGGGGCCACGCGTGCGGCCGATTAGAAGCCTTTGACCGAAAGTGAACTCTCGTTTCTTTGTGAACTGCTTCACAGGTTCGTCACCGTCGGCCTGTTCGCCTTACTTCAGTGGGAGCTCTCAAGGGCGCGGTTGAACAACCGCCGCCACGGCCCTTGGTTTCGTCAGGTGGCGCCGGCTTGAGTGACTACATCGCAGTCGGCGAGACCGCTAATCCGGCTAGGCATGCGGAAGCAGCGGAGCTTCGACGTCATGAAAAAGGCCAGTGTGAGTTGCCGATGATGGAAACTGAGCAGTCGGCTCGAACGCAAGCTTGTCAAAACAACATCCAACGATACCGCCGGTAATTGCGAACCCGCCTGACCGAATTTGAGCGCTCGTTTATCGAGAAGCGTTTGAGAAGAGCTGTCGCAGCTAGCGAGACTGGCCAGCGCCGATTCTACTGAGCTCGAAACACGCCGCTCGGCCTGCTCGGATATTTCGTAGGCAAGTTTTCATTGCTGGTTCAATGCAGGTCAGCTGGTACTCATTTTTGCAAGCGCCGCGCCGATGAATCGATTGGTGAGTTCTTCTGGCCTTTTCCAGAGCGGTTGTTTGAATTTTTGCTGGCTTTTCGTGAACGTGGGCTCCAGAATCTTGGGGGAAGGCTCTGCGTGAATGCAGAACGCAGCAGAGCCCGCGTACGTGAGCGAACAGCCACGTTGTAACATCCGGCATCCAAATTCAAGTAACCATTTACGGTGTAGGTCAAGGTCTATGCCGTGGGAAAGGCGGAATCAAAGAAATGGGTTAGCGGCCAAGCGGTTGTGAAAGCCTCGTCAGCCCCCCAACAAAAACCGCGCGCTGCTCGCTGCGATTGGCTTTCGGACGACGCTGAGCTCGCACCACCGAAGCGCAGTCCAAGTCGTTGCGGAAACTGCGGGCCGCTCCATTGTGCCCCAAAGCAGCGTGTAAAGCGCACGTTGCGGACCGACAGGAGCTGCTACGCGGCCTTGCTTTGGCCACCCTCGACCACGGTAAACCGGGCGCGCCGATCCGCCGGTGACGCCGGTTGCTCGCTCTGCCCGCCAACTTCCTCTACGTCTGACAGTGATGGATCTACTCGGACGGAGTCCGGCGCGGTCGCTTCCCCCGTCGATTCGATACCACGCACCGTGGCTCTGGCGCTCTCTTCCATCATCTCAAGCGCAATCGCACCCTTCGCGGTCAACCGCCAGCCGAACGAATATCGCTGCACGAAACCGAGCGAGAAGATGTCCAGCGAAGGAAACGCGGCACCAAGGCGCTTGCTATACTCCGCCCAATCCGAGCCGCAGGTCGCGAGAAATGCGAGGTCGCGCTTAATGTCCGGAAGCCTAGCCAACCCATTCGGGCAGCTGGCAAGCACCTTCATTATGGACGCTTGGAAGTTCACAACCGCAACCCACACCAAAATAACAAGGCCATTCTGTCAGCGATGCACTGCCCAAAGCAACCACTTCCAAGTCGCTGTGCGGTTGATCCGGCTGTTTTTTTTGCTATCGGGTCTGGATTTGCCCTGAATTCCCCGCGCCCGAAGGTCGAAGAGCGGTTTCTTCCATTCTCGTGAGCACCCGTCCCAAGGATAACGATTCCTCAGGTTCAACAGGCCGACCGCTGGTCAAGCATCGCATCGTGCCCAATGGCGATCGCACTCCGAATGGTGGACTATCGATCCCGTTTTCGATTTGTTGATCAGGCGTTCAGCCGGATCGGCGCACGCTTTTCAGTGAATGTCGCGGCTCCGTTTACGGCGTCCTCGATAAGATCCGGGTTCGCAGCAGCTCATCATTTGATGACCGGCGTTGCTCGCGCGCCGCCTCCGCAGCTGTCCTTGAATCCCTCCGCAGGCCGCGTCCGCCCCAAGCTCGGCGTCTTGGAGAGTTGGGTGGGCTCGAACCACCGGCCTCCTATTCAAGAGAGAGAGAGGGCGCTCCAATTCCTCTCTGGCGATCCAAACTAAGTTCCTAATGAGCTCTTTGTTGGCCGCCAAATGCTCCAGCTCTTGCCGTCACTTGTCGAATGTTCTCAGGCGCATCGCCGCTGCACTGTTTACCAAAGCATCATCAATATAGCGCCTGAGTGCCGCAGCCGCGTTCAGCATATGGGCGCGCATCCGCCGCGCTGCCGTATCGCCGTCACCCTCCGCAATCACCTGCATGATGGCCTCATGCTCGTCTCGGGAACGGCGAATGCCGATGTCGCAGTTCGTAAACTGATGGACTGTGACCTTCGCCACAGGGTTCTCCCGCTGCCTGATCCTCGGGTTTTAGTCCACGATGAGTTCGCCATGCATGACCATCACGATCGGGCCATCCTGGCTACTACGCGTAGATCATGCGTGATCTAAATGATGCTCATAAGAGAACGGTCGAGCTGGCTCGCTTTCGAAATCGAAAGCTTAAGGGGAACCATTGGTCTGTGTGGCACTTTTGAATAAAACAAATGTCTCCACCGGATGGTCGCCTGTTACCAGTCAGGATTGAACGGTACGGCTTTGTTGGCCCGCGGCATTCGTCAGCGATCTAGGCTGAGCTGGCACATTTATTTTAACTGCGCGTGTAGCGAAACACTATCGAGTTCGCCTTCCCACCAGGACACAAACACCGCGGCAATACCGTTCCCGATTATGTTGGTAAGCGCACGCACCTCGCTCATGAACTTATCGATCGAGAATACGATCGCAATGCCAGGGACAAGTTCAGGACTGACCACAGTCAAGGTCGCGGCCAGGGTGACAAAGCCGGCACCGGTAACACCGCTTGCGCCTTTCGAGGTGAGCATCGCCACAATGAGTATCGTGAGCTGTTGGCCGAAATTGAGATCGACCCCGAGCGCTTGCGCGATGAACAAGGTCGCCAACGTCATGTAAATGTTCGTCCCATCCAAATTGAACGAGTATCCTGTCGGCACCACCAGGCCAACGACCGCCTTCGAACAGCCGAGCCGTTCCAGTTTTTCCATCAACTGCGGCAGCGCGCTTTCGGACGACGATGTTCCGAGCACGATCAGCAGCTCATCCTTGATATACCCGATGAACTTTAGAATAGAAAAGCCTACCAAGCGCGCGATCAGGCCAAGCACAATGATCACGAAGAGCCCGGCTGTCACATAAAACAGGGCAACCAATCCGAGGAGTTTACCGAGCGCGGACGGTCCGAATTCGCCGATAGTGTAGGCCATGGCGCCGAACGCCCCGATTGGCGCTGCCTTCATTACGATCCTGATGACTCCAAACACCGCTTGCGCAGCATCGTCAACCAGACCGCGCATCCGCTCACCCCCCTCCCCAAGCGCCATCAGCGAGAACCCGAATAGGATGGCAAACAGTAGCACCTGGAGCACGTCACCTCGGGCCAAGGCGCCAACTACACTATCCGGAATGATATTGAGGAGGAACTCGACCGTCTTCTGCGCTTCCGCCGTCTTGACGTAGTTGGCTACGGCCGCGGCATCCCCCTTGGGAGCGAGCCCATGACCGACCTGAGCGAGATTGCCCATCACAAGACCCAGGATGAGCGCGAAGGTTGATACGATCTCGAAGTAAAGTAGCGCTTTGACGCCGACTCGGCCGACCTTTCGTGCATCCTGAACATGCGAAATTCCGGAGACAACAGTGCAGAAGATGATCGGCGCGATCACCATCTTGATCAGCTTGATGAACCCATCACCAAGCGCTTTGACCCAGCTACTCGTCCCCACAGCGGGCCATAGCCAGCCAACGAGAATGCCAATCAGGATCGCTATGAGTACCTGGACGTAAAGCACTTTGTACCAGGGCCCAGATTTCCGGAACAGGGCGGCGGCTTTGGCAGAGCGGCGCTGGCGCTGATTGTACATCATGCTCGACCCGGCGCCGTGCTCGCAAAGAGGCTCATTGAAGGTACAGCTTCGCTCAGTGTTCCTTCACCGGAGGGCGCAGGGGAATCTGACGGCTCCGAACAGCACAGTCCAGAGCCACGGACTGGCGCCTCTCCCGAA
Source organism: Bradyrhizobium sp. Kon56 (assembly GCF_055807635.1). Taxonomy (NCBI): domain Bacteria; kingdom Pseudomonadati; phylum Pseudomonadota; class Alphaproteobacteria; order Hyphomicrobiales; family Nitrobacteraceae; genus Bradyrhizobium; species Bradyrhizobium sp. Kon56. Next base: position 17,486 of record NZ_JBVVOU010000052.1, on the reverse strand, counting down.
TCGGCTTGCCGTCCAAGCGGAACGAAGTCCTGAACCGCTTCCAACAGCAACGATAGAAACTTGAGAAAGCTTCCTTGAGAGCTAGAAAGCATCAGCGTCACCACCCATTTCTATCTTTTTAGTTGTTCGAAGATGCCATCCAGCATCTTCTAGGACGTCAATCTTAGCAGCCGCCAACCATCTTCACTTCAGCAGGCACTCTCGCCGCTATCGCGTCGGAGCGCGACCAAACTTGAGGAAGCATTCGCCATAAAGAACTTATGGTGGTGCGGCCTCGCCTGCGTTCACCGGCTCGCGGCTCCTGTCCTCACTTCATGTGAATGCCCGGACATTCCCAAGAGGCTTCGATTTCGATCGCAAAACCACGAGGCCGAAAAGACACGCCAAGCAGCATTGCTCACGCTGCCTCCCTTGGCGATCTCGGTTCCGGTTTTTCGAGAGCCGTGTTTTGCGGGGCTGAACAGCACTCCTCGTAAGAAAGCTTCTCACTCCTGTAGCTCGCCAACGCCTGGAGAGAGCACTGCACGACGTCCCGTTTCGCTAGATCCGAGGCAGGCGCTGCATCCGGCCATCTCAGCGCCACCTCGACCAATTCGATCGCGCGGTCCCTCTTACCGGTCTCGTAATAGTACTGAGCGACCGCCCCGTACGACAGGAACTTCGCGCCGTCGTTGCCGCGGGGCGGATTCGCCGCCAGGATGTGTTCGGAGAGCTCCTTGCCCATGGCAAAGCGCTCCGCATGTGGAAAATCGGAGTAGTCTTTCGCGGGGTCGAACAGTTGGCGGATCGCGACGCTCATCCAAACCACGGACTTCTTCTCGATCGCGTCGCGAACTAATTGGCGCAGCACCGGCAGGCCAGCCCCCAGGTCGCGTATCTTGTGAAGCAACAATTCCGCGTGAAGCCCACGGAAGGTGACCTCGTCCGGCATCGCGGCGAGGGCCTCCTCGATAGCTGAAAGGGCTGTCGGCCAATCCTTTGTCTTCATGGCGGGCTCAAGTCTGGCAAAGATTGGCTCCACCAGAGCTCTCTTCTGCGATAGTTCACGCTTTCTGCGTCGGCCCGTGTTTATCCTTTCCGCATCCAGCGCTTTGGCTTCGTCGCTCATTGCCCAGGATCCGTTCAGAACTTTGGGCAAGGCATGATCGAGCTGCGTCGGATGGCCAATAAAGGCGATGTGGCCGTCACGGTCAACGACGAATGACGTGGGAATCCCGACAGAAAAGCTTGGATCCAGCCAAAGCTTGTTCATTTCGCCGGCGTAGTCGAATGCGATCGCGTAGTTCAGATTTGACAAGCTTTTTGTCAACCAGGCGTCCAAGCTGGCTCGCGCTTCATTTTCCGTCGAAGCTTGTTCGTGAGCAGCGATGCCCACCACCTCAACTCCGTTGTTCCTGTATTTGTCTTGCAGGACCACCAGATTTGGCATCGAGGCGATACATGGTCCGCACCACGTCGCCCAAAATTCGAGGATATATACTTTCCCACGTTCGAACTTTCTAACGGGCTGGCCGCGTAGCCAGTTCTCCACTTTGATCGAGGGGGCCCGCGAACGGACGCTCAGCAGGTTCGCCGCACCGACTTGACTTGCGCTCTCAGTCAGACTGGTCATTGCTCAAATTCGCTTTACCTGGCTCTGCGGAGAAAATAGCAAGTCGCATGCCAGCCAGCGCTCATTGAAATTACGCATTTTTTGTATCATTCCTGTCGAGCTTGCGACGCATGTCGCATATCCGACCAGTTGCTTGGAGCTTCTCAGGCAATCGGTCGGTCGGAGGTTCTTGACGCGCCTGTTATCCGATGAGGCGGGAAGTCAGGCAGCGCAAGGGCGAGTTCACCACTCCACGTCCTGATCGGCTTCCAGGATGACCATTTCGGCGCTCGGGATCACGACGTGAACTGACCTGCTTTGGCCCGTCGACTTGCGCTTGAGTGCGATCTGACATTTCCAATGTAACTTTTTGAGCCAAGGGGGATTGAGGGATAGTTTCCTTCCTTTGCGGCCATTGCTCGAGAATTCACCCCGTCGCGTACTGGACGAGGAAAGCCCACCCGAAATGCAGAAGTTGAGCACCTGCTCATTCCGATCGATGGCCGCGTAAACAAAAGCAGCCATAGGCGGCCCGATCCAGGAAGCGCTCAAGAGCCGCCTGGGCGACGACGCTCTCGCGCATTCCCGGGCGGTCAGCAAAATGCTGTTCTGAAACTTGAACCGCTATCTTTCTGGTCCGCGGAGCTTCGCTTGGGCTCAGCTGCGCGTCCACCTCAGCGTCATTCCGACTTGAGCTCGGTTTTTTGCGGCGCCCGGCGCCAATCTGCATACTCCAGCTTGCTTCTCTCTGCGAAAGCATGATGGAGCTGCTGCCGTCGATCGCGCTGCGCTTTCTCAACCACTTTGCATTCGAAACGTTTCCGACGATCACGGGCAACACACTGCAGCCCGTCGATAAAGGCTGGGTCTTCGAACAGCCTTGGTACCAATGCGTGGAAAAACCCTGCACATAGGAGAACTATAGTGGACAGGCTAAAGCGCATAACTGAACTCGTCGCTGAAAAAACATCGATAGATAACGAGCTTAAAACGCTGAAGGAGCAGATCACTCAGGAGACTGCGGCACTCAAGAAACCCCGCGCGACGCGCAAGAAGAAAGGGAGCGAGCTCCAACTGGTGAACCAATGAGTAAGGTCGACCTTGAAGGATCGGACAAAAGAGGACTGCCATGAGCGACCTTCTCTGGTGTCCCGAATGCCGTCACTCTCGCATTAGCGAAGAACACTCCTGGCTCTTCGTTCAGCGCTGCGAAAGATGCGGAACCGAGTTGGAGGACGATGCGCCGCCTCTCGAATCGATTTCAGAGAAGTCGATTTCGGCTACAATGTCGAAGAAGAAGAGGACGACGGAGAAGCCGAGCGGGACGAAGCTGAGGGCGACGAAGCCGACCCGCAGTAAGAGGAGGAGCCGCGCGAATGCGGCTCTATTTTTGGTGTCACTTGAGTTACGCCACGGATTTAGCGTCTAAGAATATGCAGCATGTCCAGGCGATCACCGGTCATGCTCATTCGTACCGGCGCGGCCCTGTTTCGGCGGCCTCGTTCGAAGCCACGCAACGTCGGGCCCATTCGATTTGTGCGTCGGTAGCGCGCTGATTACGAGCGTACATCTCGGCCACCGGTGCCGAATATTTCGGGACGTAGTATCTGACCTCGCTGCATGATACCGCGATGTGGGTCTGTAGTGACGCGAAGCGAAGGCTTCGGAGCCCAGGGGCAGCAGCAACGTAACAATGGCCCCCGCGCGTACAACCATTCCCCCGCCGCCTGTCTGCTTCCCACGGAGAGCAGGTCTGAGTCGCGCACACGACGCAAATTAAGAATCGCGCACTGGTCAAAGCGCCGGGAAACTGTTGCTCCAACGCTTCGGTGTTGCAGATAATGGCTGCAGATGCAGGTGTTTTGAAGCGGCCTGGACGCGGCTTCGTATCAATGTCGACGCGGGGGACGCGCGATCGTTGCATTGAACGGTAGCTATCACCGCCGAAGAACTCTCCTTCTCCGCGCGGCCTTCGGGATACGCCGACCAAACCTTCTCGCGTTAGCGGCTTGCAGGCGACGCCTAAGCGTCTGCAGTTGCCCGAATAGTGCGATGAGCTCCTCGACCCGTTCACGCAGAATAGCCGAATAGTTGTAAACCTGACCTCGATTACTCATTACTGCCTCGAACAATGACTATTGAAACAATATGCAGGCCGCAACGGGAAGAGTATGCAATCGGAGGTAGGACCATACAAGCTCCAAAAGACGGTAGCGTGAACTTGGAAGGCCCCAGACACCAGAGGGGTTGTCGCTGCGCGTTCCTTTCGCTTTGTGTTTCGGGTCAGCTCCGTTCGAAGGTTCAGTCGATTGACAAGGCTGCGGGGGCGATGCTGCAATACAAGAACGGGCACACGCGCCGGCACCGGTGTGGCGGTTACTTCCCTGCTGATGGGTCTGGTGCTCGCTCAAGAGGCGTGCGAGGCTTGCCCATCCCCGTGGTCCCGGAGGGAGCCTCGCCACCAGCTGTGGTGCTCCCAACCCGCTCAAACGTCGTGACGAATGCCGCGAACGCCGCGACTATCACGGCAATCGCGAACAACAGGATCACAGGGTCGGGATTCCGCTCAGTACTCATGAGCAACTCCACTCAGGCGGGCCGGCAGCTGAGCAGCGCCCCAAATAAGCCGCGCATCGCGGCGTATCAGCTTTCGGTCGAGAGCTTCGGGCCCAGCGCTCTCCAAATTATCACGTGCGCTTACAAACGGCGCAGTTTATTGCAGATTCAAAATATTTGTTGGTCAAACCGGGGCGTTGGTTCAGATGGGTTAGCGCCCCGAACAAGCGGGTGCTCCCGCGAAGCATCATGCCATGTTGGCTGAGTGTCCTGAGCGCCGTCGGGTTGAGGAGCATGGGCAGGTTTGCTGTCGTAACCCGCCAGCGCTGACGGCGCTGCTTCGACGGTTATTGAAGGATTACGTCAAGCTGCGAAATCCGCGCGCGACAATGCCGCATCAAGTGGCATTCGAAACTGATGTGAAGCCTGAAGCGAAAGCAGTTCCGTTTCGATGCTCTGACGGAACCCAATTGGATGCCCTCAAAGGGCAAATTTAGTTATGTCCGATAATCATGATGACTCCACCGCAGTAATAAAAAATAGGATTGGGGAAAACAGAAGCAGGGAGTTTTGCGATGGAAGCTATGCGCCGCTTTCGCGCGATGGCGTTGCTATGCCGACAAGCCGCCGCGCGTGATCCCGAGAGAAGCTGGAAGCTGCTCGCAGAGGCAGAGTACTGGGAGCATCTGGCGGCTACAGCTCTAGCCCACTAAACGCACGAATTAGCGATTGCTCAAATGTCCTGTTTTATCGTGGCTCCTTAATCCAAATTATATTCCGGGGCAGGTAATGACCAATATTCGCGAGGGCTACAGCTGTGCTGTTCTGCACGCACGCCTCCAAACGCTCATCGCCGAGCTTAGAGAGGTGGAGAAGCTTCGAAATAGGCTTCGAATCGTAGGGGCGAGAACAATCGGCAGAAGACGGCGGGCTGGAGCGGGCAGCAGAGCAAGAGCCGTTTGGAGACCATGTTAGATGAACCTGAGCATTGATCCGCATCAGCCTACGGCGTAAAGAATGAGAAATAGCCGGGCACGGGGAGGCCAATCTCTTCCCAAAATCCTGGCCACCTGTTCGCCTCGCCGGTGCAGCGGCAACCGGAGTTTTGTGCACTCCATCCAGTCATAGATAGCCACGAGACGAGCTTGCCATTTGTACGCCGTCTTGGGCTGCAGCGTCACGGCTGTTGCCCCTACAAGTCGAGAGCAATCGTTTGGAAGACATCCTGCTACGGGAGACAGGATATTGGGTTGATACGTAAACTGTTCGTGCCCTTCTCTGATTTCGAATTCGACGATCCCCCTCGGCGGGCAAATATTGGGCGAAGGATCTGGATCGCCGCCTACTCGCAGAACTACTCGATTGGTCTTTGCGGTGCCCGCCCAAGGAATCTGTGTCCCATCATGGCTCATTTGCTCCACAGACACATTTTTCGGCTCGTGCCTTAAGAGGGTAATCCCGAAAAAACATCTTTGCCGTTCAAGCAATTTGGGCGCGTCCGCCGACCGGCGAGGTCGCTCGGCGAGAACCGGCCAGCAGCCAAGTGCGACTAGCGAGAGTAAGATTGCTATGGAAAACGGCTTAACGACAGCACGCCCTCGAAGCATTTTTTGATCCTTCTCGACAAATTGGATCGACAACAACTGAAGCTAGGAAAATCCACGGCCCAAAAGCCACACCTATCCTATAACGATGATCGTGCGACAACCAATGGGTGTTTCTATTGCAGAGCAGCATCTGTTGCAGCGCTTTGAGGTTTCATCAATGTCAGCCGCTGGGGGCCGTGGCGTCAACGCGCTCTGTGAACGCTGACAGCAAACGACCACTATGAGTGCGGCCATCATTGCTGTGACGCTGCCAGGGCAGCGGACAACGGCGGTCGCGTTGTCTTATTGTGCGAAAATTAGATGTGTCCGGGTCCAACCAGCCTCGCCCGAGGAAATATAACAATCGGTAGAAATTTGGAGAGGGGGCGCGACGAGATGTCTACGCTAGGATGTGCTTATGAGCGACGAACCGAAGTTTGACCTGCTGCCCAGACCGCCTTCGTTCGCCGACGAAAAGGTAATCATTGTACAGGCGACTACAGGGCGATACTGTTCGAGTGGTACAAGATCGTGGGCAGTTTGAACGTGGTCGTTGCCCACATACAACGCGAATCGCCCGCCTTCAGACCGATCCCTGACAAACAATTCAGTGTACTGGTGGGCCTGCTGAATCGGTGTGCTCGTCTTGCCGGTCGTCAGCACAATCGCGTCCTCGCCAACATGAGACCAGGACAAACGCAGCAAGTCGCCTAGGCGCAAGCCAGTATGCCCGGCCAGATCAACGGCGTGGGCGATTTCGGCAGAGCAGGCCTTCCTGATCCGCGCGACGTCAGAGTCGGTCCAGATGATCTCCGAACGATCGTTGTTGTAGAGGTGCTAATGCCTTCACAGGGATTGCCTGCGATCTTGCCGAGCTCGATGGCGTGCGCACCCGCGGGCTTCTAGCGCTGCGGCGCCAGCATTCAGGCGGCGTCTGAGTGCTGGCTTACGCATCTGCTCACGCATTTCAGCAAACCATCTGAATGGTCGCATTTTGCACCAGAAGTTCTTGGCCGATAGCTTCGTGCGCAAGCCTGTGATCCCCGACAGTCCAGCCGCCGCCGGCAGGCACCAAATTGAACAGCGTGCCTGAGATTAGATTGAAGGATCTTGCGTCGGCGAAGGTCTTGGAGGTGATCTTTCGGCGATGAGGGAATCGGTCGGTCGACCTCAGCATCTTGACGGCTTCCCCACCACATCTTCGAATACTAGCGAGATCATACCCGTTCCCTCAATCCGCGGTCGCCTGAACCGCACCCGCGGGCGGGTGTTTCCCGGTGGTAACGGTGATCTTGCCGCCGCGATCAACTTCAACACGCTGGATTCCAGGCAGCGATTAGAACGTCCACGGTCTTCCGAATGTCAGCGGGCTTCACGCTGTGCGGTCCAATAGACATGCGAGACTCCGTGTGTTGCTGATTTGGCGTTAGCCGGGTTTAGGCCCGCAAAGCCACATTCTCAGCCTTTCATTCCGTTGTCCCCAGCTCGCCCACAGGTTCACTCGGAAACAGCCCTGTCGGGAATAGCTGCCACAGTTTGGGCGGACTAGACGGTCGAAAGCCCGCCGGCGCGAACCGGGCATCGATTCATCCAAGCCGGTGGGCGTCAGACGGCAGAGCCGGCTGAGTGGTCACGAAGGCAATCTTGCGCGCTGACGATGACGTTCAAAAGGTCGTTCCTGTCAAAAGCATTGTCCGGCCGTCCGCTGCCGAATACTTTCCGCTGGAGACGTCCTCGACGTAGGTCAGCATCGCGAGCAGTCCGGGCAACGTTGTCGGAACGCTTGTGGCGAGTTCGTGCCGGACTTCAGCCTCTCGGTCGCCGAACGTCTCTTCCTTCACCGTATCCGGATCAAGGGTGCCTGGTACCACATCGCGAATTGCAGCCGAGTAGTCTGCACTCGCTTTCTTATGAGACTCGATTTCTGCGAAGGTCGGGTCGGCCTTGACGCAGCTGGCGCCCAAAGCGCCTCCACGCGGGGATACTTTCGCCAGCCTACAAATCATTTCAGCGAGATCGCCGTCGTGCGCCCAATCGAGAGATTGACCATGCGATCTGAAGAATTCCAGCACGCGAGTGAATTCAAGCGTGTCCTCGTCTTCTTCCTTGAAACCGGGCCCCTCCACATGCCGACGGAAATAGTTCAAAGCGCGCGCTGCCCCGTCCTCGTCCATTTGCCAGCCTTCGCAAATATAACGGGTCCGCAGCACGTCGACGATTTGCTCAACCCGGGCCAAAATGCCCTGGTGGTCGACGACAGGCTCATGGGGAGCCAAGTTCATGGCGACGGCTGGCGCGCCCGCCGCTGCCGCAGACGAGACGAACATGTTCATAAGGAGCCTCCGACTCAAAGTTGGTGATCCAGTCCCGATCAACGAATCCGCGGACCCGGCACCCGGTTCGATGCGCTCGCGGGCGGGCAGGGATGCGTCTGGATAGCTGGTCGGAATCAGCGGAGGGGATGACAATCTGGCGGCGCCTGGGGCGCTGTACGGTCGTTTGCTGATCGAAGAGCGATTCTTAATATGGATACATCCAATAAGTCGTATTCGAATCGTCGGGCATCGATCGCAGGGTCGGCGTCCGCTGCGGGGGTTTAAGATGCGTCGAAGACGAGATGATCCGGCCTATGTCATCGAGAACCGCGCGGCTGGTTGAGTACGTACTGTGATTTAGAGCAAACATTTCGCTTCCCACAGCAGAAACATCGACCGTTTCGATACCGGGCACGAGAGTTGGCCCGCTCTTGGTTACGAACCCCATTCGCGACGTGGATTGCGCTTTCTCCATGGAGGCGAGCAACGCGAGATCCGTCGAGGACGCGTATAGCGTCACCGCGCCCGCCGCTGCCTTGATTTGGCTCGCGCGCTGAAGATAAATGTCGCGATCGACGTCCGGGGCCGCAAAAATCAATTCAGTAATCCCGAGCGCCGTCTGGCTCAGCGCGGCTTGCTGCAAGGCGCCCAAAACCACCTCGCTGCCCAGACTATGCGCAATCACGATAATCCGTGACACTTTGCCCGCCGTTTTAATGAGCTGGAGGAGATCGAACAAGCCATCCGGAGCGTACAAAGCACTCTCCCGATCGTAGTCATAGTCCTTCACTCCGCCCTTGGACGGCCAGGAGTACATCATGACACGGCCTTTGTAGTTCGCGTCGAAAGCAATTTGAGCCGCCTTGAAGGCTGCGTCCGAAAAGGCAACGTTGTAGCCGTGCACAAAGAGCATCAGGCTGTCGGCCGGATTTGCGATAGCGGAAGCAAACTCCTCACGAGAAAGACGATCGAGCTTCTGGATTCGGAAGTGCTTTCCATCGGCCTCCGCCTCCTTGCGCATCCCGAACCAGCTTGTCTTCGGCGTTTCGACTTCTCCCATCTTGTGAACGATGGGAATGCTAACCGTCACGCAGCCAAATGTGTTGGTGGCCGCACGACTATAGGAGATCTGGGTCAATTCCAGACCGGACCCACCGGTCACCACGCGATTGGTGGCGAAGTAGACGGGTACCAACCCCTTAATCACAGATCTATTGACCACCACCGCGGCTCCGGTGCTGCGTTTGTCGGGAGGCGCCTCCTCGCTCGCCTCACCGGTTGTCCGTCGCCACGGCCGATAGGCATGATAGTGCCGGACATGGTGGTAGTACCCGGGGCCATAGCGATAGCCGTATTTCTTGAACGCGCTCTCATGTTTCTGGGGCGCCTTCTGTATATGCCGGTTGGCCTGCTGCGAGGCCGGACCCTGGTGGGCGCAACCGGTCGCGAGCGCGCAAAACAAGGCAATGAGCACTGTTCGAAGCTGCTGGAACGCGTGGCCGAGCCGATGCAACCGGTTCGAACCTCGAATTGGCAAGACGAGCATGACCATCGATCAGCTACCTACTTTGCAAGGGTTTGGGAAACGTTGACCGTAGCGCCCAGCCATCCGCGATACCTGTCGACAGCAGGTCCGCTGGTAAGCTTGTAGGTGAAGCGAACCTCCGCCCCGCCGCCGTTGATCGCGCAACCGATATTGCTGGCACCATTGGCGGTCTCAACGTGCCACGTGCACCCTGTGATGCGGTAGCCGGGCTCAGCAGGGAAAGTCTCGGCGTAGTCCGCCGAATGCTCCGCAAATACGACCGGGTGATCGTCCTTGGTTTTGTCCACCGTATACGCCCGCTCGATCAGCTTCGGGTCGACGAGCTGCGACACCGGGACGTTCACGATGAGGCGGCGGTCTTCGGGCAGAAGCGTATGGATCGCTCCGGAGAGGATTTCGGGGATCTTCACGCCGGCATTGGCTTGCGTCTGCACATGGGTGGAATTCAGTTTGGTCCAGTTCTCAAACGAGATCGTTGTCTCGACCCACTTGGTCCAGCAAACAGACGGCTGCGGAATGGCCGCGATCATGCTGTACAGGGGGCTTGCAGTAATCACGGTGGCGGGAATGATGAAGTTGACGCCAAAAACATCCGCCTCGTTCCACTTGACGATGCCGCCAACTGCGATCCCCAGCAGGGCGCCGAACTCGTTGAATGCGGGGCCGCCGCTATTGCCGACGTTCATGACCGTGTTCGTTTGCCAGCGACCGTTCGGGCTAGTCTGGTTGCTTATCAGACCGCTCGATATGCTCAGATCCAGATCGAGCGGATAACCGAGCAGATAAAGCTGAGTCCCCATCGGGGCTTGCTGGTTGTCATCGATCACGGGCATCGGACAACGAGAGGCGCCTCCGCTGTTTCCGGCGGACTGCGACAGCTCGAGAAGAGCCAAGTCTCTGGCATCGTCGCGATGAACCGCAGTGACTTTGATCGGGTTCGCATTGCGCGACCCGAGACGGGCATTGACTTCGAAGCTCTTATAGTTCTCCTCGCGTCCGATCACATGGCTGTTGGTCAGCACGAGGCTGTCGCCGATGAGCAGCCCGGAGCCGCCGCCGACTTCCTGCTTGTCGTTGTACATCACGCCAACGAACTGGACGTGAACCGTCCTGACGTTGTAACGCGCAGCAATTTGCACTGCCGCACGATCCGCCTGCGCGGGAGCGCCCATGAATACCAAAGGGCCGAGTGTCAGGAGGGATAGAATGTCCTGACAGCGGCGATATCGAGAGGGCTGAGCTGTCCGTTTCCGTTCCATGCTGGATTACAATAGTTCATTATGGAATTGGGGTCGTACTTGGTGACTTTATAATCGCCGACCGAGCCAGAAGCTTTCTCGTTGCGGCACTGCTCCGGCGCATCGTCGCGGTTCTGTTCATGGGTGAAACCAAGAGCATGTCCGAACTCGTGGACTGCAACCGCACGAATGCAGAACTCGCGTCTATTTCGACAGCCCTTGCTCCAATGATCGAAACTGAAATTGAGAGTCATGCCCGATGGCTTGCGGTCGAGATACTTGCCGACGACGTCGGTGTGGGCACCCTCATCAGAGACTCGCACGTGCACACCCGGCGCGCCGTCGGTACAGGACGGCCAGGTCTTCGAAAACCGCACGCCACCTTGCGCCGCAGTCTCCCACGTTTCCGCAACCGCTTTTCGAACAAGATCGGCATACTTTTGATCCTTCGGCTGCAGGTTTTCCCAGCAGACCGGTATCTCTTTGATGTCCCATTTCGAGCCGCGAATGACCGTGCCGTACAATTCCATTTCGGAGACTCCCGAAGGAAGCGCAGGTTGAGCGTTCGCCCCCCAGCAGAACAAGAGGACGAGCAACAGAACGAGTCTGGGCGGCCACAGGCGAAACATTTTCCTACTGCGTCGGTGTAGGGGTCGGCGGGAACACAGGCACTGGCGCCACAATGAAACCATTTGTCCGAGGCCCAGCGCCCGTACGGCGCCCGGTGGACCCGGCTGCTCCCGGGAATTCCTGCGACTTTTCTCCTCCCGGCGAGGGTGCCGTGTAAATTGGATTGTCCTTTGATCCAAGCGGCGGCGTTTTGTCCGCATAGCCGGCGGACCCGGATTTGGCTCCGTTAGCAAGGACGGCATTCGGACCGTTGATGTAGATTCCGAGATTACTGAATTGCTGAGCGGAGGCCGACGCCTGGACTGCAGCAGGCGTCCAGCGCGACGAGGTGAGAGAGTATTTTGCCTCGACGCCGCCAGTAACCTGGACTGAAAACGTGTACGTCATTTGCGCCGGCTCCGCGCTCTCCGAAGGCATGGCCGGCGTGAGATTGTTGGCGGCTATGAGGATCGCGTTGTCCCGTAACCAAGCTGCGAGCGGCTTGGATGCATCGACAATGATGCGCTTGTAGGCGGCGCGGTCCGGATACTTATGCTCGGCGAGGCCCTCGAGTTCGATCAGGTCCGCAGGCGCTCCTCGATAGCAGCCACGCTCATACCTTGCTGGATCCGCCGGCGCCGGCGCCGTATCGGACGCTAGCTGGGCGTTCTGCTTCATCAGAAATGACCAGATCAGGTCATAGGTATCCTGGGCTGAAGCAGTGGGGCCCACATGGGTCACGTCATTACTGCTCACGCTCAGAATCCTTTTGTAGTCGAATGCTGTACCGGATCCGAGCCCGCCGGTATCGGTCACCTTCAACTCCAGAAAGAATGTGCCGTACAGGAAGGGGTCGATGTCGAAATGAGCGTACCTATCGAACGCCTCTTCAGGCCGCCTCTTGTAGATCTTCAGGTATTCCTTTCGCCTCTCGCGTTCGAGCTGGTAGAAAGTCACGACCTCACACCTGATCGACTTGAGAAAGTACGGCAGCTCACCCACCGTGATCACACCTGTCTGCGGGTCATGAATATGATACAGGCTGGTGCACCCGCCCACGGCAAGGCAGATGCCAATGCCAGCCGCGGCTCGGCTGAATATCCCCATATGAACGCCCCCGTCCGCGTGCCTGAGCACCCGCGGATCTCCCGTGCACATTGAAAAACAGTCCGCATGGGTTCGTCAATAGCATCGTGACAACAATGCAGCTTTTCGTTGTCCCCACTCGGTTTTGCGCAGATTTTCACTGCGGTCGTACACTTCTGCGAAAGCGAGTCACTTGTGGCGGCTCGGCACCGGCCGACAAGTGTGAGCAACTGGTCGGGCCGATTGCAAAATCGTCGGCGCACGCCTATCGATGGAATATATTGGTGGTGGTGATTGGGACGAAAATTTTGCCTGGGCGCGTGGACAGCCGAGCCGAAACGTCAGTTTTTGATGCCTGGAAGAAGGAGGCGCGGGAGCTTGCCGCGCGGCAGGAGCTAGTCACGAAGGCCAGTCGGGATGATCTCAGGAAAGCTCTGATCGAGCTCGATACGCTGTTTCGGAATGCTCCGGGAAGCGTGCACAAGGCCTACCGAAATCTTACAGAAAAGCGAATCGAGGACGCACGAGAGAGCTTCACCGGCGCAATAGGAGATGGGCATCTCTCTTGGTCGCTGTCCGATGAGACGCCTGAACTCGCGGCCGTAAGAATGGGCGGCCTGATACGGGAACTCGATCGTGCGCTTGCTGATCGGCGGTCTCATTGGCCGATCGCGCCGAGTGAGTGGCACGTCGAGCAGCTTAGATGTTGGTTCATTCCGCGGCAGGGCGTGAGCGCATTGCGTCCGGCTCGAAGGCTGCAGGCCTACTCAAAACGAGGCCTGCTCTTTCATCGGATCTTGCCCTCAGTGATACAGGGCTATCCTGTCCAGGTCGTGGATACTCGCACATTGCATAGTACCGCACCGGATGTGAGCGAATGGAAGATGGGCGCTTGCCTGTTCAAGCCACTAGAGCTCGAGCCAGAGTTCTGTTCAACAGAGGGCGATAAGCGCTTCATCATCTCGGGCATTGAGGTGCCGTTAGCTGAGGACACGATTTCTCAGCAGATCAGTCAGGCTCTGAAGGAGAACTGCATCGCGATTGTGTGGCCCGAGTTAACCGTCTCGCCGGAATTGCGCGAGAAGATCCTCAAGCTCGTTCGAGATCGCGACATTACGGACGAGCTGGAAGCTCCCGAAATTCTGATTCCAGGGACCTGGCACGAGACAACCGACCGTGGGATCGTCAACCGAGCCCGGATCTACAACGGCTATGGAGAGGAGCGCCTGATCTACGACAAGATCGCCCCGTACGCGGACGATGGTTGGGGAACGGAAAACATCGCTGCGGGTGACCGCGTATGTGTCCTGGCAACCGAAGGCGCTTTGATTGGGATCGCCATTTGCCTGGATTTCTGTGACGTCTGCGAGACACCCTTCAGCGAACTCGATGTGGACGTGATGCTTGTCCCCTCGATGGGAAACGACCGCACGATGCACGGCCACCAGATCACTGCGGCTCAGGTTGAGGTGCGGTTCGGCACCCGTAGCTTCGTGGTGCAGCATCCGACCCAAACAGCGCTCAAAGATCACAGAATAGGTAGCGTCCTACCGCTTCTGAAGGAACCCAGCGCGGTTTCTCTCGAGGAACTCGGTCAAAAAAGCGTTTGGGCTGCCTACAAATGGGGCCCTTGACACCTAGATTCGGGGACTAAAATCAGAGTAAATCGTTGTAAAACGTTCTTAATGGTTGTGGTGTAGGGCTAGCCCATGTCGGACGTAGCATTGGAAAAGATAGAGACGGGCGAAGCGACGGCGAGCGAGGCACGGCGTGTCATTTCGGACCTCCTCAAAGAGGGCTCCGAAAGAAGCTTGGAGCGCCTCTATGCAACACTCGGGGCGTGGGTTTGGAACGCCCTTGAAAGCCGTCGGCGTGACCCTGAGCTGCGGGAATGGTTCGATATCTTGCGTCGGATGAGCGCAACACTCGGACCAAGGAATGCTGCCTATGCGGAGCGCTTCAGAGCATTCTACGACCTTCTGCAGATGTCGATCAATACCTCGAAGCTCGCGCGTCCGGACGAGGTCATGCATCGTCAGCACGTCGTCGCAATACTTGCGTTACTCCGCGACACACCGTCGGGCCAGATGGAAAAGGCAGCGATCGCAAAGAGGTTGTCTCTGAGAGATGCAAATCTCAGCCGTATCCTCCGCCTCATGACGAATGCGCGTTTCGTGGAGCGAACAACACAGGGCAAATTCGCTCATTTCGCGCTGACGCGTGACGGCTTGCTTGCGCTAGAAAAGCGCGAAGCGAAGGAGCGTGGCGGGTCAACCCATCTCGTTCGAGACAAATTTCCGGTAGCCGCCCACCCGCTCCACCTAGCAGCAGATGCAGACACGGTTGTTCGCACCTTTATTGATTTGGCAATGCAGGGCTCATCGCACGCCACAGCTGGGACGCTGAACGCGAGCGCTGTCGGCGTCCGGCGAGCGATGGAGGACTATCTGCTCCATTTCCATGGGCCGGCACCCGCCGCGCCCGGATATATGAAGGCGAGGACGAAAAGCTCCTATCAAGCTCTTACCGTCGCTGTCGTACAGGCAAAAAAGGCCGAAGCGCACGGCTCCTACACGATAGAACCCATGACGAGTGCCAAAGCCGTCTCATTCCCCGTGGGGATCCTGCATCTGCAGGGAGAGGACACCGAACATGTCGAATGAAGATCTTAGTGCTTCGAAGCCGGGTGAGGTGCAAAGCGATCCCGACGCTGTCATGTTGTATGGAAGCGCCCTGGTCGACCGGCTTACATATATCTCGGCGACATTCAGCTCGCTGGTCATGAGTATGGGCAGAGCTGCGCGTGACAATCGCGATGTCCTAGTCCCGCTCGTCGAGGTGAGGTTCGAGGGGCCGACCGGCCAGGACGACACTGTATCCAACACCTTTTTTTCGGGGCTAGTGCCGCTCGAAAATATAGCTTTCGTTCTCGAGGATATGTCTAGCGATCTCACGACTGTTTGCCATCACTTAAGCGCGGTGGGTGCCGGCCCGGTGAAACCTGACTTCAAGCGACTGGGCGAGACGAAGAGGCTTTTAAGCGAAGCCAAGGATAACCTCGAAAAGTGTCTGGCCTATTTGGAAAGAATCGGCTGACGCTCGCGAAAGCGAGGGCTCGAGGTGGTCGGCTGCCAGCCAGGCACCAGGCAAAACCACCTACTTCTTCGAATGGCAACGAGAGTGGTGGCACGTCGGCGACCTAGACTTTATACAAGAGGACGCCGCTTTCCTGATCATACCTGAGGAGTCTCATGGTGCGGCTCGGATCTTCTTTGATGACGCCGAGAGGGAATATATCGGACCCAACTACAAGTGCCCGTTCATCGATCCGTATTGGGATCTTCAAAAATTGAAAACTACACTCAAGGCGCCATAGCAAACTATAAGGAGAACACTTCTTCAACGTCCAAGAGCCTGTAAATCCCCGTTCGCCCTTGGGGAACCAAGTCGATCGTGTTGTTCAACTTGGCGCGAAGCCTTGGCACGAAGACGTCCAGTCGAACGTGCTTATCACCTTTCTCTCTACGCAGCACCTCGATGTTGAAGACTTCGCTATCGATAGCATGACCCTGCACCGCACAGAGATGGCGCAGGAAAATGTGTTCGGTTATCGAAAGCCGCTTGGAGATCCCCAAACGATCGGTAATCTGACGATCACCAATCGTGAACATCCAATTCCCGATCCGAAACCTCCGGCCGGAATGCGATTGCTTGGAACGCCTCTCGGTATGCGTTCTTCGCCAGACCGACATTGCCCGGGGTGCGATTGCCATGAAGCCGTAGGATTTTTCGACGTAATCATCTGCTCCATACTCGATGAGAGGTGGCGCCTCCTCGTCAATCGGCAGATTAGAACATACGATGATGCCAGCATTCGTATTGTTGATTACAGCTTTCACGAAAGCTTTGCCCGTTTCCTTGTCGGTCGGCTTTCCCCAGTATTCCGAGATATCAAGGTCAAGGAAATACAAGTCGATATCATCTTTCTCGAGATATTGGCGAGCGCTTGCTACGTCGTTGACCCACTCTATCTTGCAATCAAGCTGCCCAATTTTCGTCAGGGGATTTTTTAACGCCGTTCCAATGCGATCTGCATCAGCCTTATCGTCATCGACGATTAGGATGCGGGGGGCACGCATCACATCGGCCGGACCGGAAGGACTCTTGTCTGCGAGATCGGTAGGCTTTTTGGTCGAAGCCATCACTCGGTCAGCCGCCCCTGCATCAGCATCGACAACAGAAAGCACGGCATGATCGCGATCTCCGGCTTGTGCCCAGCGTGAAGCAAAACCGTGGAGAGCGTGATTACCGTCAAGAAGGCGATCAACATCTTCCAAGATGGCTCGTCCGCAGTCATAGCGACCTCCACAATTAGGGCACATGGCCCCCATACCCTACATAACGCACAATTTCCTACCTGAGATTGGTAAACGAAACACTAAGCTGCCAGGGCATCGAGGACATGACCAAGCGGCAAGCGTGCGGCTATCGAAGTCGGTTGAGGACGTCGTTGTACGCGACACCGAGCGAGAAGCGCATCAAGGTCGGCAGGACGCTCGGAGTCGAAGCGAAATTGCGCGTGCCACTCGAGTTTTGTCCGATGAACACCGCAATGGGGTTGTCGGTGAACTGCCCCCCGTGAAAGACGATGAGCGAACCGCGCCCGAGCCAACCGTGAAACTGCCCATCGCGATATCGTAGATATAGGTGAAGTCGCCCGTGCCCTACTAGCGCCGCCGACTTGCCAGCGGTTTAGAAAAAGTCAAAAGCCAGTAGGGCGGAACATTCGTACGCAAGGCCAGCGCGGCCCCACTCCTGTTCTGGACCATCATCGAGAAGACGCCTCGCAAGTCCGGCCGTAGCGCTGGCGCCCGGATATTTAGTCGTCCGTTAAGAAGCCGAATTGAGCGGGAGCGGACAGGCAAGCGTATGCGATAGCTGGATCAGGAAGAGGCACAA
>NZ_JBVVOU010000051.1:0-26432 GCF_055807635.1 Bradyrhizobium sp. Kon56 | reverse complement strand
GTAGGCGCCGGTGGCTGAGAGACAATTCCGCGCTCCCGCCTGCATGTTAGGAGCGCAAAATGGCCGAAGAATTCAGCACCGAGACACGCCGCCGGCTCGAGCGAGCCAACGAAACCATCGCTCAAAGTCGTCACTTAGCCACGGAACATGGCGCACTCGTCCCTGAGTGCGAACTAAATCTCCGACATAGGCTGCTCAACATAGCCACCCTGCCTACTGATGACCTGGAGCGCCGGGTCCGCGCACCTGAGGGGAGTGGACTGCACCCCCTTGTGGCCCATCAAGTTGCGCCTCGTTCGGAGGAGGTCCGCTCATCGCGCCACAGCAGACTAGGTTGTTCAACTTGAGTTCTTCGCATTTTGACCCATTGCAAAAGCTTCGAGCGTTCGTCTTTACGAACACGTGCTGGGGACCTACTCCATGCCACAGCACGGGATAACCGTTGTGCTCGACATCGCCGGGAATGTCCTCCTTTTAGCCATGAATTGCTTCGGGGTGATTGCGGTGACCCACAGCAGTCGTCAAGCTAATGGCTAGTTTTCTTGATGCAAACTGGCTCACTGTTGGGGACGCTCTTGCAATCCCAATCTGGGCCGAAGCCAGATGCCTGATGAACGGACGGATATCGAACAAGAACGACAGCACAGACACATATCAGAACAACGGCAAAGAGGACGACGAAGACGTCACTGCGCGCGAGCTGCCACCTGAGCCATCTCATCGTTCGCTCCCGGGTTGACTACCATTCTCGCAATTAGCCTCGCCTCGCTAAAGATTCATTCGACCAATTCGGAGAAATTGAGCAATTGGCGCGAGGCCAGCTTTTGGCCCATCGCTTCCTTACGCGGTGTCGCTGCATGTCGGTTCACAAGGGCAGACCGGAAGTTTGCAGCCAGGGGCCAGCGTCGGCGGCTTGTGACCCGTTGCTAACGTGAGCTAGTGAGCCTTCATTGCGCGCAATAGAAAACGAAGGCCCGGGCGTTCGTCATGCTTAAGACAGCGGATCCGTTTGCGGGTCGGTTATCTCGGACTACGCAGCGTGGAGCGCTGCTCATTCCACGCCGCCAGCAGAGGTTTCAGCAGCTCGTCAAGCTGAAGCGTGCTGGGTTGGCGGCCGGACGGGACGGCATTGAAGGATCCATCGGGATTGGACTGCCGTGACGATGAAGATGCCCTGGCCAAAGCCAGGACCACCGCCAGCGAGATTGCGTCTGCCCCCCGCGTGCACGACCCGCGCCGCATCGCAATTGAGGACGAGGCCAGCCGGCAAGTTACCATCATTCCAGTGATCAATCACCACACCAACATAGGAGGATGACTCCGTGGCTGCCGACAAACCGGTCGGCGACAACGCGCAAAGGCGCGGTGAAGAAGCGGTCGCAGACCAAGACCAGGATGGGCGGCGCGACGACCTGGACCAAGCGTGACAGGTCGAGCAGCGAGTTCATGGCCTTGAAGTAGACCAGCAAGAAAACTAGCGCCAGAAAAAGTGATCTCGTTCAGGCTTACCGGAAAACGAGTCCGGCTGCGAGAAAAGCCTTCGGCGACATAGAATGGGCCCCTCCGCCCGACATGGACCCATTCCACAGGAAAAACACGGGGCGATCTTAGCGGCCAGGACATGCCCCGCGTAGTTTCCGGATTACGAACGCGCGTTGTAGTCAGTGGATGCCACGAAAGTTCGGTAATCGCTGTCGAGCTGCTGGGCGCGTTTCGAGATATGCGCATAACCAAACGCGATCCCAAGCTTGTCATCGGGACGTTTTGTCGCTGATGAACTCCAGGCCGGCGTCGGCATAAAGGTCGATCAGGTTGCGGTCGGCAGGGGCGCCGGAAACTCTGCCGAATATGTCGATGCGCGGTCGTCGCTGCCTCATATTTCTTGAGGACGGTGGAGTCGTGCGACTACAGTTCTCGCGAAAGCTGCTCAAAGCTGCTAACGTTTCTTCAAACGTAGACGCTGGTTTATGATTTACGGTAACCTCTTTCGCTCATCGCCATTGCTCTCTCCGGAGATCCAGGTGGCCTGCTGTGCTTTGAGTCCAAAGCCCGTTGCTCTTGCTTGCGTGTAGAATCGGTGGTGGGCGGCCTCACTCTTCCGCCACTCTCAGCTTGAAAGCACCCTAGCCAACGTCCGTTGACACCTTTGCGACTGTTGCAACATTCGCGTGGGCCGGTGCTGACCGAACTCGGTGGCAGCTGTCCGTGAAATCCACCATCAATGTGCTGTCCGTTTCGAGTCCAGTAAGGCGCGCGGAACATCGCCGACATCGTCAAGGTCAGGCGCCTGGCCGTATCCCATGCGTTTCATCTGCTCATGTACCTGCGCCATTTCAGCGTCGCTGAGGCGCGGCGGCTCGCCGATAGCCAACGCATGGACATACATCTTCGCCAGCGTCTCCACCTCCAAGGCGAGCCAAAGCGCCTTTTCAAAGGTCTGGGCCGTCACGATCAAGCCATGATGGCCAAGGAGGCAAGCGTCGCGATCTTCGAGGGCCTTGAGGGCGTAGTCCGATAGTGCCTGCGTGCCGAAACAAGCATATGGCGTACACCGGACATCGTTGCCACCCGCAACTGCGACCATATAGTGGAAGCAGGGAATATCACGTTCGTGAACGGCGAGAATCGTGCTGAAGGTGGAATGCGTATGCAGCACGACGTTGACGTCTTCGCGTGCTCGCAGAATATCGCGATGAAAGCGCCATTCGGATGAAGGCCGATGGTTGCCCTGGTAGTTCGCGGCAAAATCCATCGCGACAATGTCCTCTGGCTGCATCCGATCATAGGGCAGACTGGTAGGCGTGATTAGCATGCCGTTTGGAATCCGGTGCGAAAGATTGCCGGATGTGCCCTGATTGAGACCGTTTCGATTCATCTCCCTGCAGGTATCGACAATGCCTTGGCGGAGATCGGCATGATTACGGTCTGTCATGAAGCGGGCTCCGAGAAAGCGATCCAGGACTGGTAAGCGGTGGAAAGGTCGCGCGGTTCGAACCTATCGTTGCTGAGTGATGTGACGGCTTCAAGGATCACGCTTGAAACCGGCAGCGTACGCGAGAATCGCCGCCACAGCAGCGCAGCGCCAAGCGCCGTTCCGTCGGGAGATCGACTCACCCAGACACTCTGCGAGGATCGCAAAGTCGCAAGACAACGGGCGAAGGGCAGGTTTGCGGCAAAGCCACCATCGATGACTATGCGTTTTGAGCTCTCGAGCGCATCAAGGCAGCGGTTTGCGCTGAACGCTGCGTAGAGCACCGCCAATGCCTGCCATTCGGCAGGCGTTTCGGGGGGCGGCCCGATGACCCGTCCGCGGCGAGCAGCGCCCGGAAACAATCCATCATCGCCGACGAATGAGGGGAGCGCCAGGGTTCCTCTCGACAGCAGGGTGGGCAATGCGGCAAGGACGGCTGCATCAGAAGTAAAATGTTCCCCGCGGATGAGGTCGTATTCGCGGCCGGCCGCGATCAACGTCGAAGGTGCATTCTCCCCATCGACATCGATATTGAGAACCATCGCGCGCGCGCAATCGAGTTTGTCCAGGGGGAGGCCGCGCTGAAAGCCGATCATCCAAGTACCGGTCGATAGGATCGAGGCATCGGCCATGCCGGCGGCCTTGTAGCGAAACAGGTTGGCGTTGGAATCATGCACGCCGCAGAGGATCTCGGTCGATTGCGCCAGGCCAGTGCGCCTGGTTACAGATTCCGAAACCGTCCCTAGCACCTCACCGGCGGGTACGCATTCGGGCAACAGATGGCTCCAACCGCGCTTACGCATAAGAGAAGAAGGCTGACGGTGGATGAGGTCCCAGATATGGCTCTGAGCCGCGAGCTGCGAGATTTCGCTGGCCGCACGTCCACCAAGCCGCAGGGCGAAAAACTGCGCGGTGGTCAGATAGGCTTTTGCGCGAGCGAATTCGACGGGATACGCGCTTTCCTGCCAAAGCAGCTGTTTTCCGAGCCGCATCGCCCCTCCGATTCCGCAAAACACCTCATCGTAACCAGGCGCGATCCGGGCATATGCTTCATCGATTGCGGGCGGAGAGACGGCATCATAGTCCATCATCGGCAGCACTGGCGTATCACCGTCGACGAGAACCGCGCCGCATCCATGCGCAGCCACGATCACGGCGCCAATGGCATGGCGTTGAGACACGTCGGCAAGGGTATCGAGAAACCACTCTTCTAACCCGGCAAGGTCATAGGCGAGGTACGACCCCTGAGCCATAGGCACATTTGGAAGCCCATGTGTTTCGAGCGGCCAGCCGTCGTCGCTCGCCACGACCAGTTTGAGATTGGTCTTGCCGATGTCGAGAACTGCAATAGGGTTCGAGACGATCGAGCGCATCATCGCCGGCTACCGCGGCGCTTTGCCGGCGACATGAGGAACCGCCGCGACGGCAATCAAGATTCCACCCCAGATCGCTAGCGTGAGGAATTGGCTGAGGTTCAGAAGGTTGAATGCCGAGGAGATCACCTGAAGGATGATCAACGCAAGCAATAGCCCGCCGACTTTGCCGAAGCCGCCAAACGGATCGATGCCGCCGAGCACGGCCGCGAGAATGGTGACCAGCAGATAGCTCTCGCCGTATGCCGCGTTGGCCGAATTGAAACGTGCCAACATGACGACCGCCGCCACGCCCGCGAGCAAGCTGGAAAATACATAGAGTTTGAGGAGGACGGCGCGGGTATTGACGCCGGAGTAACGGGTCGCCTTCTCGTTCGAGCCGATCATGTAAACCTTTGCACCGAACGGCGTCGCGTTCAGCATGAGCGCGACGGGCAAGGCGCAGAACGCAAGTACGATCAGAGCAAAGGGTACCCCGAAAACCGTTCCGTTGCCGATAAACACAATCGGCTCCGGGAATCCGGAGATGACGTTACCGCGCGACAGGCCGATCGCGAGACCCTTGCAGAGCGTCATCGTGCCGAGCGTGGCCAGGATCGGCGAAACGCCGAGATAGGCGATGACAAAACCATTGAGGAGGCCGACCAATGCAGCCACTGCAAATCCTGCAGCGATCGCAAAGACCTGAATGCCGACCCAGGCAAGGCCCTGGCTCCCCGGGATGTAGCGCGTCAGCAGGAAGGCGATGGTCAGTCCGGACAGATTGGCGGTTGCGATGATGGAAAGGTTGAGTCCACCAGATAGCAGGGCCAGCATCATCGCCAGTGAGAGGATGCCAAGTTCGGGCATCTGGAAAGCCATGGATTGCAGCGTGTTGACCGAGAAGAACCGATCGCCGATCGTGATCGCGAACACGACCCAGAGTGCGAACAACAGCAGGATGAGGGTGGCGACTGTGCCGCTGCTGGCGAGACCGACCATGCGCCGGCGAAGCGAGAGGGCAGGGGCGTTGCTCATCGGGGCGCGCTCCGGGTTCGCCGCTCGCGCTGCGACCAGGCGGTCGCAGAGACCGAAATAAGAATAACCAAGCCGACGAAGAACGGCGACCAGTAGGACGAAACGCCCAGCAAAATGATTCCATTTTGGAGTACCGCGAGCAGTGTCAGGCCCAAAAACGTGCCGAAGACCGTGCCGACGCCGCCCATCAGGCTGGCGCCGCCGAGCACGACGGCAGCGACCACATCGAGTTCCTTGCCCACCAGCACCGTCGGGGCAACGGACTGCGCGAGTTGTGCCTGAATCAGGGAGGCGATTCCGGCCATGACACCCATGTAGCAATAGACCAGTATATTGAGGCCGAAAATGTGGAAGCCGAGCCGCTGTGCGGCGTCGGTATTGCCTCCCATGGCATAGATTTGCCGGCCGATATTGGTTCGGTTAAGCAGGAGCCAGGTGACGAGAAATGCCAGCACGAGCGCGAGGATCTGCAGATTGACACCGTACGAGCTATCCTTGCCCCATTCGAACTCGAACCAGAATATTCCGGTCGCAAACCAGTCGGGCAACGAATAGATGTATTTGCCGCCGGTGAAGAAGATCAGAAGCCCATAGAAGATGTTCAGCGTCGCGACCGAAACGATGATCGATGGTATTCGAAGTTTCTGGATGAAAATCGCGTTGAGGGCACCGAGCGCACCGCCAATTCCAATCGCGATGGCGAAGACGCCGATCCAGTTCGCCCCGTAAGCATTGGCAAGCGAAAGTGTGACATATTGCGCCACCGACGCGGTCGCGGTGAATGAGATGTCGATTCCACCGGCGATCAGGACGACCAGCAGCCCGAGCGCTAGGATGCCGACAAATGCATAGGAGGTCAGCAGATCAAACAGATTCTGCATGGTCAGGAATTGGGCGTTCGCGAAGCCCAAGCTGGCGCAGAGCCCAAGGATGACTATCAGCAGCCAGAACTCATGGCTGCGACGAAACCTGCCGAATGATGCCATGTGCGATTCAGGCATTGACGGCCTGCCCAAGCGCATCTTCGGAAGTGGCTGCGGCAGGCACGTCGGTTGTCAAACGACCATCCCGCATCACCAGGACGCGATGACTATGATAAAGGACCTCGGAGATTTCGTCCGATATCATCAAGACCGCGACGCCGTCGCGGGCCAACCGCCGGATGATTTCGTAAATGCCGTCCTTGGCGCTGATGTCGACGCCCACCGTGGGGCTATCGAGGATAAGCACCCGCGGATTGGTCGCCATCCATTTGGCGAGCACGACCCGCTGCTGGTTGCCCCCGGAGAGCGTCTTCACCGGGTTGGCGGGATTGGAGACCTTGATCCCGAGTTCAGCAACCCACCGAGCGACATGGGTCTGTCGCGCGCGTGCGGCAATCAGGCCGAACGCGCCAGCCAGACGATCCAGCACCGCAAGCGTGACGTTCGCCGTGACGGACTGATTCAGGATGAGACCAAGCGTAAGCCTATCTTCGGATACGTAGGCGATCCCTCGATTGATCGCCTCTGCATTTGTACGGAGGGCGATGGGCCGCCCGTCAAGTGCGATAGTGCCGCGATCGGGCGGCTTCATGCCGAACAGGGATAGCGCCAATTCGGTTCGCCCTGAGCCGAGCAGACCGGTGAGACCCACTACTTCGCCCGCGCGCAACTGCAAGCTTACATCCTCATACTCGCCCTCGCGGCCCAGGCCCTTAACTTCCAGCACAACCGGGCCAGCGGCAAGCTCAGGCGCCTGTATCTGATACTCGAAGGACTTGCCAGTCATCAGCTGGCTGAGTTTCCGCCCATCGATTGTGTCTGCGGCAAAAGTACCGACTTTGGCGCCATCCCGCAGCACCGTTACGCGCTGGGCGATTTCAAGCACCTCATCGAGACGGTGGCTGACGAAAACGACGCAGATGCCGGCACGCTTCAGCTCGCTTACGAGCGCGATCAGGGCGTTCACCTCGTGGCGGGTCAACGATGCCGTCGGCTCATCCATAATCAGGAGTTTGGCATCCGCAGCCAAGGCGCGGCAGATCGCGACCAGCTGGCGTCCGGCAATGCTGAGCTCTGACACTTTCGCGTCCGGGTCGAACGCAACGCCGATCTTTGCCATTGTGGCCTTCGCGGCGGCGCGCATTGAGGCCCAGTTCACCGAATGGAGGCCGCCAAGATGGTGCGCCATCGCGATATTCTCGGCGACGGTGAGGTTGGGGAATAGCGAAAGATCCTGGTAGATGACCTGAATGCCGCAATGCGTGGAGTAGACCGGGTTCAGTTTAGGATATTCCTTGCCGGAAATTGCGATACGGCCGCCAGGCTCCGGTGCCTCGACGCCCGAAATGATCTTGATCAGGGTGGACTTGCCGGAGCCGTTTTCACCGACCAGGCAATGCACCTCGCCGACTTCCAGAGTGAGATCGACGTCGCGGAGCGCGTGCACGCCGCCGAAGCGCTTCGATATGCCGGACATTTCCAGGAAAGTCACCAAAGGTTCGCCTGCAATGGAGTCGTGCGATCACTCGAGTGGTCCCGCATTCCCGACCGGAAGGGCCGGGAATGCAGCGCGACGAGGCGACTAAACCGGTCCGGCCTAGAGCCCTCCCGCGATCAGACCGTCGATGGTTTCCTTGTTGATGCGCATGATCTTGTCCACCTTGATCTGCTTTCCTGCAACGTCGACGGCTGCCTTGCCAAGGCCGGGTACATCGACGCCATCCGTGATCGGCTTGCCATCGAGCACGAGTTTGGCCACCGCGACCATCGCGTAACCCGCATCGGTGGGATTCCACAGAAAACCCTCGCGGATCGTATCATCCGCGATAAGCGACTTCGCCTGGCTTGGCAGTACAGTGCCGACAACGGCGATCTTCTTGCCAAGACGTTGCTGACGCACAGCATTTCCGGCCCCGATTGGTCCGTTCGAACCGAAGCCGAGAATACCACGCAGGTTGGGATAGGCCTTGATCACGTCAAGCGTCGTGCGCTGGCTGGTGTCGATCTCGTCGGCGCCAGGGAAGCGGTCGGCGACGAGCTTCATTTTTGGAAAATTTTTCTGCTGGTAGGCAATCGCGGCATCGGCCCATTTGTTGTGAAGTGGCGTCGTAAGAGTCCCGACATAAACCACATAATCACCTTCGCCGCCCATGTCCTTGGCGAGACGTTCCATCTGCACCTCGCCGAACCGAACGGAGTCGATCAATTCCACATTCCAGTCACGGCCTTCCTGTTCCGGACCCTCATGCGTGATGACCTTGATTCCGGCGGCCTGGGCGCGCTTCAGTACGGGCTCGCAGACTTTTACATCAAGCGGCACCAAGCCGATCACGTTGACCTTCTTGGCAATCAGATCCTCAAGCAGCTTTACTTGCTGTGCCGGATCGACGTTCGCCGGGCCAACCATAGTGGCATTAATGCTGAAATCCTTCGCACCCTTCTGGATTCCCTTTTCAAGTGCGTTGAACCACGGAATTCCCGCGATCTTCACGACCGTGACCATTTCCTTTTGGGCTTGCGCAAAGGCAAAGCCCGGAAAACCGGCACCGGCCAACGCGGCCGTACCACCGATCAGCTTGAGCGTCTGGCGTCTGTCCATTGTTCCCTCCCAGGAAACGATCTTGGATTCCGCACCCTTGACCTGACAGTCGCTGGGTGGGGCAGTCGAGCCTGTTCTTGCTTGGGGGCAGAAAGTGTTGCCTGTCCAACCGCAGGACCTTGAAGGACATTAGAGACCGGCGCTTCAGAACGTGTCAAGCAAGTGACATGTTCGCCAGCCACCGTCGCGGTGCGATACCTGATCTCGCCGTCGAGCTGCTGAGTGAGGAGCTGCGAGCGATCGGCGTTGCTACAGCCATTATCTTAGCGGAGGAGCGCCAGGCCGCCGGACGAAAGCAAGTAGTCCCAGCCTCTGGTTTTCAAAACCCGGCTTCAGCAAGCGGGCTTCGTTCGGCTTCGCGTAGCGATTCACACTTTTCCCTGAGTGTCATTTTTTTCGTCACGCGCGTGGATGCCACCATGAAAGCCCGGCCATCGCCAGCTTCGCCGTTGCACAATCCCTTGCCGCCCACGAACATCCGACTGTCATTGTTACGTTTTCTGCTTCCACAATTGCCGTCGGTTTGGCCGTGCGTTCAGATCGTGTCTCGCGCCGGAGCGTCCGCCCTCGGCTTGTCAGCATCGCAAGCTGCGTGCCATCCTAGCCCGACACGCGCATGGGAAGGTCAATTCCCGGCATGGCTACGCGCCGCGTTAGGGTGGAACACAAACGCTCAGGGAGACACGACATGGTGTGGACGCTTCGTCTGGCGGGGCTGGCTTGCGCCGGCTTGCTGTTGTCATCGGTGAGTGCTCTGGCAGGTCCAAAGGTCGTCTCCGGTCCCGGCGCCGACCCCGCCTGCTTCAAGCCGTGGTCGTCCGAGACCAAATTCTTTCAGTGGCCCAAGAAGGCGGGCCCCTACAGAATCGCGCTGGTCAACGGTTTTGTCGGCAACACCTGGCGCATCCAGATGGTGAAGACTGCCAAGGCTTTCGCCGATCAGCCGGGTATCAAGGAGAACATCAAGGAGTTCAAGGTTGTTTCCACCGGGACCGATGTCGCGGCGCAACTTGGCGCGATGGAGGATTTCATCAACCAAGGCTTCGACGCAATCGTTACCATTGCGGTAGCTCCCGACGGTTTTGATCGCATCATCCGTCTTGCCGACAAGAACAACGTCGTGGTGGTGCCGTTCGACAACGTCCTCGACACCGACAAGGTGATGATGGTCAACGAGGACCAGAAGGAAATGGGCCGCATGTCGGCCAAATGGCTGATCGACGAGAGCGGCAAGAAATCCGGCGACATCCTCGAAGTCCGTGGCCTCCCGGGAAACTCCGTTGACCGCGATCGTCATCTCGGTTTCCGCGAGGTAATAGAATCGCCCGGCAACAGCTTCAAAATCACCGAGGTGGTTGGTAATTGGGACACCGGCACCTCGCAGAAGGTGACTGCAGATGCGTTAGCTGTGCATGGTCATTTCGACGGAGTATTCACCCAAGGCGGATCCGACGGCACCGTGCAGGCACTGATGGCTGCCAAGCATCCCTTTGTGCCGATGTCGGGCGAGGGCGAAAACGAGTACCGTAAACAGATTGCCGATCACGCCAAGGACGGACTAAAGGGAATGTCCTACGGCCAGTCGCCGGCGCTGGTGGCGATCGCGACCAAGGCGGCGATCTCGGCGCTGCAGGGCAACATTATGCCGCAGCTGATCTCGATCCCGATTCCAGTGGCGACCTACAAGGATCTCAAGCCGGGCACGAATTACTGGCCCGAGCTCAATGCCAACTTCTTTGCGCCGAACCAGTTCACACCGTGCGGCGTGAACTTCACTGCACCGGAGATCATGTCGCAGAGCGAGAAGAACACCCAGTGACGGCTCCAGCGATGTCTCTGTCACGGCCCGGCATTCGCCGGGCCGTCGTTGCGTGAAGGCCCGGCCATGCCGGCTGCCGATCCGACGCAATCCGCCTTCCTGGAGCTTGCCGGCATCTCCAAGCGCTATGCCGGCGTTCGCGCGCTTGAAGGCGTCGACTTCGCCTGCGAACGCGGCAAGATTCATGCCGTGCTGGGCGAGAACGGCGCCGGCAAGTCGACCCTGATCAAGATCATTGCCGGTGTGGTGCAGCCCGACAGCGGTCGCATGCGCCTCGCGGGGAGCGAGGTCAGCTTCGCCACGCCGTCGGCGGCGAATGCGGCCGGTGTCGTCTGCATCTTTCAGGAACTATCGCTGATGCCCGACCTCTCGGTCGCGGACAACATCTCCATTGCATCCCCGCCGCGGCGGTTCGGCCTGATCGATGCGAAGGCGCAGCGCCGCCGCGCCGAAGAGCTTTTGTCCGAGATCGGCTGTGAGGACGTCAACCCCCTGAGGCGCGTGCGCGATCTGCCCCTATCGAGGCGCCAGGTGGTCGAGATCGCGAAGGCGCTCGGCAAGCGGCCGCAGTTGCTGATCCTCGACGAGGCGACATCGGCACTGACGAGCGCCGATGTGGAGAAGGTTTATGCGATGCTGGCGCGGCTCAAGGCCGAGGGCGTCGCAATCCTGTACATCTCGCACCGCATGCACGAGGTCGAGGCGCTCGCCGACCGGGCCTCGGTGTTTCGCAACGGCCGCCATATCGAGACCTTCGACAAGGGGAGGCGTTCGACCGCCGATATCATCCAGCTCATGATTGGGCGTGACATCGCGGCCCAGTATCCGCCCAAGCCGGCGCGAAATGCCGCGAAGCCGGTGCTGGCGCTCGAGAACCTGTGCTGGGAGAGGCAGCTCGATCGCATTTCACTGAGCATCGGCGCCGGCGAGATCGTCGGGCTCGGCGGTCTCGACGGGCAGGGCCAGAAATCCCTGTTGCTTGCGCTGTTCGGTGTTTTGCGCGGTGTCACTGGTCGCCTCACGGTGGCAGATCGCGAGGTACGTCCCGGCTCCCCGGCGGCGGCAAAATCGGTCGGCATCGCACTCGTGCCTGAGGACCGCAAGACCGAAGGACTGATGCTGCCGATGTCGATCGCAGACAATCTTGCGATCGCATCGCTCGACGCGCTTTCGACTGGCCCATTCATCGATACCGGGAAGGAACGCACCGCGATCCAGCGAGCCATCGCGAGGCTGCAGATCAAGTTGGACGCCGCGAGTGATGCGGTCTCGACGCTGTCGGGCGGAAACCAGCAGAAGGTCGTGCTCGCCAAATGGCTGATGACCGATCCGCGCATCATCCTGCTCAACGATCCCACGCGCGGAATCGACGTAGGCACCAAGCAGGAGCTCTACCGGCTGATGCGCGAACTCGCCGACCAGGGCGCCGCAATTCTGTTCTACTCAACCGACTATGACGAGCTGATCGGCTGCTGCGACCGCGTCGTCATCATGTATGACGGCCGCATCGTGCGCGAGCTCGAGGGCGACGACCTCACCGAGACCAACATTGTCGCAAGCTCCCTGAATGTCGACACCGATACCGCAGCGAGGGCGGCGCATGCTTGACGATCTCGCGATCAGGATCCGCCAGAACATTGGTCTGGTCACCGCCATCCTGTTGTTCTGTGCTCTCTACATTTTCTACAACGCCGCGCATCCCCGCGGCTTCTCCTCCGCCGTGCTGGTGCAGAATGGCGACGAAATCTTTGCGCTCGCCATGCTGGCGATGGCGCAGACAGTGCCGGTCTTAATGTCGGGCCTTGATCTCTCCGTCGGAGCGGTCATGACCATGGTCGGCTGCTTTGCAAGCTACCTCCTGACCGGCGCGGCAGGTGGTGCGCCGCTGCATCTCGACCTGTTCGGCGTGCATCTCGGCCTCGGCACCTTTCCGGGCGGCGTGAGCGGCATTCTGCTCGGGATCGCCGTGTGCCTTGTGATCGGCGCGGCGGCCGGCTTTATCAATGGTTGCGTCGTCGTCTATGGGCGCATCCAGCCGATCATCGCGACGCTTGCGACCGGCGCGGTCTACATCGGCATCGCGCTTTTCCTGCGTCCGACCCCGGGCGGCAAGATCGATGTTGATCTGAACTGGGCGCTGACTAACTCGCTCGGCGATTTCGCCTCGACTGTGCACATCTTCGACGATGGCGCGGCTGCCTGGTTTGCGCCGTTCGCCTGGATCCCGGTCCCCTTCGTGCTTCTCGTTCTCATTCCGCTGCTGGTATGGGTGCCGTTCCGCCGCTCCGTTCTCGGCCGCGCCGTCTATGCGATCGGCTCGGCCGAGGGCGCAGCTTATATGTCCGGCCTTCCGATCGAGCGCGCCAAGATCGCCGCCTTCACGCTCGCGGGCTTCTTCGCCGGCTGCGGCGGTCTCTTCCTTGCTATCCAGACTTCGTCTGGGAATGCGGACATTCCGCAGGCCGGCGCCTATACGCTCAACTCGATCGCCTCCGTGGTGATCGGCGGCACTTCGCTGCTTGGCGGAACCGGCAGTGCGATCGGGTCGATCTTCGGCGCTATGGTCTTGCGCGTGATTTCCTTCTTCTTCCGCATCTTCGACATTGCCCCTCTTCTGCAGCCGCTGTTCGAGGGCGTGATCCTGCTCGCTGCCGTCAGCATCGGCGCGTTGGGTATGCTGCGCGTCAAGAACACGTTGGAGCTGTTTCGATGACGGCGGCCTCATTCAGCCTCTCGCGCGACGATCGCCCGATCCTGATTGCGGCGGTGTTCATCGTCGTCATTCTCGTCGCGGGTACGGTTTACACATTCGCCCGTTTCGGCAGCGCTCCCCTGTTGTCTCCGGCCTATCTTCTGCAGCAATTGCAGATCGGTGCGTTCCTCGGGATCGTCTCGGCCGGCATGATGATCGTGATCCTGATAGCGCAGATTGATCTGTCGGTGCCCTGGACGCTCGCGGCCGCGGCCATGATGGCGACCTCGGTCGGCGGTCCTCTCGCAATTCCGGTCGGGCTCGGGGTCGGCGTTCTGGTCGGGCTCGTCAACGGCGTCGGGGTCGCGTATCTGCGGGTCCCCTCGATGATCTTTACGCTGGGCGTGAATGCCGTGATGCGCGGCCTGATGGTCGCGCATACTGGCGGCTACGCACCTCAGACCGGGGCGACCGACCTGATGCGGATGCTGGCGGGCGATCGTACGCTCGGCATTCCCAACGCGCTGTTCGTCTGGGCCGGGGTGTCCGTGCTGGTGGTCGTGATCCTGCAGCGCATGTCGCTCGGCCGCTACATCTACGCCATCGGCAACAAGGAGGCGGCGGCCTATCTCGCCGGCGTCAACACGCGCCGCGTCACGGTGGTCTGCTTCGTCCTCTGCGGCCTTGCTGCCGCGCTCGCGGGCGTGCTGCTCGCCGGCTATTCCACCAAGGCCTACCAAGGCATGGGAGACGCCTATCTGCTGCCCTCGATCGCCGCCGTCGTGATTGGAGGCACCAACATCCTCGGCGGCCGCGGCCGCTATCTCGGCACGCTGATCGGCGTCGTCCTGATCGTGCTCCTGAACAGTGTATTGTCGATCATGGAGATGCCGGAGGCGGGCCGCCAAGTGATCTATGGTCTCGTTATCATCTTCATGCTGCTCGTCTACGGGCGGGGCGAACGCGTCACGAGCTAGATGGCCAGCCTAAGGTGGCCCGCCTTCTTTACAAATTGGAAATCATCGTAAATCAAAATTTTAGCGAAACGAACTGCCTTGCTCGACACAGTATCCGCGAGCTCAGAGACCGGCAAGTTCGGATCGCGCGCTATCGAGGAACTTGAATCCGATCTGCAGGGCGACGAGGGCACCGACGGCCGGCGAAAGCGCGGTCAGAACGGCTGAGGATGGCGCCGCACGCCGCCCCGCGCCGCCTTTTCCCTTACACGGCCGCGCGCGTATTGAGGAAGATCGAATACAGCGATGTCTGTCCGCAAATGTAGAGACGGTTGCGCTGCGGACCGCCGAAACAGACATTCGCCACGATCTCGCCGATGGGAATGGTGCCGATATGTGTCCCGTCGGCTGCGTAGCAGAACACGCTCCGTCCCGCCGACGTCCAAACGTTGCCATGGATGTCGCAGCGAAATCCGTCGTAGAGGCCGTCGGGGCAGGTGGAAAACAGCGAGGGCTCAGCGACCTTGTTTCCCCGGACCTTGTAGGACCAGATCGTCGTGGGCAGCCCGTCGACGTGGGTCGCGCCGGTATCGGCGACATAAAGCAGCTTCTCGTCTGGCGAGAACGCCAGCCCGTTCGGCTGCACGCGGTCAGAGACGACGAGGCTGATCTCGCCGCCCGCTGGATCGATCCGATACACGTGGGAGGCGCCAATCTCGGATTTGGTCTGCTGGCCCTCGTAATCGCTGTCGATGCCGTATGTCGGATCCGAAAACCAGATCGAGCCGTCCGATTTCACCACGACATCGTTGGGCGAGTTCAGCCGACGCCCTTCGAACTGCTCGGCAAGCACCGTGATGGAGCCGTCATGCTCGGTCCGGGTGACGCGGCGCATGAAGTGCTCGCAAGTGACGAGCCGCCCCTCGTGATCGGTCGTGTTGCCGTTCGAGTTGAAGCTCGGCGAGCGGAACACCGACACCGATGAATCCGTCTCGTCGAAGCGCATCATCCGGTTGTTCGGAATGTCGGACCAGATCAAATAGCGGCCGGCCGGAAAGTAAGCGGGTCCTTCGGCCCAGCGGCAGCCGCTGGTGAGTTTTTCGAGATTGGCGTGACCAAAGACCAGGCGAGCAAAGCGTGCGTCGTGCGTAACATAGGGGAGCATCGTTCCTCCTCGTTGCCGCAGGCCGTGAAGTGCCCGCGTGCCGGTTCCGCTTTTCTTAGCAACCCGAATGTATGAGCGGAATAGTCTTGTACGAGACCCGTAATCCTCGCGTTGACACCTGACGGCAAATACATACGCTGCGCGTCGCTGCAATGAGACTAGCGCGGATCGAGGCGCGGAGAAGGAAGTGCAATCCACCATGGTTTCGCAATCGGCTTTGCCGCGCCGCACACTTGGCCGGACCGGTCTCGAAGTTTCCATCCTCGGGTTCGGAACCGCACCGCTCGGCGATCTCTTTCTCGAGCTCGACGACCACACTGCAATTGCCGCAGCGAGCCGTGCCTTCGAGCTCGGCATCAATCTGCTCGATACATCGCCGCACTATGGCAACGGCCTGTCGGAGCATCGCTGCGGAACGGCGCTCCGGCGCGTGCCGCGCAAGGATGTGGTGCTTTGCACAAAAACCGGTCGCTGGATGGATCCGTTTCACCAGCCGGAGACTCGGTCCGGATTTATTGGTGGACAGCCGCACCGAGCCGTCGTCGACTATTCCTATGATGGCACCATGCGCTCGGTCGAGCAGTCGCTGTTGCGGCTTGGCACCGACCGGATCGACCTGTTGCTGATCCATGATGTCGATGTGTGGACCCACGGTAAGGACGCGATCGAGGATCGGTTTCGCGAAGCGATGTCCGGGGCCTATGTAGCGCTGGACAAATTTCGTTCCGAAGGTGTGGTCGCGGGCATCGGGATCGGCGTCAACGAGGCGGAGATGTGCGTGCGCTTTGCGCAGGCCGGGTCCTTCGAGGTGATGCTGCTCGCCGGGCGTTATTCGCTGCTGGAGCAGCCAGCACTCGAGGAGTTCATGCCGCTGGCGCTGAAGCAGGGCATCGCGGTGCTGCTTGGCGGCGTGTTCAATTCGGGGATTCTGGCGACGGGCGCCATCAAGGGCGCCAAGTACAATTATCAAGACGCACCGCCGCAGATCCTTTCGAAGGTTGCTGAGATCCAGCGTATCTGCGCAGCTCATGACGTAGCGTTGCCGACGGCCGCTCTACATTTTGCGCTGGGTCATCCCGCGGTCGCGAGCGTGGTTCTCGGGGCGCATAATGCGCAGGAGGTCGAGCGCAATGTGGCAGCGCTGACCACCACAGTGCCGGGCGCGCTCTGGAGCGATCTCAAGGCCGCGTCCCTGCTGGAATCGGAAGCGCCTGTTCCGAGGTAGACCGGATGAACACGCTTGAATTGGTTCAAGCCGAGGGCTCGGATCACCGGGAAAACAGCTCCCCACCGCTCGAGCTCGCCCCCGTAGGTGCGCGGCACGTGGGACTGGCTCAGTGCCGATTGCGGCGCGGATTGTCGGCCGTGCGTTGAAGTCCGCGATCGATCTGAGCAAGGGAGTCTATGTTGTCCGCTAGGTATGGCCAAGGCGTTCGAAATCTGCGCGGGCGTCGCGGGCCGTGTGGATCAGACCGCCATATCTGTCCGCGATTGGCTTAAACGATCCAGGCAATCGATCATCGATGACGAGATGGTGGCAGTCGTCGAGATGGCCGCCCCGGACCGTCGCATTGCGACCGAACTTGGTGATGTCGGCCACTAGCACGGACGTTCGCGAATTGGCCACAATGGATTGACGCGCCTTGACTTCATCGGCATGGAAATCGAGCAGCGTGCCGTCCTCATCAATCCCCCCGACACCGAATATACCAAAGTCGGCGCGGAAACCCGCGAAGAAGCGCGCAGCCGACTCGCCAATGATATCGCGATCGAGTTGCCGCAGCGTGCCGCCCGCGATGCTGATCTCCACGTCCGGATTGTGCGCGAATGCTGCGGCCACGTTCAGGCTGTTGGTGATCACCCGCAGATCCCGACGGCGGGAGAGCGCCTGCGCGACGTATTCGGGCGTCGTGCCAAGTCCGATCATCAGTGACGTCCCGTCAGGGATGAGGTTGGCGGTCGCGTGCGCGATCCGCCGTTTCGCGCTGGCGTTTAACCTGTGCCTGCTGCCATAGGCGAGGTTCTGGTTCTGGACCGGGAGGCCGACCCCGCCATGCACCCGCCGGAGCAGGCCCTGGTCGCAGAGTGCATTCACGAGGCGGCGAATGGTCTGCTGAGTGACATCGAAACGCACCGCGAGCTGCTCGATGGAGGCGAAGCCTTGCTCGCGCACGATCTCTAGTATGTGGGTCTGACGGGTCGTGGCGGTCCTGAGCATAGGCCCTCCGTTCTCAACGAAAGTATCATTTGAACTCCAAGGACGCAATTTTCTGGTTTCATATGGCGTTACGCTATGTTCAAATGAACATCGTGGTGGCTACGCCGACGAATGCGCGTGGCACGAGGGAGGGCGCATGGACCGGTCTGTCTGCGGTGAGCGGCCTTGCATGGGTCCGTTGCAGCGAGCCGTCGCCAGCGGCGTAGCCGCATCACGGTGAGAGCGAACAGGCCATGTCAGCGATCACGCTGAGTCATGTCTCCAAGTTCTGGGGCGCGATGCGCGCCGTCGATGACGTCAGTCTGACAGCGAACGAGGGCTCGCTACTTGTGCTGCTGGGACCGTCCGGCTGCGGTAAGTCGACCACGCTGCGGCTGATCGCCGGGCTTGAGGATGCTGATGCCGGTACGATCGCCATCGGCGGCGTCGACGTGACCCATCTGACCCCGGCGCAGCGGAATATCTCCATGGTCTTCCAGTCCTATGCGCTGTTTCCGCATTTGAGCGTAGCCGAGAACATCGTCTTCGGACTGCGTGTGCGTCGCGTGTCGCGCGCGGAACGAGACGAGCGGCTCCGGCGTGTGGCCGAGATTGTTGGCCTTGCGCATCTGCTTGAACGCAAGCCGTCGCAGCTATCTGGCGGCCAGCGCCAGCGGGTTGCACTGGGACGAGCCATCATTGCGGAAGCGCGGGTCTGCCTCATGGACGAGCCGCTTTCAAATCTGGACGCCAAGCTGCGGCATGAGATGCGGACGGAGATCCGCGCCCTGCAACAGCGGCTCGGAATGACGATGGTCTACGTGACCCACGATCAGACCGAAGCCATGACGATGGCGGATCGCGTCGTGCTGATGCGCGATGGTCGTATCGAGCAGAATGGCACACCAGAGGAGCTATATAACCGGCCGGCGACGGCATTCACGGCGCGGTTCATCGGCACGCCGCCGATGAACCTGTTGCGCCAGGGTGATCATCTCATCGGCATCCGGCCCGAGCATATCCGCATCGTGTCGGGCGGGGACCATTTTGCGCGCGTCAGGGCGATCGAGCATCTTGGGGCCGACAGCATCGTTCTGTGCGAGGTCGATGGTCAGCCCATCTCGGTGCGGCTCGAAGGTTTCAGCAAGGTTCGGCCAGGCGAGGATGTCCGGATCGCGTGGGAACCCGGGCTCGAGCATCGGTTCGATTCAAGTTCGGAAACTCGCTTGGAGACCATCGTCACAGAGGGCCAGCGGGCGATATCCGGTCGATAGCAGCGGCTGTTTCAAACGCAGTAACGAAGGAGATTGTCCCATGTTTGCGCGACGAACGATGTTGATGGCAGCGGCGTTTGCCGTACTCTCGATGGCTGCACGCCCGGCTGCCGCGGTGGATCTGACCATGTACTATCCGGTCGCGGTCGGCGGTCCCGTCACCAAGATCATCGACGACATGGTCTCGCGCTTCGAGAAGGACAATCCCGACATCAAGATGACGGCGGTCTATGCCGGCAACTACACGGATACGATGACCAAGGCGATGACCGCCATGAAGGGCGGGCAGCCGCCGCAACTGTCGGTGTTGCTGTCGACCGACGTGTTCACGCTGATGGACGAGAACGCGATCGTGCCGTTTGACGATCTCGTCGGCGACAAGGCCTGGTTCAAGGAGTTCTATCCGGCGTTCATGGCGAACGGGCAGATCGACGGCAAGACCTGGAGCGTGCCGTTCCAGCGTTCGACCATCGTGCTGTACTGGAACAAGGACGCCTTCAAGGAGGCGGGCCTTGATCCCGAGAAGGCGCCGGCGTCCTGGGACGAAATGGTCGAGATGTCGAAGAAGCTGGTCAAGAAGGATGGCGGCAACACGACGCGCTGGGGCATCGAAATTCCCTCGACCGGATATGCCTACTGGATGCTGCAGGCGCTGGCGATCGAGAACGGGCAGAAGATGATGAACGAGCCCGGCAACGAGGTCTATCTGACCGCTCCGAAGACGGTCGCTGCCCTCGAGTACTGGGTCGACCTGTCGCGCAAGCACAACGTCGCTCCGGCCGGCAGCATCGATTGGGCGACGCTGCGCAACGATTTCCTCGAAGGCAAGACGGCGATGATGTGGCACACCACCGGCAATCTGACGGCGGTCAAGGACGCCGCGAAATTCCAGTTCGGTGTGGCCATGCTGCCGGCCAGGGAGCGGCGCGGATCACCGACCGGCGGCGGCAATTTCTACATCTTCAAGAGTGCGTCTCCCGAACAGCAGAAGGCGGCCGTCAAGTTCATTCAATGGATCACGGCTCCGGATCGCGCGGCCGAATGGAGCATGAAGACCGGCTACGTGGCAGTGTCGCCGGCCGCCTACAAGACGCCGACGATGGAGGCCTACGCAAAGGCCTTCCCGCAGGCCACAGTTGCGCGCGATCAGCTGGAGCATGCGGTGCCGGAGCTCTCCGTTCATGAGAACGGCCGCATCTACAAGTTCGTCGGAGATGCCGTGCAGGCCGCGATCACGGGCGCGCAGAAGCCGCAGGAGGCGCTGGCCGCCGCGCAACAGCAGTCCGACCGCGTCTTGCGCGCCTACAAATAGGGACGTGGCGGGATGGCGCGCCACCGCCATCCCGCCGGCTCACAGATGTCCGACTCCATGGTCTCATCGCCAATAGCCCCGCGCCGTGCCCGATCGCAAGCGTGGTGGAACACCGTGAATGCCTGGCTGCTGCTGCTGCCGGCGGCCGTCCTGCTACTCGCATTCACGCACTTTCCGATTCTGGCGACGATCCGGCATTCGCTGTTCGTCACGCGCCGCAATGGCACGGAGGCCTTCGTCGGGCTTGACAGCTATCGGTCCATGGCGGCCGATCCGATCTTCTGGAAGGCGCTGGTCAATAATTTCTGGTTCGCGCTCGGCACGATCCCGACCTCGATTGCCCTGGCCCTGGTGATGGCGATCTGGGTCAATCGCAACATACGCGGCCGCGGCTTTCTGCGACTGGCCTATTTCACGCCGACCGTGCTGCCGATGATCGCCGTCGCCAATATCTGGCTGTTCTTCTACACGCCGGATTACGGGTTGCTGGATCAGTTGCGCGGCCTTTTCGGTCTCGGTGGCTGGAACTGGCTGGGCGATCCCTCGACGGTGATGAGCTGTCTGATCGTGATGGTGATCTGGAAGGAGGCCGGCTTCTTCATGATCTTCTACCTGGCGGCGCTGCAGCAGCTCTCGCCGGACCTCGAAGAGGCCGCGTCCATCGAAGGCGCGAGCCGGTGGTACACGTTCCGCCGGATCACGTTCCCATTGCTGATGCCGACCACGTTGTTCGTGGCGATCAACGCAGTCATCAACTCCTTCAAGTTGGTGGACCATCTGGTCATCATGACCAAGGGCGGTCCGAACAACGCCAGCACGCTGCTGCTCTACTACATTTATGAGGTTGCCTTCACCTTCCAAGATTCCTCTTACGCGGCAACGCTGACGGTTGTGCTTCTGATGCTGCTGAGCTCGGTTGCGCTGATCAAGTTCGGTTATCTCGATCGCAGGATCCACTATCAATGAGAGGCCGGACACGCCCCATTGAGGCCGTCGCAGCATGGCTCCTGGCTTTGATCTGGCTTGCCCCATTGGCCTATGCCTTTTGGAGCGCGCTGCATCCGGCCGCTTACGCCACGTCGTTCAGCCTGTCCGCGCCTTGGACGCTGGAGAATTTTGCCCGGGCCTGGAACCAGGCGCCGTTCGCTCGGTACTATCTCAACACGGTGGTGCTGGTGACGCTGATCCTGGTTGGTCAGCTCATCCTGTCGACGCTGGCCGCCTATGCCTTTGCGCGCTTCAGGTTCAGGGGCAGCGGCATCGCTTTCGCCCTCGTTCTGCTCCAGCTGATGATCATGCCCGACGTCCTGATCGTCGAGAACTACCGCGCGATCGCCAAGCTGGGATTGCTCGATACGATCCCTGCGATCGCGCTGCCCTATCTCGCGAGCGCCTTCGGCATCTTCCTGCTGCGGCAGACCTTCAAGGGGGTGCCCCAGGAGTTGGTCGAAGCCGCGCGGGTCGAGGGAGCGGGTCCGCTCGGAATCCTGTGGCGGGTCTATGTCCCGCTGGCTCGCCCGACCTATGTCGCCTTTGGCCTCGTCTCCGTCAGCTATCACTGGAACAATTTCCTGTGGCCGTTGATCGTCACGAATTCGGTGGAAGCGCGGCCGCTCACCGTGGGGCTTGCCGTGTTCGGCGCGCCTGAGACCGGCGTGGATTGGTCAGTGATCACGGCGGCAACCGTGATGACGATGGCGCCGCTGCTGATCGCGTTTCTGCTGTTCCAGCGTCAGTTCGTCCAGTCATTCATGCGTGCAGGCATCCGTTAATGAGACTTCTCACCTGGAACATACAGTGCGGAAAGGGCTGCGACGGCGTGACCGATCTGGCAAGGATCGTTGCCGTCGCTCGACAGACGCTCGATGCGGACGTGTTCTGCTTCCAGGAGGTGAGCGCGAACTTCTCGAGATTTGGTGATGGAGCGGATCAGAGCGAACAGCTGGCAGCCCTTTTGCCCGGCTACTCCGCAATATTCCGGCCCGCGATCGAAACTGTCGATCCTGATGGCAACCTCCATCGCTTCGGTAACATGACGCTGTCGAGGTTGCCGGTGCTGCAGATTGCAAACCATCTGCTGCCATGGCCCGCCGCAGCCGCGGTGCGGAGCATGCGCCGTCACGCCCTGGAGGTGACGGTTCAGGCCTCGTTTGGCGTGGTCCGCGTCGTCAACACGCATCTCGAGTTCCATTCGGCCGGCCAGCGCGAGGCACAGATCGCTCGCCTGCTGGATTTGCAGGAGGACGCGTCAATGAGTCCGAAGCAGGCCGGCTCCCGGCACGATGAGCCGTATGAAAGTCAGACCGTCGCGGCGTCGAGCCTGCTGTGTGGTGATTTCAATTTTGACGTTGCCGACCCTCAGCACGCATTGATTGCCCGATCTGGCCGGCCTGGTCTGGCGTATCGGGATGCATGGACCGCCGATCGTCCCGGCCGCGCGCGTGCGCCGACTTGCGGAATCTACGACCGCGCGCAGTGGGCCGAGGGGCCCGACTGCCGCGACTTCATTTTCGTGACGGAAGATTTGACCGGCTACGTTCGCAGCATCGAGGTCAACGAAGCGACGGATGCATCCGATCACCAACCCATTGCAATCGAAGTTTCGGAATAGAGGAATAGAGGAATAAAGGAGCTACTAAAAAGTTGTCGTTGCAAGGGGGGCTTCCTCGGTCTACATCGCGATACGTCTGAACTCGGTCAAACACGCCACGATGAACGCGACGGCGGCTGACCCCAAAGCCCCGCCTGAATTTATGCACTCTGGCAGGTGGGCCAACACGTGATTGATTCAGAAGGCGTCCAATGCCCTTTTACGTTTGGCCGAAAGCGCGAAGGCGGCAAGCAAGCCGACAATAACAAGCACGCCGGCCAGCTTCTGTTCGCCTTCGACAGCTTCCGGCACCTGCCGAGGCGTGCGCGCAAGCATCGAGGAGGACGCGGGCGTCCGGAGACTGGTACGCGAGCTAGGCGGGCGCCTTCAGAGAATTGAGACGCTTGCGGAGAAATGCCAGCACCACGATCTCGTCGGGAGTGAGCTTGGCGTACTGGCGCTTGAACTTCTGCGCGATCTTGGCATCAATCATCTTCACGAGGTCACCAGACATGTAGGCGTTCAGGACTTCCGGGTGCACGTAGCACTTGCGGCAGATCGCCGGTGTGTTGCCGAGCTGCTTCGAGACGCTTTCGATGGCGGCGACGACGTTGCGCTTCGCCTCGGCCTGGCTATCGTACTTCTTGAATTCGGTCAGGGCCAACGCTGCCAGAACCGTTCCCGCCCAAGTCCGAAAATCCTTGGCACTGAAGTCCTCGCCCGTGATATCCTTGATGTAGGCGTTGACGTCGCCGGAATCGACGGTGCGGGGCTGTCCGTCGTCGTCCAGGTACTTGAAGAGCTCGTGTCCGGGGATCTCCGCGCAGCGCTTCACGATCGCGGCTATCCGCTTGTCCTCGACGCGAAGCTTCCACTGTTTGCCCGACTTGCCCGTAAAGTCGAACCGAAGGACGCCGCGCCCGACCGCGACGTGCTTGCGGCGCATAGTGGTGAGCCCGTAGGACTTGTTTTTCTCGGCATACTCGGCGTTGCCGACCCGGATCAACGTCTTCTCCAGAAGACTGGCGATCGTGGCCAGCACCTTCTCGCGGGGCAGTCCGTCCCGCTTCATGTCGGCGGCGACCCGCTCCCGCAGCGCTGGCAGCGCGGCCGCGAACTGGATGATGTGCTCGTACTTGTTCTGGTCGCGCAACTCGCGCCATTTTGCGTGGTAGCGGTACTGCTTGCGGCCCCGCGCATCGAGCCCGGTTGCCTGGATGTGGCCGTTCGAAGACGGGCAGATCCACACGGATTCGTAGGCCGGCGGGATGCCGATTGATTTGATGCGTCGGATGACGGCGGCATCGGTGATGCGCTTGCCGTCCTTGTCGTAGTAGCTGAAAGTGGTTCCAGTCCGCTTGCGCGTGTACCCCGGCGCGGAGTCGCTGACATACCGGAGGCCTTCTTCCGCGATGGTGGCCGCGACCCCGGCGGTGCGGTCCAGAACCTCTTCTTCGTTGCTGGTTTGTCGGAGCATGGGCCGGTCCCCTCGGAAGCACCCTGGGATCGAGGCTCCACTCATTCTAAAGGGATGAAGACACCGGTTGGTTCCGCTCGGAGGTCGGTGGACGCGAGGTGTGGATCAGTGGCCCTCCAGAACAGCGGGACCTCAGATGGAGAGCCGGTCCGGTTCTTTCGACAAGGTGTTGCGCAGTCGATGACGGCATGGTCTAGCTTCAGACAATCGCCACAAATTTCACCGACACGCTTCCCGCAGTCAATCTTCAGGAAGGCCGCCATGTCCCAGTATTCACTCGATGAATTGCGGCGGCGCTATGTCGTCGAGAAAAGACCGCTCGAAGCCAGCATCGAGCAGATCTTGCGGGCCGACGCCCGCGCGGGAGCCCGTGCCATCCTGGCCTCAATCGATAAACGGCGCTCCGAAAATAGGTCCGAGGGGCAGCGCCTGCGAAAGATGCTCCGCTTCGAGAGCTCTCTCTGGGAAAGCGGCCATCATGCCGTGGCAGGCGTGGACGAGGCGGGAATGAGCCCTCTCGCCGGGCCAGTCTCTGCTGGCGCCGTGATCCTGAAGCCCGGCACGCGGATAATCGGAATCGACGACTCGAAAAAACTCGATGCCGCCGCTCGCGAAGAACTCGCGAAGGAAATCAAGGAAAAGGCAGAGAGTTGGTGTGTAGCATTCGTCGAGGTCGAGGAGATCGACGAAATCAACATCTATTGGGCAGGCATCCAGGCGATGCAGCGCGCGGTCCGGGGCCTAGGGTTGGCGCCGCAGCACTTGCTGATTGACGCGAAGCGGTTGAAGGAAATCGAGATCCCTCAGCAGTCCATCATTAAAGGCGACGCCAAGTCCGCCAGCATCGCCGCCGCCTCCATCCTCGCGAAAGTCGAGCGCGACAGCATAATGCGGACGCTCGATGTGCGTCACCCCGGCTACGGATTCGCGGATCACAAGGGCTACCCGGTGCCGGCTCATTATCAGGCGCTCGCCAGGCTTGGTGCATGCGCAGCTCACCGGAGGTCGTTCGGACCAGTACGCAAGGCCCTCGGACTGCCGCCCCTGCCGCCGTGGCCTTCGGCATCCGAGCGCACCGCTGGTTGAACTCCTGGGGTCCACGTTTCGTCTCGGCGTACTATTTTCGCGGCCATTTCTTTTCGCGAACCACGTCCTTGGCCAATTTGTCCGACCTCAGGCCGAGATAGACTGGCTGGCGCAGCTCGCCCTTGCTGGTCCATTCCGCTAATTTCACTTCCGCGACCAACGAAGGATGCACCCAGGTCGTGACCCGCTCATCCTTTACTTTGGCCGGGGAAGGGCGACTTGGCTGTCTTGAGCCTCACGAGCTTGTTGTGAAGCTCTTCGAGAACTTGGTGGCTGAAGCCGGTGCCGACGTGGCCGATGTACCGCCATGCATCGTCGTCGCGTACCGCCAGCACGAGGGCGCCGAAGAAGGGCCGGGTTCGCCTCGGCGCCGTGAAGCCGGCGATCACTACCTCCTGCCGCTGTGCGGTCTTTACCTCAGCCAATCGGCGGTCCGGCGTCCGGACGCGTACAGGCTGTCGGCGCGCTTGGCCATGACGCCTTCGAGATGTCTCAGATCGGCTTCTCTGCAAAGAATTTTGTGCCGCTGCCCTTGGGGTGCTTGCTGAACGCGGTCAGCTTGTGGCGCGGCAGGAGGGCCTTGAGCCGCTTCTTGCGCTCGAGAAGCGGTAGCGCCCATTCTCGCCTACAGTTCGGCCGACATCGTCAGCCCGCAGGTCCGTCAGGGCGACATTGATGCGTGCACCTATAATCGTCAGCAGGCCGAAGGTCAGCGCGGGGCGAGAACAATAAAGGCAGGGGCGATGAAAGCGCAGCTGCAACATTCGTTTGCGGCTGCGCCTGTTCGAAACGTTCAGACGTCACGTTTTCGGACTTGGTTGGGGCATAGGTGCGGCTTGAGGACTTTGAGAAGGTGTCGGATTGCTCTGCTGCTGAAGCGCCGCGGGGTCGCCGCCCGCATGAGGGACGCACGTACCGATG